>VGOD01000014.1 GCA_016876015.1 Chloroflexota bacterium
CCCGGCCGTGTGGTGGTAGCCAGCACAAGCCGTGACCAGCGCCTGGAGGTCGAGCCGCGCATGCAGGCGCACCAGCAGGTGCTGCTGGGCGTGCGCCAACATCACGGCGTAGACCTGGCTGCTGAACCAGGTACACAAGCGCGTCCAGAAGACCAAAACGCTGTCCGGCAGAAAGTCGGGAATCGGCATAGGGCAGAACCTCCGCAAGTGGCGTTGGGACGCCCCCTATCATCGCACAGCTGCGGGCGTGGGCCAAATCCAGCCCTGCCTGACTATCCGAATTCTGCAACGCTCTCATTGGTAGGTTCAGGGGCCTTGGTCGCCGGCGCCGCAGTCGGCGGCACGGCAGTCGGCGCTGCGACCGGCGCTTTCGTGGGCGGCAGCGGCGTCGGCGGAGGTTGAACGCACCCCGCCAGTATCACCAACACAGTCAGAACAGTGACCAACCAGGTGAGCTTACGCATTTCCTTTTCCCTCCTTTGGGTGTTGTGCTTGCGCAATCTGGACGTCCAGGCGGCGGATCGCGCCGCCGGCGTCTGCCTCGCCTACTCATGTTCTGCTTTCCTCAGCATCACCTCCTTCTCAGGTCAAGGGCGCTCACGTGGCGCGCCAGCGGCGCCGTGGATGCGCGGACCACCAGTCGCGTCGGCAAGACGAGCTGTTGCGCCTTGCCATCGGCGCCCGCTGCAATACGCTCCAGCAGGCGGCGAGCGGCCTCGTGACCGACGGCGAACGGATCCTGGCTCACCGTCGTCAGCGGCACGCGCAGGTGGCCGACGAAGTCCAGGTCGTCGAACCCGACGACAGAGAGATCTTGTGGAATGTTGACGCCTTCGAGCTCCGCGGCGCGCAGCGTCTGCATGGCCATCAGGTCGTTCATTGCGAAGATCGCGGTGGCGCGACCGGCCGAGATCAGATAGCGGCGCAGTTGCTCGATGTCGGTCCCACTGGCATCTGTGTAAGAACGCAAGGCGTAATCGGTGCGTATCTCCTGTCGCTCGCCCACCAGCGCCGGCTCCAGCGCATCCAGCCCGGCATCCTGCATGGCCTGGCGATAGCCGCGCAGCCGTTCCGCGACCGGCATCAGCGCCATGTGCGGCCGGCACAAGAAAACGATCCGACGATGTCCAAGGGCGATCAGATGCTGAGTGGCGAGGTAGCCGCCGCCGAAGTTGTCGCACATGACGACATCGGCCTCCAGCCCGGGGAAGGTGCGATCCATCAGGCCGACCGGCAGCCCCCCGCGAATGAGTTCGGCCAGGTGGCGGTGCGGATCGTCGGCCATGACCGGCCAGACGAGCACTCCGGCTACGCCATCCTGCTGCAAGAGGCGCAGTGTCCGGTTCTCCTCGGCAAGCCGGCCATCGGAAGTCGCGAAGATGATGTGATAGTCTTGTGGCCGCAGCGCGCTTTCGGCCCCGCGGATGAGTTGGCCGTCGAAGCTGCTGCGGAAATAGGGGACCACATAGCCGATCAAGCGCCGGCCGTGCTGCTTGCCCGGCCGCTGAGTGACGTAGGTGCCCTTGCCGGGCACAGTGTCAAGCAGGCCTTCGGCGCGCGCCGCGTCCAGCGACTTGCGGACGGTGTTGCGGCTGACTCCTGCTTCACGTTCCAGCGCGTGTTCGGGAGGGATGCGGCTGCCGGCCGGCCATTCGCCTCCCAAGATCCGATGTCGGATCTCGTTGAGCAGTTGAACGTGCAGCGGGATTGGGCTCTCCCGGGAAACAGTGTCCATGAGGAACTCCCGCACGCTTTCCAGCGTCAGGTTGGCGATACCAACCTGTAGGTACAGGTTCCATCACATCCTATCACGTCTCCCGGCCGCTGTCAATTCACGCATCCCTCCTCAACAACGCCCGCGCCAGCACGGTGTAGACCGCGCCGGCCGGCCGGAGGTCGCTCTGCACCAAGCTGACCGCGGTCACGCGCTGCACGCCGATCCGCTCGACCACCGCCCTCTCCACCGCCTGCCCGATCGCAGCCTCGGTCGCTCGGTCCGCGCTCCTCGCCACGCGGCCCAGCGTCAGATGCGGCGAGAACGGTCGCGCTTCTGTCGGCCAGCCCAACGCCGCGATCTGCTCCTCGACGGCCGCCTGCAGGCGGCCAAGAGTCTGGCTTGGCTCGCGCACCGCGACCCAAATCACGCGCGGCCGGCGGCAGTTGGGGAAGCATCCGCGGCCTTCGACGGTGAACTCGAACGCCGGGAAGCCTGCGCATGCGACCTTGAGCGCCGCGACGACCTCCGGGATGCGGCTGCGGGGGGTTTCGCCCAGGAATTTGAGGGTCAGATGGATACCTTCGCTCGCCACCCATTTAACGCCCCCTGGCGGCATCCCACGCTTGAGCTGCGCCTGCACGCGACCGATGGCCGCAGCCAACGGCTCGCTCAGCTCGATGGCGATGAAGGTGCGCAACATTTCGTCTGGCATGGTTCATTCCCCGTGAAAGATCATCGCCCGCAAGTCGGCCTCAGCCTGGCCGATTTTCGACCAGTAGACGCGCAACTGCGCATCGAAGGATGAGAAGGGATGGCTGGCCCTATACCCGGCGATCATCTGCCTCATCCACTCGGTCATGACAGACTGATCGGCCTCCTGATACTCTCCTGTGAAACTGACCTGATCCAACGGCAGCTTGGGCGGCATCGGCGGCCGCGGCCCCCTGGCGTAGCCGAAGACGATGGTCAGCAACGGGAAGACGCCGTCGGGCAGCGCCAGCTTCTGCTTGAGATACCCCGCATCCAGCAGCCCTGTCCGCCCCGTCTCGGAAAGCATCACCGACGACACGCCAAGCGCCTCAGCCGCGATGTTCATGGCCATGGCGGCCAGCGAGGCGTTCATCACCGCCACAGTATACTCGACCAGCGGGCTGTCTGGAAACGCATCCGCGACGCCGCGCACCCGATGCGTGTCGCCCATGACGATCACCGCGCGCTGGCCGCGAAACGGGATGGCCGTGGCGAAGGTCGCCCGCCACGATTCGACTGTGAAGGTCCCAAACACCCAAGTCTGCAGGTTGACCGTGGAGGGCGCCAGGCGCCCTGCCTCCAGGATCGCTGCAAAGACAGCGTCTGGGATCGGCCGGCTGTCGAAGCTGCGCACGCTCCGCCGCTGCAGAATCACATCCAGCAGCGCGTTGTCTTGCAACGAGGGCGGGATGTTCGGTTGACCGCGCAAGATGCGCCACAGGCTGCGGAGGAAAGCGATAGGGTTGCGATCTGTTGGCATGGCAGTGTTCTCGTGAGGAGGTTGGTGGATTGGTAGGTTGGGGGGCTTCCGCTTACCAATCTCCCAGGTCACCAATCTACCGTTCCGTTCGCGCCGTCACCGACAGGAAACCGCCGAACAGCCGATACTCGTCCAGCCGGCACGAGTTGACGAACTGTCCCTCGTAGTAGGTGATGTCCGGGCAGCTATCGCACATGTCGGCCCGACCATCGGGCAGCAGATCGGGCGCCTGGATGATGCCGACGCTCTGGATATAGATGCCGTCGAAGAGGCGGCTGGGCCGGCGCACAATGTCCGCCAGCCAGTTCCTGGCCGCCTGGCGCACGGTCCTGTCCCACGGCGCCAACAAGAAGACCTTGCGTCCGACCTTAGCCTGCGAGAGATAGGCCAGGTAGGAGCCCTTGAGGAGGTGGTGTCCCGCCTGCGCGATCTCCATGGTCTTCTTGCCCACCGCGCCATAGACCTGTCGTTGCGAACCGACCAGGGCGCCCACCAGCCACTTGAACGAGTCGTGCCGGATGCTGCCGCCCAGGTAGCCGGCCCCTTCGTACTCGGAGCAGGTCTCTTTGAGCAATGCGTATACTTCGGGGGCCGTGACGAACTTCTCGTCGAAACGGTCCTTCACGTAGCTCAGCTTGCGCAGGTCCACCTCTTGATCGGCCGCGTCGGTGGCGATGCTAGTCTCGCTGCTGGCTGTGCGATAGGTGATGAACACCAGCCCGTGCACCCGGCCGAAGTTGCGTCGTCCCCACGCCATCACATCGGGGATTTCGTGAAAGGTGGCCGGGTAAACGGTGGAGTTGAAGACCAGGTAGAGCCCGCCGATCGCGGCGACCATGTCGGTCACATGCTGCCGCAGCTCGTTCAGATCGGCCTCGGTCTTGTCCTTCCAGCGCGGCCGGTTCTGCCGGCTGTCAATGTGGACCGTGAAGCCGGCCAGCCCCGCCCGTTTCAGCTCGCGCAGCAGCTCGGGCGTCAGCGCCAGCGCGTTAGTCAGGATGATCGGTTTGAGTTTGTTCTGGGCGATGTGAGCCACGATGTCCGTGATCTGCGGATGGATGAGCGGCTCGCCGCCCGCAATGGAGACGTTGTCCGGGTTGCGCCACTTCTTGAAGAAGGCGATCTCTGTCTGAACTTCGGCCAGCGACTTATGGCCGGTCATGCGCTGCCGATAGCACCCCTCGCAGTGGATGTTGCACACATCGGTAATCTCCAGCCAGGCGATGGGGTTGTCGTTCATTGACCACGGCAAGCGATACAGGTTGTGTTTTTCGAGCGCCATTGGTCCCCCTTTGCGCAGCAGCTTTCCAGTTTCTACACCCGGCGATAGGCCTCCCGATCGGCCGGGCCGGCCGGCGTGTCCCAAGGCACGGTCGCGTCCAATCCCATCTTGGTGGTGCGGCTCTTCTGGCCGGGGGTGTGCCTGGCTGAAGGGTCGAGGGAGCTAGATGGCTGGTCGGTCAGCACGACAAGATCGCGATCGGCCTGAAAGCGCGTGGCTACTGCCCACTCTACGTCGTGCGGGTCGAAAGGATTCACGTCTTCATCCACGATCCAGACGTGCTTCAGCGAGCCATGCCCGCGAAACGCCGCGGCGATGGCCCGCTGCCCATCATCCGGCGCCTGTTTGAGGATCTGCACGACCGCATGGAGCCACGACGCGCCGCCTGGAGTGACATGGACGTTCAGACAGCGCGCGACTTTGTTCACCTCGGCATAGATGGTGGGCTCACGCGGCATCCCCATCAACAGGCGGTGCTCCAGCCGGCCGGGCAACAGGCCCTGGTAGATGGCGTCGCGGCGGTGCGTCACGCGTTCGATCTCGATGATCGGCTGTTGGCGCACGAAGTCGTAGGTGCCGGTGAGATCTACGAACGGGCCTTCGGGGGCGAGATCGTGTGTGATGCGGCCCTCCAGGACGAATTCGGCCTCGGCCGGCACGCGGATGCCGTTGGCGCAGACAGCCATCAGGGTCGGCGCGAGCGCCTGGGCGATGGACATCTCGTCCACGCCGGCCGGCGGCGCCATAGAGGCGGCCAGCAGCACGTGGAGCGGCAGGCCGATGCCGATGGCGACGGGGAGACCCTGCCGACGGTTGGAAACCGCAGCAACCTCTGCGAAGTCGGCCTGCGCCGCCTGAGCCGGCCCCGAGGCAGCCTGCGCAGGCAGGCTTTGCGTCGGTAGCTGCGACTTCGAGTCGCCGAACGTCTTGCGCCAGGCGGTCTCGGTCCCCCGCCGCTCCACCAGCCGGGCCGCCACACGCGTCCGATCCAGCCGCAACAGCCGGTGATACGAGGCGTTCGGCCCGGTGTCCGGGTCGTTGATGAACGCGACTGCTGCCGACGCGTAGGGCCCGGCGTCGGTTGCGTAGTGGGTCAGGAAGGGGATGGATTCGAGGTTGACTTCGGGTTCGATCACTTCCTGGCAGGGGGCGACCTCTCCCCCGGCCCCTCCCCTGTGCGGGGAGGGGAGCACGCCTCCCCCCTCCTTGTCAGGGAGGGGGGCCAAGGGGGCAGGTAGCGCCGAAGCCAGCCGAAAGATCACCTGGTCGGCCGGGCAGCCCAACGCCATCCCGAAGTAGCGCCGGTCCGAGCAAACGCCGATCAAGACGGGGTAGGCGCTGCCCTTGACGTGCGTGAACAGCACAGGCCGGCCGTCCAACTCAGCCGCGACACGGGCGATCTCGAGGACCGGGTCCACCTGGCGCTCGTGAACGACCAGATAGCCGGCCGCTTCGGCTGCACAGAGAAACTGGTGCAAGTCCATATAGGCTTTACCCCACCTGTGTCACTATCACGTTGGTCGCGTGCGCGGCCCACAAGGCGGCCGTCACCGCGCTCGCAGTATCCGCGGTGATCAGCGCGATCATGTTTCCCCCGCGGCCCGCGCCGGAAAGCTTGGCGCCCAGCGCGCCGGCTCCGCGCGCAGCCGCTGCCAGCGCGTCCAGTTCTGGGCTCGAGACGCCGATTTGTTGGAGCAGAGCGTGGTTGGCGCCCATCAGCGG
Source organism: Chloroflexota bacterium (assembly GCA_016876015.1). GTDB lineage: Bacteria > Chloroflexota > Anaerolineae > CG2-30-64-16 > CG2-30-64-16 > VGOD01. The sequence continues at coordinate 6,232 of VGOD01000014.1, forward strand.
CCCAAGCCGGTCAGGTTGGCCGCCGGCGATGGCCGTGCGCGCAGCCTCCACCACCGCTGCGATCTCGTCGAAGAGCGCCTCGAAGCGCGCCGGCGCCGCTTCCCACGCGCGGCGCACCTGCTCCACCGCGATCTTGGTCGGGCTGCGGATGCCGGTGTCGGCAATCGCCAGGGTGAAGGGCCGGCCGATGGCGAACGGCTGCGGCGGCTGGCCACGCACGAAATAGACAGGCTGGCCGTAGGCGATCACGGTGTTGTCTATGCCGCTGGGCGCGCCGTGGTGCAGCTTTTCAACTTCGTAGATGAGCGCGGAGAGGGCTTGCGTATCGCGTATTGCGTAGTGCGTATTGCGTAGTGCGTATTGCGTAGTGCGTATTTGTTGATGCGCCGCGTCGATGATCGCTCGCACGAGCGCGGTGGAGACCGCCGCGCCGCTGCCCAGGCCGCTGGCAATGGGAATGGTCGAGCGAATGGTGATGCGCCAGTCGGGGAGAGGCTGGAGGTCAAATACCGGAAGCTGGAAGCTGGCCGACCCCTGGCCCCTGACCCCTGACTCCTGACTCCTGATGACCGTCAGCGCCAGCCCTGGGGCAGTCGCCAGGGCCAGCCGCGCGGCCGCGGCCAGTGGATGGTCAGCCGCCGCATCGCGCAAGCTGATCTCTTCGCCCAGGTCCGGCGCCACGATGATGACGCCCGCGCCGGAGGGGGCCGCTTCGACGATCGCTTCGGCGCACACCTGCGTCACCGGCGCGGCGAGCCCGGGCCGGCCGTACACCACCGCGTGCTCGCCGAACAAGATCACTTTGCCAGGCGCCTGCCCACTGCCGAGCCGCATGTGACGCACCTTCCTCATGGGATCGTTGCCCATGCCGCGGCCAACGCCGCGGCCCGTGTGAAAATGTCCCGGGTTTGAGGCTTCAGCCGGTTACTTTGTTGGCGAGTGTGACCGGCTGATCCTGAAAGGAGGCTTCGCACAGCCTCGAGACCAGAGCGGTGGGCGGCGCTTTTCAGAACAGGCTCAAGCAGGTCCATATTGCACCATGATAACATACACCCAGAGCGCAAACAAAGAGGCGGATGACAGACCTGACGGTTTGCCTCGTGTCTAGTATAATGGCGGCCGACAAGCCGCAGGAGCAACCCACGACATCCAATACGGCTGTTTCCCAACCGATTCTCTGGCCGATCGTGGCTGGCCTGTTCATCATCTTGACCAACGCCTTCTTTGTCGCCGTCGAATTTGCGGTCGTGTCGGTACGCAAGACGCAATTGGAGCGGCTGGCTGCCGAACGTCGGTCAGGCGCCAAACAGGCGCAGCGCCTGCTTCACGACCCGGATTGGGCCATCGCCGGCTCGCAGCTCGGCATCACCGGCGCCTCGATCCTGTTGGGCATCGTCGCCGAGGACCCGCTGGAACATCTGCTGGAGCCGGTTCTGACTCGCATCCTGGGGCGAGCGCCTATCTTGGGCGAGTTGGCCGCGATCATCTCCGTGGTGCTCGTGCTGCTGTTGCTGTCGTTCATCCACATGGTGCTGGGTGAACAGACGCCCAAGACGATCGCCCTTCGCTTCCCCGCGCAGACGGCCATGCTGTTGTCCCGCCCCATGGTGGTCTTTGCCCAGGTCGCCAAGCCGTTGGTGTGGATGGTGGATCATTCCACGGCCTCAATCCTCATCCGCCATATCCCGAAGCTCGGTGAGGCGATCCAGTTTGACAGCGCCACGCCAGGCACGGGCCGCTCAGGGCCTGTGGCGCTGCGGGGATTTTCTATGACGCGAGTCATACCCCCTGCCTGCGCCCCATGCTATCCTGTCGGGCGGTAGAATGTCATATGCTAACCTTTTGCCGGACCCAAATCGGGTCCGGTTTTTTCCGCGTCAATCCGGAGGAGCTTGAATGTCACTACGTCACTACGTAACGATTGACGGCAACGAGGCCGCAGCCCATGTCGCGCACAAGACCAACGAGGTGATCGCGATCTACCCGATCACCCCGTCCAGTAACATGGGCGAGTGGGCCGACGCCTGGAGCGCCGAAGGCAAAACCAACATTTGGGGTACCGTGCCGTTGGTGGTGGAGATGCAATCGGAAGGCGGCGCGGCCGGCGCAGTGCACGGCGCGCTGCAAACCGGCGCCCTGACGACGACGTTCACCGCCTCGCAGGGCCTCCTGCTGATGATCCCCAACATGTACAAGATCGCGGGCGAGCTGACTTCGACGGTCTTCTACATCGCAGCGCGCGCCATCGCCACCCACGCGCTCTCGATCTTCGGGGATCATAGCGACGTGATGTCGGTCCGCTCGACCGGCTGGGCCATGCTGTGCAGCAGCAACCCGCAAGAGGTGATGGATCTGGCGCTGATCGCCCAGGCCGCCACCCTCAAGGCGCGTGTGCCGTTCCTGCACTTCTTCGACGGCTTCCGCACCAGCCACGAAATCCGCAAGATCGAGGAACTGGGCGACGACGACATTCGCGCCATGATTGACGAAGACCTGGTGCAGGCGCATCGGGCGCGATCCCTCAATCCCGAGCGGCCCGTCATCCGCGGCACCGCGCAGAACCCGGACGTCTTCTTCCAGGCGCGCGAGGCGTGCAACTCGTTCTACCAGGCCGTGCCGGAAATCGTCCAGGCGTACATGGCCCGGTTTGCCCAGGTCGTGGGCCGCGAGTACAAGCTGTTCGACTACGTGGGCGCAGCCGACGCCGAGCGCGTGATCGTGATGATGGGTTCGGGTGCGGACGTGGCGCACGAGACGGTGAACGCACTCACCGCAGCCGGCGAGAAGGTCGGCCTGCTCAAGGTGCGCCTCTATCGGCCCTTCAGCGTCGCCCATTTCGTGGACGCGCTGCCGAAGTCGGTCAAGATCATCACCGCGCTCGACCGCTGCAAGGAGCCGGGCGCGGCCGGCGAGCCGCTGTACATGGACGTGGTGACCGCGCTGGTGGAGGCGGGGCAGTCGTTCAAGGTGCTCGGCGGCCGGTATGGCCTGGCGAGCAAAGAATTCACCGCGGCGATGGCCAAGGCGGTGTTCGACAACATGGCCGCTGCTGCGCCCAAGAATCATTTCACCGTCGGCATCAACGACGACGTGACGCACACCAGCCTGACGTATGATCCCAGCTTCGCCGTGGAGTCCAAGCAGGGCGTGCGGGCCATGTTCTTCGGCCTGGGCGCCGATGGCACGGTGGGCGCCAACCACAACTCGATCCGCATCATCGGCGAGGAGACCGACAACTACGCCCAGGGCTACTTTGTCTATGACTCCCGCAAATCGGGCACGCTGACCACGTCGCACCTGCGCTTCGGCCCGGCGCCGATCCGCCTGACCAACCTGATCGAGTCGGCGAACTTCATCGCGTGTCATCAGTGGGTCTTCCTGGAACGCGTCAACGTGCTGGCGAAGGCTGAGGCGGGCGGGGTCTTCCTGCTCAACAGCCTCTACGGCCCGGACGAGGTATGGGATCAGCTCCCACGCCAGGTGCAAAAACAGATCATTGACAAGAAGCTGCGCCTCTTCGTCATTGACGCGTACAAGGTCGCCCGTGACACGGGCATGGGCGTCCGCATCAACACCATCATGCAGACCTGCTTCTTTGCGATCTCCGGCGTGCTGCCGCGCGACGAAGCCATCGCCAAGATCAAGGAGGCGATCCGCAGCACCTATGGCCGTCGCGGCGAGGTGGTGGTGCAGCAGAACTTCGCGGCCGTGGATCATACCCTTTCGCATCTGTATGAGGTGCAGTATCCCCAGCAGGTGACCAGCCAATTCGACATGGCGTCGCCCGTGCCCGATGAGGCGCCGGCGTTCGTCAAGGATGTCACCGGCCAGATCATCGCGGGCTATGGCGACAGCCTGCCGGTCTCGGCCTTCCCGGTGGATGGCACCTGGCCCATGGCGACCACCCAATGGGAGAAGCGCAACATCGCGCTCGAAATCCCGGTGTGGGACGCCGCCATCTGTATCCAGTGCGGCAAGTGCGCGTTCGTCTGCCCGCACGCGGCCATCCGCACCAAGGTCTATGCGCCCGCAGCGTTGGATGGCGCGCCCGAGACCTTCAAGGCGGTGGATTATCGCAGCCACGACCTCCCCGGCATGAAATACACCGTTCAGGTGGCGCCCGAAGACTGCACCGGCTGCGGCCTGTGCGTGGAAAGCTGCCCGGCCAAGAACAAGAGCCAGCCCAAGCTGAAGGCGATCAACATGGCCCCACAGCCGCCGCTGCGCTTCGCCGAACGCGACAACTTCCAGTTCTTCCTGGGCGTGCCGGAGCTGGATCGCACGCTGATCTCGTTCGGCAACGTCAAAAACTCGCAGCTCCTGCAACCGCTCTTCGAGTTCTCGGGCGCGTGCGCAGGCTGCGGTGAAACCCCCTATGTCAAGCTGGTCACGCAGCTCTTCGGCGACCGCGCGATCGTCGCCAACGCGACCGGTTGCTCCTCGATCTACGGCGGCAACCTGCCGACCACCCCGTGGTCGGTCAACAAGGAGGGCCGCGGCCCGGCCTGGTCGAACAGCCTCTTCGAGGACAACGCGGAATTCGGCCTGGGCTTCCGCCTGACCATTGACAAGCAGACCGAGTTCGCCCGCGAACTGGTGCAGGCGAACCGCGATCTCATCGGCGACGTGCTGGCTGACGGTCTGCTGAGCGCCGACCAGAGCACCGAGAAGGGCATCGCCGAGCAACGGGAGCGCGTCGCGGCGCTCAAGACGAAACTTTCCGAAATCGCAAATCGCAAATCGCAAATCGCAAATCTCCTGGGCGTGGCTGACATGCTGGTGAAGCGCAGCGTCTGGATCATGGGCGGCGACGGCTGGGCCTACGACATCGGCTACGGCGGCCTGGATCACGTGCTGGCGTCGGGCCGCGATGTCAACGTGCTGGTGCTCGACACACAGGTCTACTCCAACACCGGCGGCCAGGCATCGAAGGCGACCCCGCGCGCGGCCGTGGCGCGCTTTGCGGCCGCGGGCAAGCCGTTGGCGAAGAAAGACCTGGGCATGATCGCCATGAGCTACGGCTCGATCTACGTGGCGCAGGTCGCGATGGGCGCAAACGACAACCAGACCGTGCGCGCAATCCTGGAGGCCGAAGCGTATCCTGGCCCCAGCCTCGTCATCGCGTATAGCCACTGCATCCAGCAGGGCCTCAACCTGATCCATGGCCTGAACCAGCAGAAGCTGGCCGTGGATTCGGGCGCCTGGCCGCTCTACCGCTACAACCCGGCGCTGGCGGCCGACGGCAAGAACCCGCTGACGCTCGATTCTAAGGCGCCGAAGATCCCGCTGAAGGACTACGTGTACAACGAAAGCCGCTATTTCTCGCTGGCGCAGCGCGACGAAGCCCGCGCCGAAATGCTGTTGAAGCTGGCGCAGGCTGATGTGCAAGCGCGCTGGAAGCAGTATGAGCAGTTGGCGGGGATGGAGAAGTAGACAAGGAGAGAGTAGACAAGGAGAGAGTAGACAAGTAGAGAGTAGACAAGGAGAGAGTAGACAAGGAGAGAGTAGACAAGTAGACTAAGGTAGCCTTGTCTCCTTGTTTCCTTGTCTCCTTGTCTCCTTGTCTCCTTGTCTCCTTGTCTACCCAGTCACCGCGAAAGGAACATACATGGTAGACCTCACCACCCGTTACATGGGCCTGACCCTGAAGAACCCCATCGTGCCGTCGGCGTCGCCGCTGTCGAAGAAGATCAGCGGGATCAAGGAGATGGAAGACGCCGGCGCGGCCGCGATCACGATGTATTCGTTGTTCGAGGAGCAAATTGACCTCGAGGCGCTGGCGCAGCACGATTTCCTGGAACAGACCGTCTTCATGTCGGCCGAGGCCACGGCCTATTTCCCGAAGGCCGCCGACTACAACCGCGGGCCAGATGGCTATCTGGAGCTGATCCGTGAGGCGAAGGCCGCGGTGGATATCCCGATCATCGGCAGCCTCAACGGCGTGACGCCCGGCGGCTGGACGCGCTACGCCCGGCTGATCGAAGAAGCCGGCGCGGACGCGCTGGAGCTGAACGTCTATCTGATCCCAGCCCGCGCCAAACTGACCAGCGAAGCCGTGGAAAACACCTATCTGGAGATCCTGCGCGAGGTGAAGGCGCAGGTGCAGATCCCGGTCGCCATGAAGCTCAGCCCGTTCTTCAGCGCGCTGCCCAACATGGCGCATCGGCTGGATCGCGCCGGCGCCGACGCGCTGGTGCTCTTCAACCGCTTCTACCAGCCAGATTTCGACCTGGAAGAGTTGAGCGTCGTGCCGCACCTGGTGCTGAGCAACTCCAACGAGATGCGGCTGCCGCTGCGGTGGATCGCCATCCTCTACGGCCACGTCAAGGCCTCGCTGGCCCTCACCACCGGCATCCACACGGCCGAAGACGCGGTGAAAGCGATCATGGCCGGCGCAGACATCGCCAATGTCACCTCGGTGCTGCTGGAGCGCGGCCCGGCCGCGCTGAGCGAGCTGGTGAGCGGCGTCGCCGAATGGATGGAAGCGCACGAGTACGAATCGGTGGCGCAGATGAAGGGCGCGCTCAGCCAGCGCAACGTGGCCGAGCCGGCCGCGTTCGAGCGCGCAAATTACATGAAGGTGTTGGGTAGCTGGAAGTAGGCGCGTAGGCAAGTAGACAAGTAGACGAGGGGATGGTTGGCCCTCGAAGCCTCATTACGACCCCCGAAGCCTCCTGCCAGCAGGCTTTGGGGGTCGTCTTCGTTTGACGCCTGCCTGTCAGCGCGGTACAATGTGGCCGTGGAGGAAGAGGCTATGCTGACGAGCAAGCTGGAAGCCGCTCAAAAGATGGTCCAGGGGCGCTATGATCCAAATTTCGTCTGGATCATCAATGACGAGGCGCCGTGGACACCGATGCGCCGATCGTTGGCGCAGAGCACCGTGGCGCTGGTGACCACGTGCGGCCTGTATCGCGGCGATGCGCAGACGCCTTTCGATGAATGGCACGATCTGGGCGATCCGTCGTTCCGCGAGATCCACGTGGATACTCCGCCGGAGCGCCTGCGTATTGCACATTCGCACTATGACCATGCAGCCGTGTCCGCCGACCTCAACGTGGCGTTGCCCATCACGCACTTTCAGCGCCTGGTCGAAGAAGGCGTCATTGGCCGTCTCTACCCCTGGACCTACAGCTTCATGGGCTATCTGCCAGAGCCGCAGCAGTTGATCCGGCAGACCGCGCCGATCGTGGCGCGGCGGCTCAAGGCTGATGGCGTGGATGCCGCCTTGCTCACCCCCTGCTGACCCATCTGCCAACAGTCCGTGGGACTGATCGCCAGGGCCATCGAGGAACAAGGCGTCGCGACCGTGTGCGTGGTCATGAATCGCGACATCGCGGAAAACGTGAAGATCCCGCGTGCGCTGCACGTTCGCTTTCCCTATGGCGCGGCGCTGGGCCCGGCGCGCCGGGCCGAGACGCAACAGGCTGTCATTCGAGCTGCACTGGCGCTCTTGGTCAACGCCGCCGAACCCGGCCTGATCGTCGAATCCGACATCGAGTGGCCGGAATAACACACCAGAGGAGAACCGCTCTCATGCACATCAGCATCGAATTCTGTGTAGCCTGAAACTACACCCCCAGAGCCGCCAGTATGGCGGAGGCGCTTGTCAACACGTTCCAACCGACCGTCGGCCAGTCTCATCCCATCGAGAAGATCATCTTGCTTCCCTCGGGCGCTGGGCGCTACGAAGTGATCGTGGACGGCAAATTGGTCTACTCGAAGGCCGCCACGGGCGTTCACACGACCAACGAGCACATCATCGAAGAAGTGCGCAAACGGCTGAAGTAACCGCATGTTCAACAAACTGCTGGTCGCCAACCGCGGCGAGATTGCGGTACGGGTTCTGCGCGCATGTGAAGAGCGCGGCCTGCGCACGGTCGCCGTCTATTCCGACGCCGATCGCACGGCGCTCCACGTGCGCTATGCAGACGAGGCGTATCGCATCGGCCCGTCGCCGGCGCGTGAGAGCTATCTGAACATTCCGGCGATCATCGCGGCCGCCCGGCAGTCCGGCGCGGAGGCGATCCATCCCGGCTACGGCTTTCTGGCTGAGAACGAGGAGTTCGCACAGGCCGTGCAGGATGCGAAGCTGACCTGGGTCGGACCGCCGCCGGTCGCGATCCGCGCGATGGGCGACAAAGTCGCGGCCCGGCGGACGATGCTCGCGGCCGGCGTGCCGGTCGTGCCGGGCACGGAGCGTGGCCTTTCTGATGCCGAGGCGCTGGCCTCGGCTGAAGAGTTGGGCTACCCCATCGTCGTGAAGGCCTCGGCTGGCGGCGGCGGCAAGGGGATGCGGGTCGTGACCCAGCCGGCCGACCTGCCCCGCAGCCTGACCGCGTCGCGGCGTGAGGCTGCCAGCGCGTTCGGCGACGACACGATCTATTTGGAGAAGCTGATCGGCCGCGCCCGTCACGTGGAGATCCAGATCTTGGCCGATACCCACGGCAACTGCATCCACTTGGGCGAACGCGAGTGCTCGATCCAACGCCGGCATCAAAAGCTGATCGAAGAGGCGCCGTCGGTCGCGGTGACGCCTGAAGTGCGCGCGGAGATGGGCGCCATCGCGGTGCGGGCCGCCCAGGCAGTCGGCTACGTCAACGCCGGCACGGTCGAATTCCTGCTGGATCACGACGGCCGGTTCTACTTTTTGGAGATGAACACCCGCCTGCAAGTTGAACATCCCGTGACTGAGATGGTCACCGGCGTAGACATCGTCAAGGAGCAGGTCGCCATCGCGTATGGCCGCCGGCTCCGCTGGCGGCAGAAGGACATCCGCGTGAGCGGGCACGCGATCGAGTGCCGCATCAGCGCCGAAGACCCCTACAACGATTTCCTGCCGGAAACCGGCCGCATCACCAACCTGAGCGAGCCGACCGGGCCGGGCGTGCGCGTCGAGAGCGGCATCTACGCCGGTTGGGAGATCAGCCTGTTCTACGACCCGCTGCTCGCCAAGCTGGTCGTTTGGGGCGAGACGCGCGCCGAGGCGATCTTGCGCATGCGCCGGGCGCTGGAAGAGTATCGCATCAGCGGTCTGCACACCACGATCCCGTTCCATCAACAGGTGATGGACAGCACGCGCTTCCAGGGCGGCCAGTTCGACACCGGCTTCCTCGACGGCCAGGACGGTTTTCGCATGTCGGCCGCGCCCAATCGCGATCTGATCCAGGCCGCGGCGATCGCCGCGGCGCTCGCCCAACACGAGCGCGACCAACAGGCGGTGATCTTCGCCGCGCCGCGCGATGACCAGAACGTGCGCGGTTCGCCCTGGAAGGAAAGCGGCCGGCCTGGGCTGCGCCGGATTCGGTAAGGACGTCCGAGAGAGTTGGGTATGAAATACTACGCGACGATCAACGAGCAAACCTATGAGATCGCGGTTGATGTGCCAGGCCGGATCACCGTGGATGGCGCTGAGTTGGCGGCCGACATGCAAGCGGTGGGCGGCCGCCAACTCTACTCATTGCTGCTCAACAACGTCTCGCACGAAGTGCTCTTGGACCCTGATGCAGAGCAGCGCAACGTCTACCGCGTCATGGTCGGCGGCCGGCGCTACATCGTCAAGGTCCAGGACGAGCGCTCGCGACGGCTGGCCCTGGCCGATCGCACAGTGAGGGCCTCGGGCGCCGAAGCAGCGGTCAAGGCGCCCATCAGCGGGCTGGTGGTCAAGACGGCCGTCGCCCCAGGCCAAACCGTGGCCGAGGGCGAGACGCTGATCATCCTCGAGGCCATGAAGATGGAGAACGAGCTGCGCTCCCCGCGGTCGGGCGTGGTCCATGAAGTGCGCGTGACGCGGGGCGACCAGGTTGCATCCGGCCAGGTGCTCATGACGATCAGGTGATACATGCCGGAATCCGCGCACAGCGTCAAGATCAATCACTCCAGCACACCGATTCGCCTGTTCGAGTCGGACTTTCTGGAGTTCTTCACGCATATCAGCCCGATCACCGTGCTGGTCATCTGGCTGCCGGTAGCAGGCTATAGCCTGACGGTCGGGGTTCTCGGCCTGCCGGCGGCCGCGTCGCCGGCAATCGCGCCGGCCGCTTTCATTCTGGGCCTTTTCGTCTGGACCCTGGCTGAGTATACGCTGCACAGGTTCGTGTTTCACTATGAGCCGAAGACGCCGGCCCAGGAGCGAGTCTTCTTTCTATTTCACGGCGTACACCATGCTCAGCCGCAGCTCAAGACCCGCCTGGTGATGCCGCCGGTCGTCAGCCTCCCGTTGGCGGTCATCTTCTACGGGCTGATCTACCTGGTTGTGGGGCTGCTGCTTGGCGCGCCGGCCTGGACGCCGCTGATCTTCTGCGGCTTTGTGGTCGGCTATCTGCTCTACGACATGACGCACTATGCCACGCACCATTTCCCGATGCGATCGGGCTATCTGAAGTTTCTGAAGCGTTACCACATGAGGCACCATTACCGGACGCCCAATGCACGATTTGGCGTCAGCTCGCCGCTGTGGGACTATGTGTTCAGGACCGCGCCGGTCACCAGCCGATAGGAGTCGCGAGTGGATGCTGTTGTTCTGAATCCGTTGCCATTCCAGATCGTTCTGCCCCAACTGTTCCAGACGTTTCGTGTGCGCGAGGGCAGCGCCACGGCCGAGGAGGTCGGCCGGCTGGCCGCAGAAGCGCAAGCGATCGGCCGGCCCAAAGCCATCTACCGCCTGGGATTCATTGACGAGAAGGGGGCGGACTACGTTGTGGTAGACGGCGTGAAGTTCACCAGCCGCATCTTGCGCGTGAACCTGGATAGCGCCCAGCGCGTCTTCGCCTATGTGGTCACATCCGGCTGGGAGCTGGAGACCTGGGCACGCTCGCAAGAGGATCTGTCGGCGCTTTTCTGGGCCGATCGCCTGAACCAGGCCGTCTTGGGCAGCGCCTATGGCGCCTTCCAGACGCAACTCAAAGATTTCTATCAGATCGGCCAGACCTCACGCATGAATCCTGGTTCGTTGGCAGACTGGCCCCTCGAACAACAGAACGTGTTGTTCGGCTATCTCGGCCAGGTGCAGGCCGCCATCGGCGTGGAGTTGACGGAGAGCCTGCTGATGACGCCGACTAAATCGGTCTCCGGCATCCTTTTCCCGTCCGAGGAGACCTTCGCGAGTTGCCAGCTTTGCCCGCGGCCGGTGTGTCCGAATCGTCGCGCGCCATACGACCCGGTTTTGCTCGAGACGAAGTACAGAGGGCAGGACCCCGGCGCCTCGGCCACAGAGACCAGCGCCGCGCGGCCTGAAATCGCGCATTGAACATCCGGCCTTAGCCGCAGCCGCCATCCCCGGAGCAAGCATGACCCGATTGAACGAACGTCGCACTGCCTGGCAAGAGAAAACGGTCGCCAGGACCCTGGCGCGTGCGCCGGAACGCCAGACCGAGTTCAGCGTCAGCTCAGGCATTCCCATTGACCGTCTCTATGCGCCGGCCACGTGCTGTCCGGCGGCCGAAGAAGCCTATCTCGAACAACTCGGTTTTCCCGGCGAGTATCCCTTCACGCGTGGGGTGCAGCCGACGATGTACCGGGCGCGCTTCTGGACCATGCGCCAGTATGCGGGTTTCGGCGCGGCGGCCGAGAGCAATCGGCGCTTCAAGTATCTGCTGGCCCAGGGTCAGACCGGCCTCAGCGTGGCGTTCGACCTGCCCACCCAGATCGGCTACGATTCGGATGATCCGCTGGCGTTGGGCGAGGTGGGCAAGGTCGGCGTGGCGATCGCCTCGCTGGCCGATATGGAGACGCTGCTCGACGGCATCCCGCTGGACAAAGCCAGCATCAGCATGACCATCAATGCGCCAGCCGCTATCTTGCTGGCCATGGTGATCGCCGTGGCCAAGAAACAGGGGGTTGATCCGGCCGCGCTGCGCGGCACCGTTCAGAACGACATCCTGAAAGAATACATTGCCCGCGGAACCTACATCTTTCCGCCCGCGGCCTCGATGCGGCTCATCACCGATCTCTTTCGCTACGCAGGCCAGACGCTCCCGAACTGGAACACGATCAGCATCAGCGGCTATCACATCCGAGAGGCCGGCAGCACGGCCGTGCAGGAGGTCGCGTTCACGCTGGCGAACGCGATCGAATACGTGAAGGCTGCGCTCGACGCCGGGCTGGCCGTAGACGATTTTGCGCCGCAACTGACCTTCTTCTTCAATGCTCACAACAACTTCCTGGAGGAGGTCGCCAAATTCCGCGCCAGCCGGCGGCTGTGGGCGAAGATCATGCGGGAACGGTTCGGGGCCAAAGACCCCAAGAGCTGGCAACTGCGCTTCCACACCCAGACGGCCGGCTCGACGCTGACCGCGCAACAGCCCGAAAACAACGTCGTGCGTGTGACGCTCCAGGCGTTGGCCGCGGTGTTGGGCGGCACGCAGAGCCTGCACACCAACTCGCGCGACGAGGCGTTGGCGCTGCCCTCCGAGGCTGCGGTCGAGGTGGCGTTACGCACGCAGCAGATCATCGCTCACGAGGCGGGCGTGGCCGACACCGTGGATCCTCTGGCTGGCTCGTATTATGTCGAGCATTTAACCGATGAGATCGAGCGCCGCGCGAGGCAGTACATCGAGAAGATTGACGGCATGGGCGGCGCGGCCGCGGCCATCGAGCGGGGCTACATCCAGCACGAAATCCAGGAGGCGGCCTATGCCGTCTGTCGCGCGATCGAAAGCGGCGAGCAGGTCGTCGTCGGCGTCAACAGGTACCAGGGCAGCCGGGCGGCCTCCCCGGCCGATCTGCTCAAGATAGACGAGACGGTGCAGGCCGAACAGATTCGCCGCCTTCAGGCCGTGCGGGCCAGCCGGAACGCTGCGGCCGTCGCGGACGTTCTGAAGCGTATCCGGGCCGCGGCTCAAGACCCGACCGCCGCGTTGATGCCGCTCTTCGTCGAAGCGGCCGAGGCGTATGTCACCCTGGGCGAAATGTGCAACACGCTGCGCGGAGTGTTTGGAGAGTATAGACCGTAAATTGGTAGCCTGGTAGATTGGTACTTGGTAGGCAGGGAAACAAGGAAACAAGGAGACAAGGAGGCAAGGGAATGGAGAGACAAGACCCTCGAATGCCCTTGTCTACTTGTCTACTTGTCTACCCGTTCTTATCTCCCGAAAGAGTTACACCATGACCATCAAACGCCTGGATCACATCGCCATCGTCGTTCAGAACCTCGAAGCCGCACTGGGGTTCTACCGTGACGCGTTGGGCATGGCGCTGACGCACGTCGAGACGATACCTGAACAGGATGTGAAGATCGGTTTCCTGCCGTGCGGCGACTCCGAGCTGGAGTTGCTAGAGCCGATCAATCCCGACTCTGGCATCGGCCGCTACCTGGCGAAGCGCGGGGAAGGGTTGCACCACATCTGCCTGGAAGTGGACGACATCGAGCAGGCGTTGGCCGACCTGAAGAGCAAGGACGCGGCGTTGATAGACGAGACGCCCCGGCGCGGCGCGCATGGCCGGGTCGCGTTCCTCCACCCGAAGGCCGCGCACGGCGTGTTGATCGAATTGGTGGAAAGACGGTAGATTGGTAGATTGGTAGATTGGTAGCTGGTAAAATGGGGAGACGTCTGAGCCGCTTCAACCCGTTGGCGATCACTGGCATCGGCCGGCCGTTGGACGCGCCGCCGACCCCAGAGCAGGCCGCAGCCAATATCCGGCATCTGGTGTGGGATATCGTCTGGTTCGGCGTGCTGGTCGGCACAACCATCAACTTCCTGCAGGTGTATGTCGTCCGGTTGGGCGCCCCAAGCCTGCTGGTGGGCGCAGTGACCTATGGTCCCGCGCTGGTCAACGTCTTCTGGCAGTTGCCGGCCGCGCGGCTGATGGTGCGCACCGGCTGGCGTATGCGTTGGATGATGATCAGCGGCTTCACGCACCGCCTGGCCTACCCCCTGATCGCGCTGACGCCGCTGCTGGTGCAAGACGGCCGGCCCGAGATCACGATCATCGTGCTGATCTTGCAGGCGTTCCCGGTGGCGGTCGCCAACACCAGCTTTCTCTCGATGATGGCCGATGCCGTGCCCGCGGACCGCATGACCCAGGTCATCGGCTGGCGCATGGCGGGATTGGGCCTGACGACTACCTTGAGCACGCTGCTGGCGGGTCAGATCCTTCAGCGGTTGCCTTTTCCCACCAACTATCAGTTGCTGTTCATGGTGGGCTGGATCGCGTCGCTCGTCAGCTCGTGGCACATCAGCCAGCTCCGCGTGCCCGATAGACCGCCGCAGCGCGTGGCCGGCGAAGGGTGGCTGCGCCAGTTGGGCGGCCTGCTCCGCCCCCCGCGCTTCGGTCGCTTCTTGATAGCCGTCGGGGTGTTGCAGCTCGCTATCGGTATGTTGGCGCCGCTGCTGCCGTTGTATTGGGTGCGTCGCCTTTCCGCGACCGACGAGCAAATCAGCATCCTGGTGACGGTGGCGTCGGCGGCCGCGGTGCTCGGCTCGTTGCTGATGCGCCGCACGGTCGGTCGCATCGGCCGTTCGCGCGCCCTGGCCGTCGGCATCCTGGGCTTCGCCAGTTACCCGCTGCTCACCTCCCTCTCGCCGACGATCTGGTGGCTGATGCCGTGGGCTGCGCTGGCCGGCTTGTTCAACTCGGCCATCACCGTCACCCTCTTCGACAACCTGGTGGCCTTGACGCCAGAAACGGACCGCACCAACTACATCGCTACGTACAACGCCTGCGCTAACGTCGCCCTTTTTGCCGGGCCCCTCTTCGCCGGCCTGCTCGCCGCCGGGCCCGGCGGGCCGATCATCGGCCTGTGGATCGCGGCGGCGATCATGTTGCTGGCCGGCGTCATGGTCGTAGTGTGGTTTGCGCAGGGGCGCCAATCGCCCCCGTGATGGGAGCTGCCTGCATGTGGCACACCTACTACGCTCCGAGCAGCCTGGCCGAGGCGTTGGATCTGCTGGCCCGGCACGGCGACGATTGTCGCCTGATCGCGGGCGGCACCGATCTGATCCTGGAGCTCGAGCGCGGGGTTCGCCGGCAGCAAATCCTGGTAGATATCTCGCGCATCCCTGGGCTGGATCGGATTGAAGTGCAGCGCACTCACGCGCCCTCCTCCGGGCAGCACGTAAGTGAGATCACCCTCGGGGCGAATGTCACCCACAATCAAGTCGTAGCATCGGCCGAGATCGCGGCGCACGCGTTCCCGTTGGCGCGCGCCTGTTGGCTGGTCGGCGCGCCGCAAATCCGCAACCGGGCGACGGTCGCCGGCAACTTGTGCACGGCCAGCCCGGCCAATGATACCATCACCCCGCTGTGGGCGATGGACACGACTGTAACCCTGGCCAGCCGCGAGCGCGAAGAGCGCACCCTGCCCCTCGACCGCTTCTTCCTGGGTGTGCGCAAGACTGCGCTCCAGCCGGATGAGATGCTCGTGCGCATCAACATCCCGGCCCTCAAGCCGGCCGAACGCGGCGCCTTCCTGAAGCTCGGCTTGCGTCAGGCGCAGGCGATCAGCGTGGTCAACGTGGCGGTGATTGTGGAATTCGATGGTGGCCGACGGCCCACAGGTGAACGGCATACGCAATACGCAATACGAGCCTGCATCGCCCTCGGCGCTGTCGCCCCCACCATCGTGCGCGCGGCCCAGGCCGAAGCCTACCTGGCGGGCAAGGAGCTGACCGGCGAGGTCATCGCGCACGCGGCCGGGTTGGCCGCGGCTGCGGCTCGCCCGATCTCCGACATCCGCGGCAGCGCAGAATATCGCCGCGACGTGGTGCGCGTGCTGACCGGCCGAGCCTTGCGCCAGGTGCGGGATGGCACGGAGCGCGCGGGGTGGCCGGAGAGGCCGGTGCTGTTGCAGGGGAGCGCAGATCGCAAACTGCAAATTGCAAATTGCAGTTTGCAGATGCCCGAGACGGCGAGGCGCGCTGTCACAAATCGGCCAGCATCAATACCCAATACCCAGTACCCAATAGCGCTGAATCTGAACGGTAAGCCTGTTACCTTACAGGGCGCCCGCGGCAAGACGTTGCTACGTGCGCTGCGCGAGGACGCGGGATTGACGGGCACGAAAGAAGGCTGTGCCGAGGGCGAATGCGGCGCGTGCACCGTTTGGCTGGATGGCATGGCGGTGATGAGTTGCCTGACGCCGGCCGAGCGGGCCGAGGGGTGTGAGGTGGTGACGGTGGAGGGATTGGGGGAGAGGGAGAGGTTGCATCCTCTCCAGCGCGCCTTTATCGAAGCCGGCGCGGTGCAGTGCGGCTATTGCACGCCCGGCCTGCTCATGTCCGCGGCCAATCTGCTGCAGGAATGCCCGCAGCCCACAGCCGAGGAGGTGAAGCAGGCGCTTGCGGGTAATCTGTGCCGGTGTACGGGGTACTATAGGATCGTGGAGGCGATTGAGCACGTGGCCGGCAGTCCGACGTGATCGGCCGCGAGATAGAGGAGCCCCCATGCCCGATGGCAAGCTTTGGATGGTTCAAAGCTCGCTTCGGCCATGCTATCTACTGGACTGTCGAGCGATGGGTGCATCTTGTTGATTCGGGCAACCATGGCGGGCAATGTGCGGGAATGGGTCAACGACTGGTTGGACAATAGTTACTACGGCAGTTCCACCGGGCAGCGACCTACAGAACCGAGGACGGGGAACTACGGGGCGGCTCTTAGTGCTTCGGTCCGTGTGACGTCCGGCGGCGGAGCGCATTGAAGGCCGGGCCGACGATGCGCAGACAAGCACAGGCCGCAAGAGATCGTTCCATCGAGCGCTCCGAGCCTGGAAGATGTCTTGGCCGAGATCGCCTTACTCAAGGGATAGCTTGCATGACACATTCCATCGGCTACGACGCGCCGCGCATTGATGCGCCGGGCAAGGTAACCGGTCAGACCCTTTACCCCGGCGACATCGTCCGCCCCGATATGCTGCACATGGCGACCCTGTTCGCCGGCCGGCCGCACGCGCGCATCCTTGGCCTGGACACGTCGGAGGCTGAGGCCGCGGCGGGCGTGGTCGCGGTCTTCACCGCGGCCGATGTGCCGGTGAACGAGTATGGCCTTCAGATCAACGATCAGCCCGTGTTGTGCGGCCCAGGCTCGGCCAAGACGGGCGCGGACGTGGTGCGTTTCGTCGGCGATCAAGTGGCGCTGGTGGTGTCCGAGACCGAGGCGCAGGCGCGCGGCGCACGCAGGTTGATTCGCGTGGAGTGGGAAGATCTGCCGCTCGTGCTCGATCCCGAGGCGGCGATCCGCACGCCAGACCCTTCGGGTCTCGGAGACCCGAAGGGTCTATCGCCCATCCCCCAACTCCATCCCCACAGCCCCGACAATGTCGCCTATTCGTATCGCGTCCGCAAAGGCGACATCGAGGTCGGCTTCCGCGCGGCCGATGTGATCGTCGAGGGAGTGTATCGAACGCCCGTTCAAGAACACGCCTATCTCCAGCCCGAAGCCGGCGTCGCCTATCTGGACGAAGCGGGCCGGGTCACGGTCGAGGCGGCTGGCCAATGGACACACGTTGATCAGAAGCAGATCGCCCATGCGCTCGACATCCCGGTCGAACAGGTGCGGGTGATTTATCCGGCCATCGGCGGCGCGTTCGGCGGCCGCGAAGATATGTCGGTGCAGATCACACTGGCGCTGGCGGTCTGGCGGCTGGCGCAGCGCGGGATCAGACGGCCAGTCAAGACGGTTTGGACGCGCGAGGAATCCATCATCGGGCATGGCAAGCGCCACGCGATGAAGCTGTGGGCTAAATGGGGCGCGCGGCAGGACGGAACGTTGGTCGCCGCGCAGGTCAAGGTGATCGCGGACGCCGGCGCGTATATGTACACCAGCAACAAGGTGCTCGGCAACACGACCCTCACCTGCACCGGCCCCTACGAAATCCCGCACGTGGCCGTGGACACGATGGCAGTCTACACCAACAACGTGCCGGCCGCGGCGTTCCGTGGCTTCGGCGGGCCGCAGGGCCACTTCGCTGCCGAGAGTCAGATGGACAAACTGGCCGAGGCGTTGGGCATGGATCCGGTGGAAATCCGGCTGAAGAACGTACTGACCGACGAAAAGCTCCTGACGACCGGCACACCCATTCCCGGCGGGGTGGGGTTGACCGAGACGATCATCGCCGCAGCCAGAGCCGCGGGGTGGACGCAGGACGAGGCGGGGCGGTGGCGCAAACCGCAAATGGCAAATGGCAGATGGCAAATGGCAGATGGCAAATGGCAGATGGCAGATGGCAAATGGCAGATGGCAAATGGCGGAACATCTCCCAATATCCCAATTACCAATCTACCAACCACCAATCTACCAACCTACCGCGGCCTTGGCTTTGCGTGCGGTTTCAAGAACGTCGGCTTCAGCTTTGGCTATCAGGAAAACAGCTATGCGCGCGTCGAGCTGCGCGGGGGGACGGAGATCGTCGAAGCGACCGTCTACTTCGCGGGCGCGGACTGTGGCCAGGGCAATCACACAGTGGTCGCTCAGATGGCGGCCGAGGCGTTGGGCGTGGCGTTCGAGCGGGTGCGCGTGATCGCCTCGGACACCGCGCTCATGGGCGATGCGGGCAGCGCGTCCGCCTCGCGGCTCACCTACATGAGCGGCAACGCGGTGCGGGGCGCGGCCGGCCGGGCGCTGGCGGCCTGGAAGAACGAAGACCGGCCGGCCGTGGGCGAGTTCGTCTACCTGGCGCCCAAAACCACGCCGTTGGATCACGACACCGGCTATGGCAAGCCCAACTTCGCCTATGGCTATGTGGCCCAGGCCGCGTTCGTGGCCGTGGACGCCGAAACGGGCGAGGTCAAGGTGGAACGCTTCATCAGCGCCGATGATGTGGGCCGGGCCATCAACCCCCGCCAGGTCATCGGCCAGATCGAGGGGGGCGTGGTGCAGGCGTTGGGCTACACCCTGCTGGAGGATTGGAAGACCGACCGCGGCCGCGTGCTGACCGATCGGTTGAGCGCCTATCTGATCCCCACCGTGCTCGATACGCCGGGCCGATTGGATGCGATCATCGTCGAACACCCCGACCCTCACGGCCCCTGGGGCGCGCGCGGCATGGGCGAGATGCCCTACCTGCCCGTGGCCGCGGCCGTCTGCGCGGCCGTATACGACGCTGTCGGCGTGCGCTTCGATGAGTTCCCCTTGACGCCTGAGCGGGTGTGGCGGGGGCTGCAAGGACGCGCACAGCGCCTGTGAGCCGGCTACAGGCTGGATTGCGTTTCACATGGCGGGAGGAATGGTGTATACTATGACATCAGGAGGAAACATGTTCAAGGAAATGGTGCGCAAGACCCGCAGCTATCGCCGCTTCTACCAGGACGTGGATGTCAGCCTGGAGACGTTGCGTGAGCTGGTGGATTTGGCCCGGCTGGCTTCGTCAGGACGCAACATGCAGCCGCTCAAGTACGCGCTCTGCGCAGACCGCGCTACCAATGCCGCCATCTTCGCGACCCTGGCGTGGGCTGGCTATCTTAAAGACTGGGGCGGCCCGGTCGAAGGGGAGAGGCCAGCGGCCTACATCGTGGTTTTGGGCGATACAACCCTCAGCCAATCTTTCGGTGTGGACGAGGGGATCGCCATCCAGAACATCATGTTGGGCGCGACCGAGCGCGGGCTGGGCGGCTGCATCCTTGGCTCGGTGCAACGCGAGCAGGTGCGCCAAATCCTCGACATCCCCACGCGGTACGAAATCCTGCACGTTCTCGCCTTGGGCAAACCGAAGGAAACCGTCGTGCTCGAGACGATCGGGCCGGACGGCGATGTGAAATACTGGCGGGACCAGGCAGGCGTGCACCACGTCCCCAAGCGTCGTCTGGAAGACATCATCGTTTTGCCATAGCCGAACGGACTCGCGACGCAGAGCTGAACCCGGCTCAGGGAATCGGCAAGACTCAATGAGGAGCGTCCTATGCGATACCTGGAAGTTCGCCGCCACAGCATGCGGAACAAGCCTGGCCAGCATCTATCTGAGGCCGGCATCGTCCTGGCCAGGAATGTCGGAAGAAGTATCGGACCATTCAGCCTGGTAGTTGTGAGTACCAAGCCGCGCGCCTTCGAGACGGCCACGGCGATGGGCTTTGCCGTCCAAGAGCAGGTGGAGGAGTTGAGCGAACTGGGCGAAGACGTGGATGCGGAAATCCGCTACGACGCCGGCTTCGTCGAGTTCGCGCGCGTGGTCCGGCAGGGCGGCGCCACGGCGCGCTTTGCCGACGCCCAGGCGCGGCTGTGGCGAGCCATCGCGGGCCGGCTGCCGGAAGAGGGCCAGGCGTTGATCATCACCCACGGCGGCATCATCGAGGCCGGCGCGATCGCGTGTCTGCCCGAGGTGGATTTCCGCGGCTGGGATCCGCCCTGTAGTTACTGCGAGGGAGTGCGCCTGGCCTTCGACGGCGCTCGTTTCGTCGCCGGAGAGGTCCTACGTCTGCCGGCCAGGTTAACTTGAAACCCACCAGGCGCCAGGCGCTTCGGAAGCGCCTGGCGCCTGGTGGGCGATTTTCAGGGCAGACGCCGATGCCGGCCGCGGCGCCACGGGGGATGAAAGCGCCCCCCTGACCCCCCAAGCCTGGGGGGAACCTGGCTCCCCCGAAGTCGGGGGGCTGGGGGGGCGATTTTCAGGACAGGTTCGTTTCTTTCCCAATTCGTGACGTATTTTCGGGACAGACATAGCTCTTATCAGGAGGCCACATGGATCGTGCAGGCGGTTATGCTGAGTATGGCTTCACGTCCGAGTTCTACGACCACATCGAAGCTTACCGTAGTCGGCCGGACGTCGGCTTCTTTGTGGAGTTAGCGCAAGAGAGCAATGGGCCGGTGCTGGAGGTCGGCTGCGGCACCGGCCGGGTGCTGATTCCCACGGCCAGGGCCGGCATCGAGATCGTCGGCCTCGACCTCTCGCCCTCCATGTTAGCCGTCTGCCGCGAGGGGTTGGCCGCCGAGCCGGCCGAAGTCCAGGCGCGCGTCCAACTGGTGGAGGCGGACATGCGGGATTTCGATCTGGGCCGCGAATTCGCCCTGGCGACGATCCCCTTTCGACCTTTCCAACACCTGACGACCGTCGAGGATCAGATCGCCTGTTTGTACGCGATCCATCGCCATCTGCGTCCCGGCGGCCGGCTCGTTCTGGATCTCTTCAACCCCTATCTGCCCGCGCTGGTTGAGGAGGCGCGGCTGGAGGAGTGGGGCGGCGAGCCGGAGTTCACCTTGCCTGACGGCCGGCGGGTCATCCGCCGTTTTCGCGTCGCATCTCGCGACTGGTTCAACCAGATTCAGCACACAGAGCTGATCTACTACGTCACGCACCCCGACGGCCGGCAGGAACGGCTGGTGCACTCCTTTCCGATGCGGCATCTATTCCGCTTCGAGGCCGAGCACCTGCTGGCGCGCTGCGGCTATCAGGTCGAGGCGCTCTACGCCGACTACGAAAAGCACCCCTATGGCTCCCGGTATCCGGGCGAGCTGATCTTCGTGGCGCGGAGGTAGCGGGGGGGTGGTCGGTAGATATTGGTAGATTGGTGGGCGGGTAGAATGGTAACTGAACTGCGGTTTGCTTCTCATCGCTCTCCTGTGTACGGTCGCCGCGGCATGGTGGCGGCTTCGCAGCCGTTGGCCGTCGCGGCCGGGCTGGAGATCCTGGCCGCGGGCGGGAACGCGGCCGATGCGGCCATCGCAACCGCCGCGGCGCTGAACGTCACCGAGCCGACCTCCACCGGCATCGGCGGCGACTGTTTCGCGCTTTTCTACGACGCGGTCACGAGCGAGATCGCCGCGCTGAACGGCTCGGGCCGCGCGCCGGCCGCGTTGACGCTGGCGCGGCTGGCGCGCGAAGGTTACGGCAAGGAGTTGCCGCCCTACCATCCCTACACGATCACCGTGCCGGGCGCGTGCGCTGGCTGGTGCGACTTGATCGAGCGCCACGGTCGCCTGTCGCTCGCAACCATCCTGGCCCCGGCCATCCGCCTGGCGGATGAGGGCTTTCCCGTCGCGGCGATCACTGCCCATTTCTGGGCCCGCGGGGCCGAGCGCCAGTTGCGCCACGCTCCAGGCGGGCTGGAGCTGACCATCGAGGGCCGCGGGCCGCGGGCCGGCGAGATTTTTCGCAACCCCGGCCTGGCCGCCACCCTGCGCACTGTGGCCGAGGGCGGCAAGGACGCCTTCTACCAGGGCGAAATCGCCGCGGCCATCGCCGATACGGTGCAGCAAGCCGGCGGCTGCCTGACCATCGCGGACCTGGCGGCGCATCGCAGCACCTGGGACGAGCCGATCAGCGTCGAATATCGTGGGCTGCGGGTGTGGGAATGCCCGCCGAACGGCCAGGGCATCACTGCGCTGCTGGCGCTGAACATCCTGGAAGGCTTCGACCCTGCCAAATTCGACCCTCTCTCCCCTGAGCGACTCCATCTCGAAATCGAAGCGCTGCGGCTGGCGTTTGCCGATGCCCGCTGGTACATCGCCGATCCCCAATTTACCAATGTACCAATCTCCCAACTCCTCTCGAAGTCCTACGCCGCGGGCCGCCGCAAGCTCATCCACCCCACACGGGCCACCCTCGACCAGCGTCATGGGGCGCCCGTCGCCAGCTCCGACACGGTCTATTTCTGCGTGGTGGATGGCGAAGGGAATGCGTGCTCGTTCATCAACAGCAACTACATGGGCTTCGGCACGGGCATCGTGCCGGAGGGCTGGGGCTTCTCGCTGCAAAATCGCGGACACAACTTCAGCCTGGAGCCGGGCCATCCGAACGCGCTGGCGCCCGGCAAGCGGCCATATCACACGATCATACCTGGGATGATCACGCGGGATGGTGGAGTGGTGGATGGTAGATTGGTAGATTGGGAGCCGGTGAGGCCCTCCACCAATTTACCACGCACCAATCTATCACGTACCAACCTTCTACTCGCCCCCTTTGGCGTCATGGGCGGCTTCATGCAGCCGCAGGGCCATATGCAGGTGGTGGTCGCCCTGGCCGACGATCAGCTTGACCCGCAGGCCGCGCTCGACCGGCCGCGCTTCTGCATCTCCGATGGATCGGCCGGCGGCCGGGTGGGCCTGGAAGCGGGCATTCCCCCGGCGACCATGCAGGCCCTGGCCGAGATAGGCCACCCGGTCTATCCGGTCAGCGGCCACGAGCGCGCCCTCTTTGGCCGCGGGCAGATCATCCTGCGCGACCCCACGACAGGCGTCCTCTGCGGCGGCAGCGACCCGCGCGCGGATGGCTGCGCGATGGCGCTGTGATGTATCACCACGACCTTCCGGCCGCCTTTCTGGCGCGGATGGCCCGTTTGCTCGGCGACGATTTCGACGCGTTCGCGGCGAGCTACGCCGTGACAAGTCCCGCGGGGCTGCGCGTGAATACGCTGAAGATGCCAGTCGAGGCATTCCGGCCGCTGGCGCCGTTCGACTTGGCGGCCGTGCCGTGGTGCCAGACAGGGTTCACCGTCTCAGACGAGCCGTCGCCGGGCAAGCATCCCTACCACGCAGCCGGGCTCTACTATCTGCAGGAGCCGTCCGCGATGGCCGTCGCGGAGCTGCTCGATCCCCAGCCAGGCGAGCGCGTGCTCGATCTGGCGGCAGCGCCCGGCGGCAAGGCCACCCACATCGCGGCGCTGATGCAAAACCGTGGGCTGCTGATCGCCAACGAAATCCATCCCCAGCGCGCCTGGGATTTGGCGGAGAACCTGGAACGTTGGGGCGCGACCAACGTCGCGATCACCAATGAGACGCCAGAGCGCCTGGCCGATCGGTTGGAGGGCTTCTTCGATCGCGTGCTGCTGGATGCACCGTGCTCTGGCGAAGGTATGTTCCGCAAGAGCGCGGCTGCGCGGCAGGAATGGTCACCGGCGCTTGTAGCAGGCTGCGCGCTGCGCCAATCTGCCATCCTGGACTGCGCGGCGCGGCTGGCGCGGCCAGGAGGCCGGCTGGTCTATGCGACGTGCACCTTCGCGCCAGAGGAGAACGAAGGAGTGATCGCCCGCTTTCTGGAAGCTCACCCCGACTTCGACATGGTCCAGTCGCAGCGCCGGCCCGCTTTTGCGCCGGGCCGACCAGATTGGGTCGCAGCCGGCGCAGCGCCGACCCCAGACGCAGTTCGTGGCATCACGGCCAGCCTTGCGCGCAGCGTGCGTCTGTGGCCCCATCTGGGGCCGGGCGAAGGCCACTTCATCGCCATCCTCCAGCGAGCCCCGGCCGGAAACGCGGAGGAGCATGGCCCGCAACCCGCCCGCCTCGCGCGGCTACCTCCGGCGGTCGAGCGGTCCTATCGCGCGTTCTGCTCCGAGAATCTGAGGCGGGCGCCTGAGCCAGAGCGCCTGGCGTTGGTCGGCTCGTATCTCTACACGCTGCTTGCAGAGGCGCCGGACATTCTGACGGGCTCCTCGGCAAGCGATTCGACAGGCGCTTCGACAGCCGTGCGACCCCGCTCGGGAAGCAGCTCAGGGCGAAGCGCAGGCCGCGGCCGGCCCGGCCTGCGCTTCATCCATCCGGGCTGGTGGCTGGGGACGTTGAAAGGCGGCCGCTTCGAGCCGAGCCATGCGCTGGCGCTGGGTCTGCGCGTCGAAGACGCGCGCCGCGCCATCATCCTGCCGGCCGGCCACAGTGATCTCCTGGCATATCTGAGGGGCGAAAGCCTGCACAGTCCTGGCGAGGATGGCTGGATCCTGGTGGCGGTGGACGGCTTTTCGCTCGGCTGGGGCAAGCGGGTGGCCGGAGTGCTGAAGAATCATTATCCGAGAGGGCTGCGATGGCCGTGATCCAGACCCCGCGCCCCCTCGTCCTCATCAAAGGCGCCGGCGATCTGGCCAGCGGCGTCGCGTTCCGCCTGCACTGGGCCGGCTTTCCGGTGGTTATGACAGAGCTGCCCCAACCGCTGATGGTGCGCCGGGCCGTCAGCTTCGGCGAGGCGGTCTACGATGGCGAGACGACGATCGAGGGCATCGTCGGCCGGTTGGTCCCCCATGTCGAGGCTGCGCGGGCTGCACTGGCCGGTCGCGTGATTCCCGTGCTGGTGGATGGCGAGGCGCGCGTGCGACAGGAGCTGGCGCCGGCTGTGCTGGTGGATGGCATCATGGCCAAGCGCAACACTGGCACGCGCATCACCGATGCGCCGCTGGTCATCGCGCTCGGGCCGGGTTTCACGGCCAGTGTGGATTGCCACGCGGTCATCGAGACAAGCCGGGGTCACTGGCTTGGTCGGGTGATCTGGCAGGGGAGCGCGCTGCCCGACACCGGCATCCCGGGCGAGATCAGCGGTCAGGCGACTCCCGGCCGCGTGTTGCGTGCTCCGGCCGATGGTCTGCTGGAAACGTGTGTGGCTATTGGCGACGCTGTGGCGGCCGGCCAGGTGGTCGCGACGGTAGGCGGCATCGCGCTGCGCGCCGGCTGCGCGGGCGTTGTGCGGGGGTTGCTGCGCTCAGGTCTGCGCGTGACGGCCGGCCTCAAGGTGGGCGATGTGGATCCGCGCGGGGAGCGCGCCTGTTGCTTCACCATCTCCGACAAGTCGCTGGCGGTCGCCGGCGCCGTGTTGGAGGCGGTGTTAGGAGCTGAGACCTGTGTACGCCTGGCGGATCTCCCTGCTGCGAGACCTGACAGGCTCTACGAGTCGGTGACAGACGAAGCCCGGCTGGGTCTTACGTTACGAGGGCCCCAGTCCGCTCGACTTCAAGAGGTGAGCACCTCGGTATAGACCGAGTAGCCAGACACGGCCGCCCGGCAGTATGCCAGGCTCCCTCCCAGGTGAGCAGCTATCTCCGCATCGGATTTCCCCGCATCCAGCGCATCCGGCGACAGCTCGATGGAGACCGCGCCCGCATAGCCGTCGGCCGCCAGTCGAGCGAGCAGCCGATCGAGCCGCAGTGGGCCGGCCTCCGGCCGGCGGTGCTCTTTCCCGTCGAAATTGCTCAAGTGAACGTGTCGCACCTGGCCGCGGAGCTGCGCGTAGACTTCGACCGGGTCCCAACCCCATGTGCCACAGTGAGTGGTGTCCAGCGTCAGCGCGGGGAAGCGCACGATCTCGGCCGGCCGGTTCCACCTTTGCAGATTCAGGCGCAGGCCGAACAGCCGAAACGCCGGCATATTCTCGATGCAAAGGGTGACCGATGTAGCAGCCTGCAACGTCGCATACCCATCCAGCAGCCAACGCTGATAGGGGTCGCGGCCGGGCAGAGGTATCGGCAGGCGATACCGGCCTGCGATCAGCCAGTAGGTCCGAAAGCGCAGCGGTAGATGATGGACCGCCGCCTCCGCACCGAGCGCCTCGGCCAGGGCCACGGTCTCGCAGAGGCGACCGGGCGCGTCGTCCGGCCAGCCCGGCGTCGCGCCCGTCTCCAGCGGCGTATGGACCGCGATGATCGGCAGGCCATGACGCTCGATGAGCCGCAGCAGATACTCTGGCTGGCGCGTGTCCCACCGCCCATCAACCATCAGCTCCATGCCATCGAAGCCGGCGCGGCCGGCCAGCTCGAAGCAGCGGTCAATGCCGTAGGTGTAGAGAGAGCCGGTAGAGAAGATGAAGCGCATGTGACGACTCCCAGGGTGTGGTAGATGGTCTGTATTATGTCACACTTCGGGCCGGAGGTGAAATCGTCGTATCTTCTCAGAATGACGGTCCCTTCAAAACCCTATACCGCACCCGCATCCAAATCGAGAACTCAGCATGACGGATGGGGGCGTCTGGCGCAAGACCTTGAACCACACCCATTGGCTGCCGCACGGTTGATAAACCTCACCGAATGTGATAGGATGCGGTCGTCAAGTTTTCAGACGCGCCACAGAGAAGGGACACTATGTACACTCCAGACCAGCTCTTCCGCATGGCCGACGAGACCAGGGATGAGGGCATCGCGCTGCTGGCCGACCTGATTCGCTTCGAGACGGTCAACACCGGTGTGATGCCCACCGGCGACGAACTGCCTCTCTGCCGCTATGTGCAGGCCCGGTTGGCAGCCGAAGGGATCGAAGCCCAGGTGTTCTGCTCGGCCGAGAACCGCGGCAACCTGATCGCCCGCCTGCCGGGCAGCCTGGGCGCGCCGCGGCTGCTCTACATGGGTCACACCGATGTCGTGCCCGTGGAGAACGAACGAGAATGGCGCTATCCGCCCTTCTCCGGCGCGGTAGCCGAAGGCCGCATCTGGGGTCGCGGCGCGGCCGACATGAAGGACATGGTAGCGGCCGAGTTGATGGCGCTGATACTCCTCCGCCGCGCGGGTTGCGCGCTCAAGGGCGATCTCATCGTCATCGCCGGCGCGGATGAAGAAACGGGCGGCGCCTATGGCTTCGGCTGGCTAGCCGCTCATGCGCCCGAAACCCTGCGCGCCGATTATGCCATCAACGAGAGCGGCGGCGGGCCGATCCCTGCGCCTGGCGGCGGGCTGGCCTACACCATCCAGACCGGTGAAAAGGGCCGCCTGGAGCTGCACATCACCCTGCAGGGTCAGGCGAGCCATGCTGCGTCCCCCTGGCTGGGCGACAACGTCGCCTTCAAGTTGGGCGAGGTCCTGCGCCGCTTGCAGAACTGGCAGCCGGAGCTCGATGTCTCGCACGAGTTCTTCGAGCACCTGGCCAATCTCCTCGGGCGCAGCGAGCCGATCACGCCGCAGAACGTGGATGCCGTGGCCGATGCGCTGGGGTCCGTCAGCCGGCATCTCGGCTCCGGGTTGCGCGGCATGTCGCGCATGACGCTGGTTCCCACGATCTTCGCGGCCGGCGTGAAGTCGAACAGCGTGCCCGCAAGCTGCCGGCTGGTATGCGACGTGCGCACCCTGCCGCAGCAAGATGAGGCCTACGTGCGTCGGCAAGTCGAACAGGTGTTGGTCGGCATCGAGGGCGCCGCCTATGAGTTGACCTGGACCGCCATTTCTAACGCCTCGCCCTACGACACAGAGCTGACCGCGGCCATCCGCCGCGCAACCGCTGCGGCTGCGGGCCGCGGCGACCTGCGCTGGCTGCCCAGCCTGACAACCGGCTTCACCGATTCGCGCCTGGTGCGCCCCCTGGGCGCGACCGTCTACGGCTTCAGCCCCGGCCACCCCGACGCCGACCTGGCGCACCCCGCGGGCGTTCACGGCGCCAACGAATCATCCGAGACGGCCTCGTTGCTGTTCCGCACGAAGCTGTTGATCGCGCTCGCGCTCGATCTACTGGGAGGATGACGCAGCATGGACAAGGCCACCCTGATCGAAGCCATCGCGAACAGCCGATCTGAACTGGACGCGGTGTTGGCGCGCGTTGCGGCGAGCCGGATCGCGGAGCCGGGCGTCAGCGGCGAGATGTCTGTGCGGGACATCATCGGCCACATCGCCTGGTTCGAGCGCGAGATCGCTGGCGTCATCGAGCAGCACGCGCTCGTTGGCGCGGACCTTTGGCAACTGCCGCCAGATGAGCGCAATGCCGCGATCCTCGAACTGAATCGGCCGCGCCAGGTGAGCGATCTCCGCATAGAGGCTGCACAGGTCCATCGCCGGCTCACCGCGGCTGTGGCCACGCTCACCGATGACGATCTGAACGATCCGGCGCGGTTTCGAGACATGCCTGCCGACTGGACGCCGTGGCAGATCATCGCCGGCAATTCATGCGAGCACTACGCTCACCACGCGGCGGATGTGCGCTGTTGGCTGGAAGCCCACAACGAGGAGCAGCGGTGATGGCCATAGAGCCTTACATCTTCCCCGAAACCCCGCGCGTGGCGGACCTGCGAGCACGCGTGCGCACGGCGATGGAGATTCCGCCCGTCGCTTGGGATTGCCCGCCAGCCATCGCTGCCGATCAGATGGCCGAGCCGCTCGCGGTGCGCAAGGCGCTGGCGACCGCGCTGAAGCTGGCGCACATGCCGCTCGACCTGTGGGATGGGCAATTGATCGCCGGCTCGATGACGCTGGAATCTCCGCGTGTCCATGCGGAGTGGGGTTTCCCCGACTATGTGACCGATGCGGAACGCGCGGCGGCCGCGGCGTGCGGTCTCTCCATTCGCTCCGTCTTCGGACACGTGGTCCCGGACTATCCGCGGCTGCTCGCAAAGGGACTGGCCGGCATTCGAGCCGACGCCGACGCGCAGCGCGCCAACGCGCAGACGGCCGATGAGGTCGCGTTTCTCGATTCGGTCGTCATCAGCCTGGACGCCGTGGCCGATTACGCAGCCCGGTTGGCCGATCGCTGCGAGGCCGAGGCGGCGCGGCCCTGCGACCCCGCATGCGCGGTCGAGCTGCGCCAGATGGCCGCCAACCTGCGCCAGGCGCCGATCGGGCCAGCGCGCACCTTCTGGCAGGCGCTCCAGGCGGTGTGGTTGTTGCACATGATCTTCCACGCCACGATGGACGGCAACGCGGTGGGCCGGCTCGATCAATACGCCTGGCCCTATCTGAAGGCGGACCTGGATGCCGACCGCCTGGACCTGGCGTCGGCGGCCGAGCTGGTGGATTGCTTCTGCCTGAAGTTCAATGAGCGGGCCAAGACCACCGAGGAGCAACGGCCAGAGGCCCGGAACGCCGAAGCCGTCAATCCCGCCCAGCGGACGCGACACACGACTTCGTCGCAGATCGGCGCGGGCCGCGACCGGCTGGACGCCACCAACCACTGGCTGCAGAACGTCATCGTCGGCGGGCTGACGCCCGATGGCAACGACGGCGCCAACCCGCTGACCTTTCTGCTCCTGAATTCCTACGGTCGCATGGAGATGACCAATCCGCTTGTCACCGTGCGCCTGCACCGCGGCGCGGCCGACAGCCTGGTGGCGCGTGCCTGCGAAGTGCTGAAGGCTGGCGGCGGCATGCCAGCGCTCTTCAACGACGAGGTCATCATCCCGGCCCTGGAGCGCCTCGGCATCCCCACGCCCCACGCGCGCGACTACACCAACGATGGCTGTTGGGAAGTCATCATCCCAGGTCGCACCGACTTCTGTTTCCAACGGCTGAGCCTCATGCTTTGCCTGGAGTGGGCGCTGAACCGCGGGCGCTCGCGCATTGATGGCCGGCAAGATGGCCCGGACACTGGCGACCCGGCCGGCTTCGTCTCGTTCGACGATGTGTGGCAGGCGTTTCTGACGCAGATGGATGCCATGATCGGCCGGACCGTGACGCGCGTCGTCGAGAGCATCAACGACCGCAGCACGATTGCGCCTGTACCGCTGTTGAGCGCGCTCATTGACGGCGCCATTTCCGCGCGCCGCGACATGACGGCCGGCGGCGCACGCTATCGCACCTACGGCATGTTGGCCGAGGGCGCCGCCTACGCCATTGATTCGCTGGTCGCGATCAAGACCGTGGTCTTCGACGCTCGGCAGGCGACCATGACCGAGTTGTGTCAGGCGTTGGCCGCGAACTTCGAGGGCCATGATCTGCTGCGCCGTCGTTTGCTGGCCGCGCCCAAATACGGCAACGACGACGAGGCTGCGGACGCGCTTGGCCGCCAGATCATAGACGTCTTCACCGCCTGCGTTGGCCGTCACGCCGAAGCGCACCGCTCGCTCGTCAAGTTCCCGTGCGGCGTCGGCACCTTCTCCTGGTACATCGGCATCGGCGAAGGATTGGGCGCGTCGGCCGATGGCCGGCGCGCGGGCGAGCCGGTGGCCTCCAACTTCTCGCCGGGCCTGGGCCGCGATCTCGCCGGGCTGCCGGCCGCGATCCTGTCGTATGCCCGGATGCAGAACGGCAATCTGCCGGCCGGCGGCCCGCTGGACCTGCGGCTGGCGCGGCGGCTGGTGGGCGGGCCAGAGGGTACCGAGCGCATGGCCGGGCTGGTGCGCGGCTTCGTGGATGCGGGCGGCGCGATGATGACCCTGACAGTGGTTGACACCGAGGAGCTGCGCGCGGCCCAGCGCGAGCCCGAGAAGTACAAATCGCTGCGGGTGCGCATGGGCGGCTGGTGCGCATACTTCACGATGCTCAGCCGTGAGCAACAAGAGCACCATATCCGCCGCCAGTCGGGAGACGGCCCAGAAACAGGGGGGCGATCATGAAGGAAAAGCGCCGCGACGAGCCCCAGGGCTTGATCTTCGACATTGACACCTTCGCGGTGCACGACGGGCCTGGCATCCGCATGGCAGTCTATCTGAAAGGCTGTCCGTTGGCCTGTCGCTGGTGCCACAGCCCCGAATCGCAACGGCCGGCTCGCGAGCTGATCTTCCTGGCGGACCGCTGCGTCTTGTGCGCCGCCTGCGCAAGCGCCTGCCCGCAGTCGGCGCACACAGTCGCCGCGACCGCCGCGGTCTCGAACGCGGCCGAGGCGCACACCATCGCCCGCGGACGCTGTCTGGCCTGTGGGACATGCGTCGAAACCTGCGCCCAAGGCGCGCTGGCGCTCAAGGGCGTCTGGATGCCCGCGTCGGCGGTCGTCGCCAAAGCGGTGCGACTGAAGCCGTTCTTCGATCATTCAGGCGGCGGCGTGACCCTTTCCGGGGGCGAGGTGACGGCTCAGCCTGACTTCGCGGCGGCCGTGCTGGCCGGCTGCCGGGAGCACGGCATCCACACCGCGATCGAGACGTGCGGCGCGTGCAGTTGGTCGAACCTGGCGCGGCTTTTGGCGCACGCCGACCTGGTGCTATACGACCTCAAGCTGTACGACGAGCGCGAGCACCGCCGCTGGACCGGCGCGGGCAGCCGCCGCATCCTTGCCAACGCGCGGCGGCTGGCCGATCGCAATGTGCAGGTGCGGATTCCGCTCATCCCCGACGTAACCGATACCGAAGCCAATCTGGCCGCGCTGTTCGGTTTCATGCAGGAGGCTGGCCTGCGCCGCGTGGCGTTGCTGCCGTACAACCCATCGGCTGCGGCCAAGTATCAGTGGCTTGGCCGGAACTATGGGCTGGACGGGCAACCCCAAGGCGACGGGCGATTGGACGCTCTACTTCAGATGGCAGGTCGTATGGGGCTGGCGGCGCAGCTCGGATAACCCGGTCAGGAGACCGGGCAGAACAGAGGGTCGTTTGGTCTGGCCCGGTCAGGAGACCGGGGCAAGCAGACAGGGACGAATTTCCCATTCCCAACCGGAGTCAGATCAGGTAGAATCTTCCCAATACGGTCGCCTGCTGCAATGGGGACGATGGAGGGAGGGAACGTCATGCGCTACCTGTTCTGGTTGGTCGTCTGCCTGTCGCTGGTGCTGCCGCCGCCGCCTCTCGCCGCGGCCGCAGGGCCGCCGCCGCCTCTCGCCGCGGCCGCAGGGCCGCCCGCGCCGACTCTTCTGGCGCCGGCGGACGCGACGCTCGCCACGGCCGCTGCTCATCCGCCCCTCGGCATCCCGGAGTTTCGCTGGAGCCGCATCGGCGGCGCCGCCAGCTACCGCATCCAGTTCAGCCAGGATGTCGCATTCACCACACGCGTCGAGGCCACGACCGCCAACACGTCTTACACCCCGACCGATGCCAGTAAATTCGCCGACGGCCTCTGGTATTGGCGCGTGCGGGCCGAGTCGCCCGCGCCCGCGGGCGACTACAGCGAGATCTGGACCTTCACCAAGCAATGGGCCAGCACAGACAACGCGCCGATCCTCGTCGCGCCTGCGGCCGATGCCGCCCTCGATTTCTTCGTCAGGCCCACCTTCTCGTGGCAGACGGTGATGGGCGCGGCATCCTACAAGTTCCAGATCGCTGCCAGCGCAGACGGCTTCGCCTCCCCGCGCTACAGCCAGATCACGCTGGCGCCAACGCATCAGCCCAGCGCCAAGCTGGCCAACGGCGTCTACTACTGGCGCGTGATTCCCCTCGACGCGGTGGCCCGCGACGGCACGCCGAGCGAGGTGCGGGCATTCACGGCCAACTACAATCTGACGCCCACGCCCCTCGAGCCGGACGACATGGCGACGCCGAGCTTCACGCCTACCCTGCGGTGGGCCGCGGTGCGCGGGGCGCAATACTACCGCGTGCAGTATTCCACCGACCCCACCTTCAATACGGGGGTGGTTTCGGTGGACAGTCGCAACACGGCCTATACGCCGACCAGCGATCTGCCCAACGATATCAACTACTACTGGCGCGTGCGCGCCTATTCTGGCGCGTCTATCTCCGACTGGAGCCCCCCGCGCACCTTTGTCAAACGCTGGTATATCCAGCCTCAACTGCTCACCCCGGTCAACAACGCCCAATACGTCCGCGATCCTTTTTTCAGTTGGACCCCTGTGCCGGGCGCATCGTACTACAAGGTGGAGGTCAACACGGCTAACAGTTTCCCGCCGACCGTGCAAGGCTGGACCGCCACGACCGCCAACCCCTTCTGGGCGCGGCCCGACTTCGATCGCTCGGTCAGCCCGCGCACCTGGTACTGGCGCGTCACACCGATGGATCGCGCTGCCAACGCCGGACAGCCCAGCGAGGTTTTCTCGTTCGTCTACAACGGGACCGTGCTCGCGGCCCAGCAGATTCACCCCCTGTTCCACTATGAGCCATCACCCTCCTTGCGGCCGGCTGAAGATCGCGCCGTGGCCTGGCCGATCTTCATGTGGCATCGCATCACCTACCTGACGACCCAGGTCGCAGCCTATCGCGTGCAGGTGGACGATGACCCGCTCTTCGGCTCGATCAATTGGACCTTCGACACCCAAAACCTCAGCGCCGCGCCGACCGCCGATCGGCCGTTCGCGCCCGCGGCCGGCCGCGATTACTTCTGGCGTGTGCGGCCGCTGGATGCCATGGAAGGGAACGAGATCGGCCAGTGGAGCCAGATTTGGAAGGCGCGTTTCGATGCCAGCAAGGCGCTCAGCCCTACGGTCGGAACTGCGCCGATTCTGTTGCGGCCCGCGGCCGCCGCGGAGTACGTGGAGACCACCCCGCTGCTCGAATGGCGGCCGCTGCAAGACGCGGATTCCTATGAGGTTCAGATCAGCAGCGACCCGGCCTTTAGCCCCGCATATATCGTCAAATCGGCGATCGTACCCTATCCGGCCTACACACCCCAGGCGCGCCTGGCCTACGGCACCTATTACTGGCGCGTGATCGGCCGGCGCGGCGGCGCGGCATGGGGAGACTGGAGCGCGGCCTGGCGCTTCCAGGCGGCCGCCCAAAGCCACTGGGTGGAACCACGCACGCTGGGCTCCAGCGCCAACCGCATGTTGATCGGGTTCGATCCGGCCGGCGATATGCAGGATCCCAACTTCGACCTGACGACCCTCTATGTAGTGCAGTCGAAGGACTACTGGTTCTTCGGGTTCAACGCCACGGCCACAGCGACCGACATGGCCTATGTGCTCTATCTGGATCTGGATCACCTTGACGATTCCGGCGCGCCGGGCGACGCGCGCGGCTACAACGTGACGACGATCGCGGCGCACCGGCCCGAGTATGCCGTCTACGTTCTGCAGAACAGCGGCATCTTCACGGCCAGCCAGGTGGTCATCTATCGCTGGACCGAGGCCGGGTGGGCCACGCCGCAGCGGCTCGACGAGGTGGGCGGTGCGCTGCACTACGATCTGCCCGCGCGCTACCTGGAGCTGCGCCTGCCCAACACTGTCATCGGAATGCAGGAGAACACCGGCAGCGCGGCAGTGGCGCTCTTCAGCGCCCTCTCGTCCGGCGGCCATGCGCAAGACAGTGCGCCGGCCGATCCAGGTGTGCTGTACACCACGCCCGACATCGGCCCAGACACGACCGTGCTCAGCCGCTTCAGCAGCGTCTCGGAGCGCATGACGCCCGCGCTGCCCGCCAACAACGCCACCGGCGACCCGACTGTTCTCCCCTCCGCGCCGCCGTTCCTGTGGCATCTCCCCGTGGATGTGCCGGTCTACGGCTATAATCTGCAGGCGGCCGTTGATCCGCGCTTCACGTCGCCGATTCTCGATTACACTTTGCGCGCCAACCTTGCGGCGTATACGCCCGCGCACTACACCCACAACCGGGACTTCAACGGCGATAACAGCTACTATTGGCGCGTGCGGCCGGTCTATGATCCCACCGGCAACATGCGCGGCGCGTGGAGTCAGCCGTGGCGCTTCGAGCGCGGCGGCTACGCGCCGGAGAACCTGCGCACGTCGGTGGCGTTCGCCACGCCCACCTTCTCCTGGGAGATGACCGAAGGCGCCGAAGCCTACGACGTGCAGGCCGACGACGACCCTCATTTCGGCTCGCCCGCGATCTCTGTCACCACCTCGCGCAACACTTACACGCCCCTGAACACCCTGCCGCAAGGCGCCTACTACTGGCGCGTGCGGGCGCGGCGTTACACGACCCTCGTCAACGACTGGACCACGCCGCGGC
This sequence comes from Chloroflexota bacterium, assembly GCA_016876015.1. Classification (GTDB taxonomy): domain Bacteria; phylum Chloroflexota; class Anaerolineae; order CG2-30-64-16; family CG2-30-64-16; genus VGOD01. The sequence goes on from VGOD01000014.1 coordinate 41,321, forward strand.
CCTTCACGATCACCTTGCCGGCGCCGGCCGGCCTGGTGCACAGCCCAGCAGGGCTTGCGGACCGTGCACCGACCTTGTGCTGGCAGCCGCTGGTGATGCCGGCCAGCGCGCAGCCGGTGCTCGCGGCCTACAAGTATCGCCTACAGGTCGGCCGCGACCCCACCTTCTCGGTCGTCTATGACACGGTGGACACTGAACAGGCCTGCTATACGGCCGCGAAGGGCTACGACGATGGGAGCTACTATTGGCGCGCAGCAATGATGGACGGCGACCTGCGGCTCGGCGACTACAGCACTGCGGCTCAACTGACCAAGCAGTATCCGTTCGCCACGCTGATCGCGCCGACCCTGGCGGTCAGCACAACCGAGACGCCCACTTTCGTTTGGACGCCGGTGGATGCCGCGGCGTCATACAAGCTGGAAGTGTCCCTCGTTCCCACCTTCTCGCCGCTCTACGATTCGGTGACGACCAACAACACGCGCTACACGCCCACGAAGAAGTACGAGACGGGCAAAGCCTATTACTGGCGCGTGGCGATGCTGGACAAGGATCGCAAACAGGGGCCGTTCAGCGGCGATCGCGTGGCGGTGGTTTCGCGGGTCAACTATGTCCCCTTGGTGATACGATAGCGTGTTATGGTCCATCTCAACGCACGGATGCAACGCACGGATGGCGATTTCCCATCTCCTCTGCGGCGTCATTGCGAGCATCTTTTGCGAAGCAATCTCACCCTCGCAGGAGACTGCTTTGCTTCGTGCCTGGCAACCGCCAAAGACGCTCCTCGCAATGACCGGCCGAACTTGTGGGTAATCCCCAGACGCGCGGGTTTGACGTGGGCTGTGACTCTGGTATAATCCATCGTATCGAATGCCTGTCGGGCGCTTATCTTCACGTTCGGTTCCTCATCATGTCACGACCCACAACAGGAGGTTTTCTCATGGTCAACCGCGCTTCTCTCCCGCGCCTGATGGCCATCCTGGCCATCGTCGCCCTGCTGGCGCTAGGCGGCTGTATGCCGGCTGCGCCGGGCGCTCCGGCCGCGCCAGCTCCGGTCAAAGCCGGCGTCAAGACCCTCACGATCGCACAGGATACGGATCCGGGCACCGCCGACCCGCAACTGACGACCGAGGAGTACTTTCTCCCCCTCAATCTATACGACCGGTTGGTGGAGGCTGTGACCACGACGCCGGGCAAATCTGAACTGCAGCCCGGTCTGGCGGAGAAATGGGACGTCACCCCGGACGGCCTGAAGTATACGTTCCATCTCCGGAAGGGGGCGAAGTTCCACAATGGCGACATCCTGACCGCCGACGACGTAATCTTCACCTTCGATCGCATGTTGGATCCTGCGATCAAAGCCCTGAACACCGATTTTCTGGATATGATCGCGGGCGCCACAGCGCGCATGGACGGCAAGGCGACCAGCACCAGTGGCCTGAAGAAGATTGACGACAACACCGTCGAGATCACCCTGGCTGCGCCTTTTGCGCCGTTCCTGGCCAACCTGGCGACTCCGGCTGGCTCCATCTTCTCCAAGAAGTATGTCGAGAAGATCGGCAAGGACTTCGGCATCAAGCCGGTGGGCACCGGCCCGTTCAAGCTGGACTCCTGGACCTACAACAGCGAGCTGCAGTTATCGGCCTTCGACGACTACTTCCGCGGCCGGCCCAAGTTCGACCAACTGATCATGAAGATCGTGCCCGAGGCGCAAACCCAGGCCCTGATGTTCAGGAAGGGGGAGTTGGACGCGTTCGACCTGGACTACGCGCGCTCCCAAATCCCAGAGTTCAAGAAGGACGCGCAGTGGAAGGATCGCATCGTCAGCGGGCCACGCGTCGGCACGTACTACATGAGCATCAACAGCAAGATTCCGCCCTTCGACAACCCGAAGGTGCGAGAGGCTGTGATGTATGCGATTGATCGGCAGACATTGATTGACAAGCTCTACTATGGCACCGGTATCCCGGCCAAGGGCATCTTGGCCCCAGGTCTGGCCGGATACAACCCGGATTTGCCTGGCTTCAAGTACGATCCTGAGAAGGCCAAGGCGTTGCTGAAGGAAGCCGGCTTCCCGAATGGGATCGAGATGACCCTCAACCAGACGGTGGATTCCCCCAGCACGCTCAAGATGAACGAAGCGCTGCAGGCGATGTTGGCCCAAGTCGGCATCAAGGCCGAGATCAAGCAGATGGATTCGGCCGCCTGGTCCGGCACGCGCAAGGAAGGCAAACTGGGCAGCTACACCAGCAGTTGGTCGGCTGACTTCAACGACCCGGACAACTTCATCTATACCTTCTTCGCGCCGCGCAATGCAGTCGCGCGCTCCTGGAACTACGAGAACAAGGCGGTGCAAGACCAACTCGAGAAGGCCCGGGTGATGACCGACATGCAGGCTCGCTACAAGCTCTATCAGGAGATCGAGAAGACGATCGTCTATCAAGACTTCGCCTTCGTCCCGTTGTTCCACCTGGAGCACCTGTTCGTGGTCCATCCGAAAGTCAAGAACTTCAAGGTCTCGTGGAACGGCTGGAGCAACATGCCGTACTACGGGATCGAGATCGTGGAGTAGAGTCTCGTTGACGACGAACCGGGTTTCACCCCAGAAGCCCGGTTCGTCTCTGCGATCGAGAGTCGTTCATGCTCAGATATCTCCTCCGCAGGCTCCTGCAAGCGATCCCGGTCATCATCGGCACGACTTTCCTCACCTTCATCCTGCTGGAGGTGGTGCCGGGCGATCCCATCGCCATGATGATGAAGGAGCACATTGATCCCGATGTCGTCGAGCGCGTGCGCAAAGAGATGCATCTGGATGATCCCTGGCCCCAGCGCTACGTGCGTTACATGGCGGGTGTGCTGCGCGGAGATTTCGGCGAGTCCTACAAGACCCGCCGCGATGTAGGTGAGCTGCTGGCCAACGCCTTCCCCGCGACGCTGGCGCTCACCGCGAGCGCGCTCCTGGTGGCCTGGGGCATCGGCATTCCGGCCGGCATCATCGCGGCCACCCGCCCCTATTCCCCTTCCGACCATGCGATGACGGTGTTCGCACTGTTGGGCGTCTCGGTGCCGGTGTTTTGGCTGGGTCTGCTCTTCCAACTGATCTTTGGTTGGAAGTTGGGCTGGCTGCCGATCTCTGGCTTCAAGGGCGTGCAATACCTGATCATGCCAGCGATCGTCCTGGGGGCCAGCTCGGCCGCGGTGATCGCCCGGCTCACCCGATCGAGCCTCCTGGAGGTCATGGGGTCAGACTATATCCGGACGGCGAGGGCCAAAGGGCTGCGGAATCTGATCGTCCTGGTGCGCCACGCACTCAAGAACTCGCTGCTGCCGGTCGTCACGGTCATGGCGATTCAAGTGGCCGAACTACTATCGGGCGCGGTCATCACGGAAAGCGTCTTCGGCATTCCGGGCGTGGGTCGGGTGTCAGTCAAGGCGATCCAACAACGCGATTTTCCGCTGCTCATGGGGTCGGTGATCATGGCTGTCGTGCTGGTCGTCGTGGGCAACCTGATCGCCGACATCAGCTATGCCTATCTGGACCCCCGAATCCGCTATGAGTGACGTGAATCCTGAATCAGCGCAGACCAGCGCCACCCTCCTCGAGGGGCCACGTGTGCGCCAAACGACCTTCGGACAGGATGTCTGGCGGCGGTTCCGGCGCAACCGGCTGGCGGTGGCCGGCGCCATGGTCGTGCTGCTGCTCGTGGCTTGCGCGCTCCTGGCGCGCATCCTGGCGCCCTATGACCCGCTCCTGGTGCAGTTGGAGAAGCAGTTCAGCCCGCCGTCGGCCGCGCACCCCTTCGGCACAGATGTCTATGGCCGCGACATCTTCAGCCGGGTGCTCTTCGGCGCGCGCATCTCGCTTCTGATCGGCCTCATCCCGTCTGCGATCTCCATGCTCATCGGCACGATCGTGGGTGTGCTGGCCGGCTTCCAGGGCGGCTGGCTGGACACGCTGCTCATGCGCCTGAGCGATGTCGTTATGGCTTTCCCATCCATCATTCTGGCGATGGTCGTGACCTATACCCTGGGCGCGTCCCTCTTCACCCTCTTCATCGCCCTGAGTGTGGTGGGTTGGGCTGGCGCAGCGCGCGTCGTGCGCGCGCAGACCCTCTCGCTGAAGGAACGCGATTTCGTGACGGCTGCCAGGGCCATTGGAGTCACGCGAAGCGGCACCATGTTCCGCCACATCGTCCCCAACTGCCTGGCCCCCATCATCGTCCTGCTGACGCTGGGCATTCCCTCCGCGATCATGGCCGAAGCCGGGCTGAGTTTTCTGGGGGTTGGCGCTCAGCCGCCGACGCCAAGCTGGGGCCTGATGGTCAACGAGGCGCAACAATACGTCTTCTCGGCGCCGTGGGCTTCGATCTTGCCGGGTGTGGCCATCCTGATAACGGTTCTGGCCTTCAACTTCGTCGGCGATGGCCTGCGCGATGCACTGGACCCCTATCTCAAGGGCAAGCTGTAGCTGCGCCAGTCTCTCCACTGAAAAGTACACGGAAGCAGCTTTTGCCGTTCGCCCCAGCCTGTGGTATGATCGGCAAGCTCGCCGCGCGCTCGCAGCGGGCGAGCTGCTGGGCCAGATATGATGACTGAGTGAGGATTCCCGTCTTATGCCGCAACTTCCGGCTGAGCTGTTGAACCAAATCGGAGTGGTGTTGGAGATCGTTGTCGCCGGGCTGGCCGCGCTGCTGGTGGCGTTCTGGATCGGCCTGGTGGTTTGGACCTTCCGCGACATCCGCGCGCGCACGCGCGATTTCTTTGCCTGGCTGCTGGCGATCGTCCTGGTGTTGATCGGCGGCCCGATCGGCCTGTTGCTCTACATGCTGCTGCGACCGCGCGAGACGCTGGACCAGGTCTACGATCGCCAACTCGAAGAAGAGGCGCTGCTGCGCGACATCACAGCTCGCCGCGCCTGCCCCAAGTGCCAGACCGTGACTGAAGCGGACTGGCTGGTCTGTCCTCGCTGCCGCGCTGCGCTGCGCCAGACCTGCGTCGAGTGCCGCCGGCCGCTGGAGCTCGATTGGGTGGTCTGCCCCTATTGCACGACGCCGGTCGAGATCGAGCCGCACGCAGAGCCGGTCGCGGCCGAACCAGTTCTCCACGCAGCGGCCGTCCAACCAGCCGAGCCGGCGCTCGGCGCAGCGACCGCGCAACCAGCCGAACCGGCGCTCAGCGCAGCAGATCTTCAGCCGGTCGAAGAGCCGACGCCGAAGCGTGAGCGGCCGGCCGGTCGTTTCCCCGCGCCGCGAGTCGCGCTGGAGATGGAGTGAGGACGGCGGAGTGCGAATCATCCCTGTGGGACTTCGCCAGCGTTGCAGCGACCGTTCGGCCGAGCTCACGACGAAGCCTCGGTCGCCCGTGGCGGATTACTTGACCGGTGTTCTAGCGGCGTGGCGCGGGGCTGGAGCCTGGCATTTCCCTGGACCGGCCCCAGGGCTGGCTGGCTTTTCCCCCCGCGTCCGCGCCTGACGGTTCACGTTTGTTGACGCCTCACGCCTCACGCCTCACGCCCCACCAGCCTCAACACCGCCATCACGTACTTCCAGCCGCGGCGCAGGTAGGCGCGCACGTTCGCGCCGGTCTTGGATTCGCCGCTGAAGCGCGCGGCACACACGTAGGGAACTTCCACCACCCGCATCCCCAGACGCTGGCCGCGCGCGAGCAGATCAATGCAGTATTCGCCGTAGTCCCCGCGCAACTCGATGCGCTCGAACACCGCCCGCCGCGCGCAGATAAAGCCGCTGGTATAGTCGCGCACGCCCCATCCGAGTAACGCCGACGCAAACAGGTTGATGGTCACAGAAAACGCCCGCGCCAACAGGCTGTGTCCGGGATCGCTGCCGCCTGGTACATAGCGCGAACCGATGGCGATGTCGGCGCCGGCCGCGAGTTGCGCCAGCAGCTTCGGAAGCGTCTCTGGCGGCATCGCCAGGTCCACGTCCATCCACGCCACTGCATCGGTCTCGGCTGCGCGAATGCCGGCCCAAATCGCCGAGGTCAACCCCCGTTCGGTCGTGCGGCGCAGCAAGCGCACGCGCGGCTCGCGGTCGGCAATCTCCTGTACGACCTGCCAGGTGCGGTCCGGCGAATCGTCGTCCACCACCAGCACCTGCACCGGCGTCGTGACGCTGCGCAGGATGCCCGCGATCAGGAGCGGCGCATTCTCGCGCTCGTTGTAGGTGGGCAGTACGACGGTCAAGGTAAGATCAGGTGACATAAGGGCTATTTCACGCGCCATGGGCGGCGCGCCGGTGGATTAGCCTTCCCGCTCTGCCAGGCACAGCAGCGACAATCCCATCGGCAGATCGCGTGCGTTGAGCCAGCGCGCTTCGGCGCTCAGGATGCCGAGGAGCAGGCGATTGAGAAATTCGGGCAGAGGACGCAAGTCCTCGCCGCCGCCTAAACCCGTGCGCGCGACAAGACGCGCCGCGGCCGCAACCGGGAAGAGCAGCCCGTTGGCATAGGTCAGGCGGCGAATGGCAAAGCCGGCGGCAGTCACAAGCCCTGCCAGTTCTGTGCGGCGATAGCGTCGCGCGCCGCCCCAGAACGCATCGTGCGGACCCTGCAGCCACGGGTGCGCGGGCACGCGCGCCAGCAGCCGACCGCCTGGCCGGAGCACGCGGCGCATTTCCCCCAGCGCCGCCGCAGGCTCCACCTCTCGCTGCTCCAACAGGTCGAGCGTCAGCAGCAAGTCGAAAGCGGCCGAGGGGAAAGGCAGCCGCACCGCATCGGCCCGCGCGAGGGGCGATGGGATCGCCCGCCGCGGGTGCAGATCCACGCCGACGCCCCAGGTCCCGGCTGGAAGCTCGCCCAACTCCCAGCCGGGACCGCAGCCGACATCTAGCACCTTGCCGCGCACCGGGCCGAGCACGGCCCAGGTGATGCGGCGCATCCCGGCGTTCCACCAGCTTCGCTGGCCGTGCCGGGCGAGCAGAACGCGGAAGTCTTCCGCGGGGGCGTCAGTCACGACGCCGGTCAACGGACGGCTTCCAGCCCGCCCTGGCCGGTCCAGGGGAACGGCTGTTTCCTGGCGATCCGTTCGGCGAGCGCCGCGCTCACCTCGGCGACTGAGCCAGAGATGCGCTGGACAGTCGCGCCGGCGGCCGTCAGGCTGGCCACAACCTCGGCGCCGATCGTCTTCTCATCCGCGATGACCGTGACGAGCCCAGCCCCGGCCGCCTCAGCGGGACTGAAGCCAAAAGACGCCGCGAATGCGAGCAGATAGTCTTGGGCCAGCAGCAGGTTGGCGCGGGTGGCGGCCTGTTCGGCCGGCCCGAAGAGGACATAGTGCACCAGCGGGCGGCCGTTGACCGGCAGAGCCAGGTCTGCGGTCGCCGAGTTTACGCCATCGAGCCTGACCGTGGCCGAGAGCACGTTGGCGCCGTCGGCCGTCACCTGGTATACGCCCGCAGGCAGACCGGTGAACCAGTAGATCTCGTTGGTGCCGACTACACACCGGCCAACTGTAGCGCCGTCGCGCAACAGGCGGATCGTGCGGCCCGCGCCGTTGCGCACGCGGCCCGAGAGGCTGCTCTGGGCCATCACCAGCACCAGCTCCAATCGCACCTGCTCCCCTGGACCGGCGCCAGGGCGGGCTGGCCCCTGCAGCCGCTGCGGCTCTGAGCGCAAGGTCGTGCCCTCGACAGCCACCACGTATTCGCCGGCGGTCAGGCCGGTGAAGCGAAACGCGCCGTCGAGACCGATGACCACGCTGGCGACTTGCTGGCCGTCCCGGATCAGCAGCGCGGTGCGGCTGGCGCCGTTGCGGACAACGCCGGAGATGCTGCCGCGCACGACCGGGCCCGACCCCTGACCGCGCTGAAAAGTGATCTGAAAGGAATGGTGGAACAAGGTGTTGCCGGGCGCCTCGTCAGGGTGGCCGGTGTGCAGACCGGCTACCTGGTCCGAGGGTAGTTCCTGGCCTGGCAGACCCAGGGCAGCCACCGAGCACACCTGACCTCGCCACATCGGGAAGTTCGTTCCCGGCTCGGCGATCGGCTTATCCACCTCAACCGTCTGCTCGCCGCCATCCCAGGTGATCTTGAGGCGCGCGCCGCGCACCCGCCCAATGGGGTTGGCTGCGGAAATCATCGCCGGGTCCACCACATCCAGGTAGATGTGATGGTTGCCGCCGTTCTCTTCCTGGGTCAGGTGGTGAATTCTGGTCGCTTGCCAATAAGGGGCGCCCGGCGTCGCCGCCGCGGGCGTCACTGCGACGCCGTAAGAGCTCGCGTCGTTGACGATCTCCCGTGCGCCGGTCCCCCTGCCCACGACAGATGGCGGACGGGACGGTTTCGCGGGTTTCGCGTTGGGTTTCGCGTTGGCGCGCGGCCGGAACAGACCGCCGATGAAGCTGCCGATCTGGCTAATCAGTCCCATTGTCTCATCCCCTTCCTGCATCGGCCAACAGTCGCTCGAAGGCCTCGGCCAACGCATAACCATCGCCGGATAGCCGCGTCACGCGGCAACCGGCCGCCCGGAGTATGTCCTCGACGGCGACCGGCGTCTCGTCGCCCACGATCGTCACGGCGGCTGCCTGGGATGCATCGGCCACGCTGAACCCGCCGCTGGCGCCGCTGCGATGGATGTAGCGGCCGGCCAGCGCCAGGATCAGCCGCGCCTCCGCGCGCGGGGACTCGCCCGGTTCGGCCGCAGGCGGCGCAAAGAGCAGATAGTGGCCAAGCAGCTTGCGCGGCTCTGGCGGCAAGATGACGTCCTGCACCAGGGTCGCATCGTCTGCTAACTGGATGTCGGTCACCAACGGCGCGGCGTCCCCTACAGCCAGCGCATAGACGCCGGCCGGGAGTTCGCCAAAGCGAAATGCGCCATCCGCGGCGGTCTGGCCGCGAGCTGTCTCTACGCCGTCGCGCAACAGGCGCACGCTGCAATCGGCCTGGGCTGCGCCATCCGCCGAGAGCACGCGGCCCTGGATGATCCCGCGCGGGCCCACTGTGCGCCACAGCACGTCGCGCACCTGTTCGCATTGGCCGTCCAACGCGATGCCGCCAGCCACCTCGCCCATGCTCGCTGCTTCCAGCGCATAGACGCCGGCCGGCAGATTGGCGAAGCGGTAGCCGCCATCAGCGGCTGTGCGAGTCTGAGCTACGAGCACGCCCAGGCGACGCAGCGTCATCAACACGTCAGGCTGAGGCGCGCCTCCCGCATCTGCCACGCGACCGTGCACCATGCTGCGCCGGCCTTGCGCCAGGTCAATGGTCGCCAGTTGCAGGGTGTTTTCGCCGTTTAGCTCCAGGTCGGGCAGCGTTTGGCTGCCCAGTTCCAGCCGATAGCTGCCCGCCGGTAGCCCTTCGAAGGCGAAGCCGCCATCTGGATCGAGCGGGGTCTGGCGCGTCCAGCCCCAGGCCGGGGGCGCATGGAGCACTGCGATCAGACCTTCGGGTGCGGCGAGCGCCTGGCCGCGCAGCCGGCTGCGCATGGGGAAGATCAGCTTGTACAGCGCGCCGGCCTGCAACGCGATGTCATCCGCAATGACGCCGACCCCGGCGAGCGCCAGTTTGTAGCTTCCGGGAGCCAGGTCAGGGAAGGCGAAGCCGCCATCCGCGGCCAACGTCGCTTCGGGCGCGCCGGTTGGACCGTCGAGGGTGATCTTGCGTCCGGCGGCGCCTGGCGCCTGGCCATCAATGCGCGCCTTGGCGCCGGCAGCCTGCACCTGGAAATCCACCTGATAGGAGACCGGTTGGCCTTCGCGACCAGGCGCATGGGCTGTGTCCAGGTCGTCGGCGACATCGCTGGGCCAGTCGCCCTGGACAACGCGGATCGCAAAGAGGCCGGGCGAATGCATGAATTCGTAGCGGCCAGCGGGCTTGAACGGATCGGCGCCAGTGACGGTGGTGGGGAACTGCGTGCCCGGCTGTGCGCCCTGCCACGCCATCTGGAGCCGGATGCCATTCAGCCCCGCTCCCTCTGCGTCGGCGACGGTTCCAAAGAAGATGCGGCGGCCGGCCGATTCTTCGGGCGGCAGCAGGCGCTTCTGGGTGAGGGTGTAGCGCTTCCCGCTCGGCGCCCCACCCAGGGTGAGCTTTACGCTTCGAGACGCCCAACCGTCCAGCGCCAGGCCGGCCACTGTGATCGCGCCCGCGCCCGTGCCTGACAGACCGGGAATGCTCAGGCTGTAGCTGCCGAGGGGTAGGCCGCCGAAGCGAAATGCGCCATCCGCGGCCGTGTCCGCTTCGCCGATCACTGCGGCCCCGCGGCGCAGCGTCACGCGCACACCAGCCTGGGGCGCAGCCTTGTGGTCCAGCACCTTGCCCGAGAGCGCGCTGTTGGCGCCGCCCGTCAGGAGTACCGTGAGCGCCTGCACCGGTTCCACATCGGCGACCACCCCGCG
>VGOD01000015.1 GCA_016876015.1 Chloroflexota bacterium
TCCTCTCTGATGTGATGATGCCGCGCATGGATGGTTTCGAGTTCTACCAGGCTGTGCGCGCCAACCCCGCCTGGGTGTTCATTCCGTTCGTGTTCCTCACTGCCCGTGACCAGGAACAGGACATCAACCTCGGCAAGCGGCTGGGCGCCGACGATTACCTGGTCAAGCCCTATTCCCCTGCGAATCTGGTGACGACCGTCGAGTCCAAGCTCACGCGCTCGCAAGCGATTGCTCGGGCTGCAGGCGCCGAGATGGAAGGGATGAAGCGCACGATCACCCGCGTTTTGGGGCACGAGCTCCGCACGCCGTTGACGTGGATTCAGGGCTATGCGGAGTTGCTGCTGGGCGGGGGCTACAGCATCACATCAGAGGAGTTGCATCTCTCTCTGCAAAGCATCAAGGCCGGCAGCGATCGCCTGGCGCGGCTGGTGGAAGACGCGGTGCTGGTGATCATGCTAGACACCGGCCAGGCGAAAGAGGAGTTCAACCTGATGGCGCGGGTGGAAGATGACTGGGCGCCCTACATTGATCAGGCCTTGCGACAACTGCAGCCAGCGGCCAACCAGCACGCGGTGCGGCTGGAGTTTCACGCCCCACAGGCCGTGAAGCCGTTGTTGATCGCGCCGCGGTTCTTCCTGGAGGCGCTGCTGCGCATCATCGAGAACAGCACCAAGTTCGCGCGGCCTGATGTCGAGAGCTATGTCGTCGTCAGCATCACCGACCGGCCGAACGAGGTTGAGATCGTCGTCAGCGATAACGGCGTGGGGATTCCCGCCGATCAGCTCGAACGCATCTTCGCGCCGCTGGTGCAGGTCGGGCGATCGCAGCTGGAACAACAGGGCGTGGGGTTGGGGCTCACCGTGGCGCGTGGACTGGTCGGGCTGCACGGCGGTCGCATCTGGGCGGAAAGCACGGTGGGCGAAGGCACGCAGGTTCACATCGCGCTGCCATACGCCGATCCGGCCAACTGGCGGCTGCCGGACTGAATGGGTTGGTGCTAGCTCCTCGAGGAGGACTCGAACCTCCAACCTTGCGGTTAACAGCTTTCCATCCCGATTTCTTGACTGCGCCGCGCAAGGTTCCGTGTAGACACTATCCGCACGGTCTCCGGTTCATGCTATCCGCACGGTCTTCGGTTTGTCATAGCCTCTGTTTTCCTCTGTTCCGATAGCAGGAGTTATCTCCCGTACTCGCAAGCATTGCCGTCCCCATCCCGGTCGAGCCTGTGCACGTCTCGACCGGTCAGTTGCTTGCAGCGCAAGTAACAGGCTTGTGCGTCCCAGGCCGTGAAGTCGTCGCAGTTGAGGATGTCGCCATGATCGCAATCGCAGTTTGAGGCGGCGGCGGATGGCAGACCGCGCGCGGTGGGAACAGCAAGGGGGGCCGGCGGCGCGGTGGGAACCACCGCAGCGACAGGCACGACTGGCGCGGCCGTGACCAGCTCGCCGAAGATCCATGCACCCCCACGCAGTTGATACCAGTCACTGGCGGGGCTGCGCGCGATGATGTCGAGGGCCTGACCCTGAGCTGCGCCGCCAATGATCGCATGATTGGTGCCCGGACCCGCACGTAGATTGGCGGCCGAGTTGGCGCGCGGGCCGACGGCGGTGGCGGTGGCTGTCGGCCAGGCCGTTGGCGCGACGGCGGCCGGCCGGGCGGTCGTTGGCGGCGGGCTGGCGGTGGACAGCGGTCGAGGCGCCGCCGACGGGACCGCGAGCGCGTGGGACTGGGTACATAGGTAGGCAGGAGGCCGGCCTGGCGCAGGCCGCTGTCCACCAGGGCGATGCTCAGCGTGCCACAACAGCAGAGGAGCAAACTGCCCAGTACGATCGGGCTGGCGCGCCGTCGGCCCGCCAGCGTGACGGACAGGCACGGTCCCAGCAGGATGCGCCGCAGCAACGAGACCATGCCAGTTGCTCCTCTGTATCCACTAACCGCGCGCCTTGGCGTCAGGCTGAACGGAAGATCTCCCAGTCGAGGCCCAGTTGGGCAATGATGGCGCGCAAGGTACCCAGCTTGAGGTCCTTGGGTCCCCAATCGGGGATGGCGGTCAGGCGATCGGCGGCGAGGTTGTACCATTTGCGATGTGAGCCGTCGCCACGCCGCGGCAGCTCTTCGCAGCCCAAGGCGCGCAGCTTGTGGGCGATCGTGCGGTATTTCATGTGGTCGCCAGGGCGGTTTCGAGCCACAGAGGTGTGGTCGGCGCGACAGGCTGCAGAAAGGCCGGCAGAGGCCGTCCCAGGTCCCGATAGCCTTCGATGACGGCCGCCAGAGCGTCCTCGGCGTTGGCGATGGCCTGGCGTACGTCATCACCTTCGGTGATCAGTTCGGGCAGCAGGGGGCAGGTGACGGTGTAACCGCCTTCGGGCTGGACCGCCAGGATCAATGGCAGTTTGTAGATCATGGATTATCTCGCGCCGCCGGTTAGCACGGCTCAGTTTTCGGTAGGGTGTGCACAGGTAGGTTGCCACGTGCAGCGAGAGGGTATGACGTTCGGCGGTGACCAGCCCATTGTGGCGCAGATGGTGAAAGCGACCGCAGTGAGCAGTGCATAAAGGACGGCCACGGGCGGCGGCGCTGCAGTAAGATCAGGCTCCTCGAGGAGGACTCGAACCTCCAACCTTGCGGTTAACAGCCGCTTGCTCTGCCAGTTGAGCTATCGAGGATTGCGTTCTTGGCGTCTGTTATTATAGCCAGATAGCGGCTTTCGTCAAGTTTGCCTCAGGCCAGATAATCCCTGAGTTTGCGGCTGCGGATGGGATGGCGCAGCTTGCGCAGCGCCTTCGCTTCGATCTGCCGGATGCGCTCGCGCGTGACCCCGAACTCCTGGCCCACCTCTTCCAGGGTGCGCGCCATGCCATCCTTCAACCCAAACCGCATCTCCAGGACGCGGCGCTCCCGGTCGGTCAGACCGCTGAGGATTTCGCTCATCTGCTCTTTCAGCAGTCGCCGGCTCGCCTGGTCAGCCGGGCCAGGTTCGCTGTCGTCCTCGATGAAGTCGGCCAGCGAGCTGTTCTCCTCGGTGCCCACCGGCGTCTCCAGCGACATCGGCTCTTGCGCGATGCGCATGATGCGGCGCACCTTCCCGGCGGCCGCCTGTAACCGCCGGTTCAACACTGGATTCAGCCGCTGGCCGGTCGCCAGCGTTTCCTCGATGGCGCGTTGGTCCTCGGGGGCCAGGAACTCCATGTCGAGCGCCACCTCCTCGGCTGTCGGCTCGCGGCCAAGCTCCTGCATCAGCTGGCGCTGGACGCGAATTTGGCGGTTGATGCTCTCCACCATGTGGACGGGAATGCGGATCGTGCGCGCCTGATCAGCGATGGCCCGGCTGATGGCCTGCCGAATCCACCAGGTCGCATAGGTGCTGAACTTGAAGCCGAGGGTGGGGTCGAACTTGTCTACTGCGCGCAACAGGCCGATGTTGCCCTCCTGGATCAGGTCCAGGAAATTCATGCCGCGACCGATATACCGCTTGGCGACGCTGACGACCAGGCGCAGGTTGGCCTGCGCCAGACGCTGCTCAGCCAACTGCCCGCGCTGCCGCGCCAGACTGAGCTGATCGCGGACCTCAGCGGCCAGGTTCCTGTCCCCCCCCAGCGACTCCATCGCCTCCTTGCCCTGTCGGATGGCTGTGGCGAGCATTACCTCCTCGTCGGCCGAGAGCAACGCCGTGCGGCCGATCTCGTGCAGATACATCCGCACCGGATCGCTGGTTACAGCCGGATCATCCCAATCATCCATGACTTGATCCAGCGGCTGCCTGGCTTCCCACTCGACCTCTTGCTCCAGTTTCTCATCGCGTTCGATGATGGGCGTCTCTTGATCCTCGCCGATCGGAAAGGTCACCGCCTCGGCCAGGCCATCTGGCCCCACCGCGATGCGAACTTCGACCAGATCCTCGTCTGCCTGGCCGCCCTCGGCATTCTCGAAGCCGTCAGTCTCCTGGTCAGTGTTTCGGTTGTCGGCCGCTTCGAGGTCGCGCTCGTCTTCCGAGTCGGGTTCCTCGTTCAGCCAATCGGTTTTCTGCCGGGACTTGCGGCGCCGCTGGTCAGCGGTCATGGGTGTGTCCTCTGGGCCAACGCCCCCGTCATCGTCCGACTGTGCGCCAGACGCGCGATATGGTGCATCTGCATGGAGTATACCTGTACCAACTCCCTATAACGTCGCCACTCATCGGAGCCGGCCTCCTGGCTTTCCAGGATCAGAAAGCGCAGCCGTCGCACTTGCTGATCGAGAGTGCGCGCCCGCAGACGCAATAGCGCATCGCCCAGGTCTTTGATCAGCTTCTCTTCGGTCAGCGGCGGATAGGCTTGCGCCTGTTCAAGCAGCGCCCGGCCGAGATCCTGAAGCGGTTCCGGCATGGCTGCAAGCACACTCTCAGCCGACCAATCGCCGGCCGGCGCCGGGTTGGCTTGCAGGGCAGTCAAGACCGCCTGACTTTCAGCGCCCGCGAAGTCTTCGATGCTCAGCGGAGGCGCGTGCAGCCTGATCATCTCGGCATCGAGCGCGGCCAGCAGGTCAGGACGAGCCAACAGTCGGCCCAGGATATGCTCCTCGAGGCCGGCGGCCGACCGCCGGACGGTGATCACCGGCCGCTCCCCGACCGGGGGTTCGCCGGTCTCGCCCTCGAAGTCTGCGCGCAGTTCAGTCTCCGCATCTTGTCGCGGCCGTCCATCCCTGAACGGGCGCTTCTGGGCCGCGCGCCGCGTGGCGATCTGTTGGGCCACCAACCGTTCGTCCGCCTGGATCATGCGGGCGAGAAGCTGGGTGTAGTGCGAGCGCTCGATGGGGCTGGCGATCTCGCGGATGAGCGGCGCCAGCCTGGCCACGGCATTGTCCTTGCCGCGCGCGCTGCTCAGGTCCTCTTCGCGGCTGACCAGCGTCAGGTAGTAGTCTATGACCGGCAGCGCATCCGCAATGACCTGTTTCCACCCTTCGACGCTCTGCCGCGCCAGCTCGTCCGGGTCCAGGCCGCCGGGCAAGGCCGCGATGCGCAGTTGCGCCTTCAGCCGTCCTTCCTGGCGCAGGAGGCCGGTGGGGCTGAACACCGGCTCCCAGTCTCGCTCCATCGCCTGTCGCGCGGTCTCCAGACCGCGCAAGGTCGCCTGATCGCCCGCGACGTCCGGATCCAGCGCCAGCGTGATGTTGCTGGAATAGCGTTTGATCTGCCGCATCTGCGCTTCTGTGAGGGCTGTGCCCATGCCGGCGACGACGTTGCAGACGCCGACCTGGTGCGACATCAGCACGTCCATGTAGCCCTCGACGATCACCGCCAAATCCGCATCGCGAATGGGCTTGCGAGCCATATCCAGCCCATACAAGACACTGCTCTTGTCGAAAAGGGGCGTCTGGGGCGAGTTGATGTACTTGGGCTGGGGCCGGTCTGGATCATCTCGCAACAGGCGGGCGCCAAACCCGCTGGTGCGGCCCTGCGCATCGCGAATCGGGATCATCAGTCGGCCCCGAAAGCGATCATAGCAGCCGCTTCCATCTTCCCGCCGGATCACCAGCCCTGCTTCTTCGATCTCCTCGAGCGCGTACCCTTTGGCAACCAGGCGATCCTTCAGCGCATCCCAACTGTCGGCCGCATAGCCGAGCTGCCAGGTTTCCCATGTTTCGGTCGTCAGCCCGCGCTGCGCCAGGTAGTCGCGAGCGATAGCGGCCTCGGCTGCGCGGTTGAGCAGATAATTGTAGTAGATCGCGGCATCGGAGATGATGGCGCGCAGCCGTTCCAGGCGTTGCTCATCGGCCGATGGCGCTCCGGTCCGCGGCCGTAGCTCAACGCCGGCCTTGGCCGCCAACAGCTTCAGCGCCTCGCCGAAGTCGAGGTTCTCCCGTTTCATGACAAAGGTGAAGAGGTCCCCGCCTGTGCTGCACGCCCCGAAGCAATGCCAGCCCTGGCTCTCCGGGAACACCACGAAGGAGGGGGTCTTTTCGTTATGAAACGGGCAGAGCCCCTGGAAATTGCGTCCCGCCTTTTTGAGCGGGACGTACTGGGAGATCACCTCGACGATATCCAGGCGCTCTTTGATCTCGTTGGTTACGCTCATGGGCATTCGGGCAGGACAATCTGCGTCTTGTACGGTATTCGATCAGCCGGAATTATACAAGACCGTTGGCGCGCTGTCAAAACCGCCTCGAAAAGCCGGATGGCGGCCGGCCGCGGCTGGATGGCGAAGAGCGAGCCACGATTGGCATCCAGGGCCAGGCCGAAGACGGGCGCAGGGCCGCGGCCGGAATCTCCCGGCAGACGCGTCCACGCGCCGCCGGCCGGATCGAAAGCATACATCCCCTCGGCCGCGCTTACCCAAAGCCGGCCGCTGCGCGGGTCCAGGGCCAACGCCTCGGCGGCCGCCAACGGCCGATCCAAAGCCGACGGGACGACGCGCACCAAGTCACCGGTCGCGCCATCCAGGATCGCGATCTGCCGATAGCGGGGCGACAGTGGATAGAGCACGTAGACCCATCCCCGCGCCCGATCTGCCGCCAGGTCTTGCGGATGGCCCAGCCCGCCCAGGCGCGTTGTGGTCAGCAGGGCGGCCGTGTCGGCATCGAGCACGGCCACGCCGTCGCCGCCGCTGAGCGCCACAAATACCCGGCGGGTTTCTGGCAGGGCGGCTACGGCATATGGCCCTGGGCCCACCGGTATCATGCCGAGCTCTTGCAGATCGGATGCATCCAGGATCGCCACGCTGCCGGCGGCCGTATCCGCGACGAACAGCCGGCCATTGGCCAGGGCCAGACCGCCAGGCTGCACGAAGCCGGTCGCCTCGCCGAGCAGCGCGAGCGTGGCCGCATGAAGCGCCAGCACAGCCCCGCGCTCGCCGCTCACCACATAAACGCGGGACGCAGCCTCTTCCGCGGGCGGCCGGGCATCGAGAACGATGCCGCGAGGCTGGCGGCCGATGGCGGCCTGGGCCAGGGTGCTGCCGGTCGCCGGATCGTACAGCACCAGGCCGTCGTCGCCGGCCAGGTAGAGATAGCCGCTCATCGGGTCCACCGCCAGGCTGCGCACCGCGGCCGAAGGTCCAGAAGCGCGTTCCGTCGCCGCGGTCAAGGCTTCACGCTGACCGGCGCGCGGCGGGCTTGTCGCCGCGCCTGCCCCCTCTCCGAAAGGCTGACGACCGAGGTCGGCGCCAGCGGTCGTGATCAGCGGCAGATAGTCGTTGTGCGAGAGCGCCGCGGCCGCCACGACATAAAAGACGCCTGAGCCGCCGCGTCCGTCGCGCTCGCTCATCTTCAGGAGATAACCATCGGTGGCCGGCGCGCGCCAGAGCAGGAGGACCTCTGGGCCCGTTCCCGGCTTGCTCAGCGCGAGGAGCGTCTGTCCATCCGCCGCGTAGAGCGCCAGGGTAACGCGGGTGTCGCCGGCGCCGACGGCGTGCAGCAGATACCGCCCTCCTGCGATGGCAGAAAAGCTTACCCAATCCACGTCGCCGGGCTGATGGAAGGTGTGTTCCTGCGCCGGGTCGCCCAACGTCAGCGCATTGGCCTGGCCCGGCGTGTCGTCCGGTTCGTAGCGATCGGGTTTGGCGGGCAGGAACCGGGTTGCGGTCGGCGCAGGCGTGGCGCTCATCGTCGCCGTCCGCGTCGCTGTGGGAGAGGAGGTGGAACTCGGAACGGCAGTCCCTGTGGGAGAGGCTGTTGAGGTCGCACTCGGCGTCGGCGTCGCGGTGGGCGACCGCGTGGGGACGGGCGTCGGCGTCACAGTAGGCGACCGCGTAGGGCTGGGCGTCGGCGCCGGGGTGCGCGTTGGCGGCGGCGTGGGCGTGAACCGCGGCCCGCTATCCTGGATGATGCTGACGGTATCATCGTGGCGGTTGGCGACGTAGACCAGCCCCGCAGCGAGATCCACGGCGATGCCCTCCTCCGCGCCCCGCCCGACCGGCGCCCAGCCCAGCCAAAGGGTTGTGTCTTGATCGAAGACGTGCAACTGCTGGTCGTCGGGGCACACCACAAACAGGTGACCGCTGGCCGGGTTCACAGCCACCTGGTAGGGGGTGCAGAGCAATGGCATGTGTTTGACGATGCGCTCAGCGGCCAGGTCTACGATGGTCACGGTGCGGCTGTCGCGATCGGCCGTGTAGAGCCGATCACGCGTGCTGTCGAACGCGATGCCGTAGGGGCCGGCGCCGGCTGGGAAGGTGCGCAGCAGGTCGCCGTTGGCCAGCGCATAGACGCCGATGTTCGCGGCCAGATGATGGGTAACGTAGAACCGTGAACGCGGGGGATCGAGCGCGATGAAAGATGGCTCGCCGCCGGCCACTGCCGTGCGCAAAAGCGCCCCTGTTGCGCCGTGGAACAGCGTGATGGTGTTGCCGCCAAAATTCGCAACGTAGACGATGCCGGTCGCCGGGTCAACCGCGATGCCGTCAGGCTGCAGGCCTGCGGGCAGGCTGAGGGGCGGCGCGCCATCTTCTGCGGGCACGCGGCTGACATCGCCGGTGTATTTGTTCGCCACATAGAGCAGTCCGCTGACCGGATCGAGCGCGATTCCGTTGCCGCCGCTGGCGCTGCCCAGGCTGAGGGTGCGCACGACCGCGCCGGTCGCGCCGTGGATCACCGACACGCTGGCGCCCAGGTGGTTGGCGACGTAGGCCAGGCCGCGGCCGCTATCCACTGCAATGCCGTGCGGCTGTTGGCCCACCCGCGCGGTGCGCGCAAGAAAGGCCACGGGCGTGAAGGTGGGCGTGGCGGTTGCTGTGCGGGTCGGCGTGGCTGTTCGCGTGCGGGTCGGCGTGTTCGTCTGGGTGCGCGTAACGGTCGCTGTGCGGGTCGGCGTGGCGGTTTGGGTGTGCGTGGCAGTCGCGGTGCGGGTCGGCGATGGGGCGGCCGTGCCGGTGGCAGTGCTCACAGGCGACGGCGTGACGCTCGCGGTGGCTGCGCCAGTCGCCGTAGGCGATGGCGTCGGCGTCCAGACCGGCGTGCCGGTCGGCGTGCCGGTCTCTGGCGGCGAGGCTGTCACGGTCGGGGTTCCCGTCCCCGGCGGCGAGGCTGTTGCACTCGGTGAGGCAGTCCCTGTTGGGGAGGCAGTCCCTGTTGGGGAGGCTGCCCCCGTCGGGGAGGCTGTCGCACTCGCACTCGCACTCGCACTCGCACTCGGCGAGGGGCTGGGCGTCGGCGTCGCCGTTACCGTCGGCGCGGTCGAGGAGGTCGGGCTGGGCGTAGCCGTGGGCGAGGCGGTGGCTGTGCGGGTGGGCGAGACCGACGGCGTGACGCTGCGGGTGGCGGTCGGCTGCGGCGGCACGACCACGACAGGTGCGACGGCCGACAACGCCGCGATGCTCGTATTGCTCGCCGCCGCGGTCACATCGCTCAGATAGGTCCCCGCGGTCGCTGCAGCGACGGCCCGGTACGCCAACGTCAGCCGGTTGGCCGCGTAGGGGTACGATTTGTCGAGGGCCAGGACGGCGTCGTACTGGTCATGCCGCGTGCCGTCGCCCTCGATCCAGTTCCAGCCGCTCCAGATGCCGTCGGGATCCGACAACTGGAAAGGCGCCACGCCGGTCAGTTCGGGCCAGGCGCGCCAGTAATACTGAAACGCGCGGCTGATGTAGTCCCCGCGATTGGCCTCGGTGATGGCCGGATAGCGGCGGTCGAGATGATAGCCCAACTGGTAGCCAGTCTCGCTCAGAAACACCGGCGCATAGGGCCGCCCCCAGGCAGCCAGCATCTGCACTTCAGGAACGTAGCTGTCAATGGTCAGCCGGCTGTCCACGGCCTGTCCGCGATGGATGTTGAGCTCTGGCGGATAGTTGCCGGGATAGGCGTGCGCCGCCCAGATGTCGAAAGCCCATCGGCTGTTGGGCACGGTCTGGAACATCTCCCTGATGAAGGTGGTGGGGGGAATGTCGCCGCCGGGCGACATCGGCGCGTTGAGGATGCGGATGCGGCTGTCGCCGCTCGTCACGGTGCGGATGGCGCCCGCGGTCTGTTCGAGAAACTGGCCGTATTCGGTCGGGTTGGCTGCGCCGCCCCACTCCGGGTTGAGGTTCGGCTCGTTCCAGATTTGCAGATAGAGGGTGCGACCGTCGCGGCGGGGCAGCCTGGCCGCCACCCTGGCGAACGCCTGCGCGATGCTGGTGTAGTTGCCCGGCCAATCCGCCTGGGGCTTGAGCCAGTAGGCGCCGCCGTTGACGCCTTGCAGACGGATGACCGGCCGCAACCCGCGATCATAGGCGGCATTGATGAAATCTATCCAACACGGGTGCGGATCGTTGCTGGCGATCGTGATGTTGTAGAAGAACTGCTTGACCCAGGCGCCGTAGCCCATCAACTCGCGGGTGCGATCCAATTGCCAGGAGATGTAGCCGATGTCGCAGCGCTCCTGCACCATCGTGTTGATCCCATAGAAGGAGTCGCCGCGTTGGGCCGGCGCGGTCAGTCCGCTCCACGTCAGCGCCCGGCCCGCCACGGCCGGGTTGGGATAGCCGATGGCGATGTCGTTCCAGTAAAGCACCGCCGAGCCCCATTGGTAGCTGAACCCAGGCGGCAGCGTATGAACAACGCTCACATCTGCCGCAGCCACGTCGCCTGAGTTCGTCAGATCAATGCGATAGGTCACGGCGCCGGCCGGCGACACGTGGCTGGGGCTGACGCTGGCGCCCAGGCTGACCACGGGCCAGGGCACGGTTGGCGCGACCAGCAGGCGCGCTGACGCCGCCTGCGGCCGCTCCTGCAAGCCGAGCAGCAACACCAGCAGGGATAGCCCCAGGATAGGCCACGGTCCACGGCCACGCAAGATACGCATGAGCAACTCCGCTGAATCGGGATAGATTGACGGCTGAGCCGTCCCCTGATCTACTAGACGTTTAGCATATTATTCGGTAACGTGTCAAGTCACGGACCTTGCCCCATCGAATCCCCTCTTGCCCGATAATGAATTTTATTGATCTGGATATAAATCTTCTTTAGCCCTCTTGACAAAGTATCCAACCCGTGGTATAAGGATTTTGGATTTCTGATTTTGGATTGCCGACTTTGGCGTTTGACGCCTGATGTTTCACGTTTCACGTTTCACGTTTCACGTTTCACGCATCCCATCACTCACACCCAGAGGTCGTCCATGCACCTTGTTCCAAGCAAATGTCCTGTTTGCGGGGACGCGCTGGCTGTTACCCGACTGAATTGCCCGGCTTGCGACACAAGCCTGGAAGGACGGTTCAACTTCAGCCGGCTGGAACGGCTCAGCGCCGAACAACGCGGCTTTGTGGAGCTTTTCGTGCGGTGCGACGGCAAGCTCAACTGGGTCGCGCAAGAGCTCAAGCTCTCCTATCCCAGCGTCCGCTCGCGGCTGGATGACGTGATCCGCGCCATGGGCTACGAGGTGCTGGCGGCCCCGCCCGCCGAGGAGAAACAGCGCGCGGCCGAACAGCGTCAGGGCATCCTCGACGATCTGGCCGCCGGCAAGATCACCTCGGCTGACGCCATCCGAATGCTACAGGGGGTTTGAGATGAGCAATGTCATGACCTATGCGGCCCAAGAGGTCCGCCACCTGATCATCGAGGAGATGGCCGGCGGTGGTCAGTTGCGCGGGACCGCGGCCGACGCCGAAATCGAAGTCATCTACCAGCCTGGCGGCCAGCTTCCGCAGTTCGTCGTCGAGTCAGGCGCGCTGCGCTTTGTGGGCGCCAACGCCTCGCGTGTGATCGCGCCGGCCGAGGTCGCTGTGACCGTCAAACACGCGCAGGGCGATCTGCGCGTCTACGGCTTGAAATCCGATGTCACGCTGGAGGCCGTGGCCGGCGACCTGCGGTTGAGCAACCTGGCTGGCGTGGTCCGCATCGCCCAGGTGGACGGCGACCTGCGCGGTGATGAGATTGCCGACCTGCGCTTGATGGGCGGCTGCGCCGGCGATGTGCGCTGCGAGAACATCCAGCACTTCGAAGCCGAGAACATCGGCGGCGACCTGCGCCTGCTTGACGCCGGCGATGTGCGCCTGGGCCGCGTGCATGGCGACGTGTGGGTCGAAAAAGCGGCGAAGGCTCTGCAGATCGCGCGCGCGGACGGCGACATGCGCTTGAGCGATGTCGGCGGCATGGCCACTCTACGCAGCGTCGCGGGCGATCTGCGCGCCGAGGGTCTGGCCGGCGGTCTGACCGCACCGCGCGTGGCGGGCGATGCCGTGTTGGCCGGGCCGTTCACCGCGGCCGATGGTTATACCCTGGTCGTAGATGGCGACCTCAGCCTCTACCTGCCCGCCGACGCCAGCGTGCGGCTGGCCGCCAAAGCCAACGGCCGCATCCGCTCCGATCCGCAACTGACGCCCGCGACCGATGGCATACCGACCTTCACCGCCTCTTTGGGCGACGCCGCGGTCAAGATCACGGTGAGCAGCGGCGGCGACCTACGCATCAGCCAGCGCGGGGACAAGGGGCCGGCGGTGGAGACGGGACGCCGGCCGCGTTGGGATGCGCCGGGCAGACATGGCCTGGATCACCTGGGCGATTTGGGCGAGCGCATCCGGCAGCAGGTGCGCGCCTCGCTGGCCGCGGCCGGCATCAGCATAGACATGGGCGAAGCGACCTGGCTTGGCCGCGGGCCGAAGGCTCCCCGCCCCCCACGGCCGCCCACGCCAGAGCGTCCACGGCCCTCTGCTGCGCCAGGCGCCACTGCCCAAGAGCAACTGGCGATTCTGAAGATGGTGGAAAGCGGGACGATCACCGCGGCCGAGGCGGAACAACTACTGAAGGCGCTCGAGACCGACTGAATCAGGCATCGCGTTGCATCGCGGCCAGTTGCGTGCTATGATAACCTCATTGTTTGTTCATCACCAGGCGAGAGGCGATCATGGCGGTCTTTGCGCTGGGGCGCTCATCACAGGCTCAAGAAGGAGTGCTCCCCTTCGACCCGCGCCATCACCTGCGCGGGGTCGCCGAGCTGGTCAGCGAGGTGTTCGGCGACGATCTGGATGCCGTTGGCCGCGAGACGCTGCGCGAAATGCAGATGGTCAGCCGGCTGGGCCCGTTCCTGGGCGGTATGCTGAGCATGGGACTGCTCGGCGAGTTCGTGTATGGCTTCGTCTGGGTCGAGCGCGGGCAGGTCATCGGCAACGTCACCCTGCAGCGCGCTGACTTCGACGGCGCACGTTGGCGGATCAGCAACGTCGCGGTGGCGCGCGCGCATCGGCGTCGCGGCATCGGCCGTGCCCTGCTGCAGGCGGCCCTGGATGAGATCGCCGACCGCGGCGGCGGCTGGGCCGTGCTGCAAGTACGCATCGAGAACCAGGCCGCGTATCGGCTGTATCGGCAGCTCGGTTTCAGCGATGTCTGTCGCGATGGGGCGTGGCGGCTGCCGGTCTTGCCGCCGCGACTGCCCCAAGTGAATCCCAACGCGGGGTTGCGGCCGCTGGCCGCCGCCGACTGGATGCCGCGGCTCGAGCTGGCGCACGCATCGCGCTCGCAGTTGGCCCACTGGGCCGAGACGATCAATCCGGCCAGCTACGAGGTTGGCCTGGGGAGGCTGCTCGGCGAAGCGTTGGGCCGGTTGACCGGTCTCTATCGCATCGAACGCTGGGGGGCCTGGGACGGTGAACGGCTGTTGGCCGCGGTGGAGACGATCGCGGGCAGCCTGCACGAGTATCATCGGCTGCGCTTTGCAGTGCGGCCGGAAGCAAGGGGCGGCCTGGAGAACGCGCTGGTGGCCAAGGGGTTGCAGGCGCTCGCCAGGGCGCCCGCCTTTCCCATCATCGCCGAACACAGCGGCGATCACGCCGCAGGCGTGGCGGCCCTGGAGGCCGCGGGATTCCGCGCGCAGCGGGTGCTGCTGACGATGCGCCACAACGTGGAATCGGCGGCTGGCGCGGTGTGAAAACATGAATCGCAGAAAGAGGCATGGCATATGGCTACTACCGAAGAACGCATGCGCATTCTCAAGATGATCGAGGAGAAACAAGTGACCGCTGAGGAAGGGGTCAAGCTATTGGCCGCGCTCAAGACGGCCGGGCCGGACATGCAGGGCCAGCGAGACGCGCCCAGGTCGCGCTGGCTGCGCGTGCGCGTCACTGACAGGGGAACCGGTCGTTCCAAGGTCAACGTCAACCTGCCCTTGGGCTTGATAGATGTGGGCCTGAAGATGGGCGCCCGCTTCGCGCCTGACATGGCCGATATAGATTGGAACGCGATCCAGGCCGCCATCCGTGAGGGACTGCAGGGGCGCATCATCGAGGTGGAAGACGACGCCGACGACGAGCGCGTTGAAGTGTTCGTAGAATAGCCGCGCCGCCAGCCGTTCTGGCGCGCAACCTTTGGCCGCGTGAGGCGTATAGAAAGGGCGAGCCAAGGCTCCCATTATTGACTGTCTGGAGGCCGGAATGAGGTTCTTGATTCGTCTACTGGTGAACGCCGTCGCGCTCTGGGTCGCTGTCCGCCTGACGCCGGGGATCACCTTCGAGGGCGACTGGCTGGCGCTGCTGCTGGTGGCGCTGGTCTTTGGCGTGTTGAACGCGATCGTCCGTCCGATCCTCAGCTTGTTGACATGCCCCTTACTAATTTTGACGCTGGGCCTGTTCACATTGGTGCTGAATGCGATCATGCTGCTGCTGACCGCCGCGGTCTCCGGCATGCTGGGGCTGGACTTCCATGTCAACGGCTTCGGGCCGGCCTTCGTCGGCGCACTGATCGTGAGCGTCATCAGCATCCTCCTGTCCCTCTTCGTGCGCGAGGAGGAGTGCCGGTAGGTGAATTACGTCATGGAAAGCCCGCCAGGGCCGAGTACGCTGATCAACGGCCGCTGGCGGGATTACTTCTCCGGCTGTTCCTACCTGGGGTTGCAGAACCATCCGGCACTGATCCAGGCGGCGACCGAGGCGTTGCAGCGTTACGGCCTGGCCGCGGCCACCTCGCGCGGGGGTTATGGCGAGCACCCCGTCTATCACGCGGTCGAAGAGGCGGCTGCGCGTTTCTTCGCTGCGCCGCGGGCCATTTATTACGTCTCCGGCTATCTGGGAGCGACGATCCTGGCGCAGGGGCTGCGCCGCGACTATGACCATATCTTCGCGGACGATGCCAGTCACTTCAGCATCCGCGATGGCGCAGCCACAGCCGGCGCGCCCGTCAGCTACTTCCGTCACCTCGACGCCGCATACCTGGCGGCCGCACTTCGCGCAAAGCTGCGACCGGCCGAGCGGCCGCTGATCTTCAGCGACGGCGTCTTTCCCATTTCGGGTGAGATCGCGCCGGCGGCCGATTACCTGGCGATACTGGCCGACTACGAGGGCGCGATTCTCTGCCTGGATGACGCGCACGCCACCGGCGTGCTGGGTGAAGGGGGGCGGGGAACGCTGGCGCATTGGCATGGTGAAAACGCCGCGATCATTGGCCAGACGCCCGTCTACACGGCCCACACCTTCAGCAAGGCGATGGGCGCGGGCGGCGGCGTGATCGCGGGCAGCGCGGCGTTGATCGAGCAACTCGAGCGTGACTCCACCACGCCGGCTGCGCACAGCCCCGCGGCCTTCCCGGTCGCGGCGGCCGCAGCGCGCAGCCTGGCGCTGGTCGCCGCCGAGCCTGCGTTGCGCCAAAGGCTCCGGGTGAACGTCGCGCACGCCCGCGCGGGTCTGTCTGGCCTCGGCTGGCAGCTTCCCGATACCCCGGTCCCCATCATCTGTCTGACCGCGCGGCCCGGCATGGACCTGGCGCGGCTGCAAGCGGAGCTGTTCGCCCGCGACATCTGCGTGGCGCACGCCACCCGCTACAGCAGCACACCGGCCGGCGGTGCGCTGCGGGTCGCCATCTTCGCAACGCACGCCAGGGAACAGATTGACAGACTGGTTGCGGAGCTGGGGAGGCTGCTGTAACGCGCTACTCAGCGCCTACTCGCCAGTATTCCCCGTGATCCCTCGCCATCAGGCGGGCCGCCACCATCTCGCGGCGCAGGGTCGCCGTGTCCTCGTGAATCTGCTTGAGGGTTTCATTCACCTGCTCCTCGGGATAGTGGACGCCGGGCTCGAATAGCTCGACCGCGTGACGCAAGATGACATCCAGCTTCTTCCGCTGCATCGGCAGGCTTTTCAGCCTACCGTCCGGCAGCGAGAAATTGCGCAGCACCTTGCGATCATAGGCGTCCATATCCACATCGGACGCGATGGCGGGCAACGTCTCGCGCGCCAGCAGCCGTCTGGCCATCTGCTCCAGCGCCGCCGCCTCGAAGCGATAGACGTTGTAATAGCCTTCGGCGCGGGCGCTCGTCAGACCCACGTGCACCAGATAGGAGAGGTGGCGCGACACGGTCGAAGGCGCCAGACCGAGCATGGCCGACAATTGCTCCACCGTGCTCGGTTGCTGGGCCAGCAATCCGATGATTCTGAGGCGGTTGGCATCGGCCAGCGCCTTGAAGAAGGACAGCAGCTCCTCGACCTGGGCTTCGGAGTTCATGTGATAGCCTCCATACAACCAATTCGATGTTCGACGAATTGATTGTATCACCACGCCAGAACGCTGTCAAATTCGCGCGTTCCAGGGGATTGATCGACCTTCAGCCCGCGACTGCTCTGACCGCAATTTGACCGAGCAAGATGCACAAGGTATACTTTTTCCTGCCTGACTGCGATCATCAACGCAGGCTCTGGATAGCATGATCCTCACCTCCTGGACGCGCTTGACCCATACGGCCTGCTCGTGGCGTTGCAGGCGCGGTCGCTGGACCAGGCACGAGGGCTT
This sequence comes from Chloroflexota bacterium, assembly GCA_016876015.1. Lineage (GTDB taxonomy): Bacteria > Chloroflexota > Anaerolineae > CG2-30-64-16 > CG2-30-64-16 > VGOD01. The sequence goes on from VGOD01000015.1 coordinate 16,660, forward strand.
TGCCCTCTGGTCAAGGCCGCGGCGTGGGAGCCAGCAGCTCAAGTGTGAATGCAAAAATGCCGAAACCACTCTCACGCAAAGAACGGCTCGTCCGTCAGGCTCGCGGACAAGAGGTGGATTGTGTGCCGACGCTGGCCGGTTGGATCGGCGGCGCGCGCGTGCTGGCCGATCTGGCAGGCATTACCCCCGACGCGTACCTGGCCGACCCGCTGGCCGGAGTGATCCGCGCAGCCCTGGCGCTCGACGCGGACGGGATGGTGCAGCCGGCCGTGCCGCGCAGCCTGGATCAAATCCGCACCGGCTCGGTGGTCGAGGCCAACTTTGCAGAGATTCAGCCGGAGGCGTTGCTGGAACGCGCCAACGCGCTCCCCGACAGCGAATGGGAAATCCTGGCGAGCTTCAGCGCCGAGGCCAACGAGGCGCGCTACCGGGCCTATTTCGAGACCGCGTTTGCGACCTGGGACGGACTTGCGCCGATTCCCAACTTCTGGGAGATCGGCGGCCACTTCCCCTTGTACACCGAGTTCGGCTATACAGCCTTTCTGTCGGCCTGCGCGCTCTATCCAGAGGCGGTGGGCAAGATCTGGTGGGTCAAGAGTCTGCACTCGCGGGAGCGCGCCAGGATCCTCGTCAAGCTCTACCGCGAATACGATCTGGTCCCCCTGATGTTCTGCGGCGAGGACGTATGCAACAACAAAGGGCCGATGGTCTCGCCCAAGTTTCTGCGTCGCTGCTACTTCCCCACCGTCCAGATGATCATCGAGCCGCTGGTGGATGCCGGCGTGCGACTGATCCACCACTGCGACGGTGACGTGCGGCCGGTCGTAGATGACTTCATCGCCATCGGCTTCAGCGGCTTCCAGGGATTCCAGTACGAGTTGGGCGTGGATCCCTACGACCTGCGCAAGCGCCGCAGCCGGCTCGGCGAGGAGATGCTCTTCTTTGCGGGCCTCAGCGTCTCGCGCACCCTGCCGTTTGGCGCGCCAGAAGATGTGCGCGATGAGGTGGACTACTTCCTCGACGTCACCGACGGAGGCAAGGGGCTCTTTCTGATGACGAGCAACGTCACAGGGGTGGAGACGCCGCCGGAGAACCTGCGGACAGCCTACAGCAGTTACGCCAAGACGTGGAATCCGTCGTCGCCGCGCGTGGTGCGCTGGCGTTCGTGGCCGTGGGGCCAAAAAGCGGCTTGACGCTCGTATGGAGGAACAACCCAATGGAATACAGACAGCTTGGCGGATCGGGGTTCATGGTCCCGGCGCTCTGCCTGGGCACAGGCACGTTTGGCGGCCGGGGCGAGTTCTTCCGAGCCTGGGGCGGGGCCGATGTGGCGGAAGCCACGCGGCTGGTCGACATCTGCCTGGAGGCCGGCCTTACCATGTTCGACTCGGCCGATGTCTATTCAGGCGGCCTGGCCGAGGAGATCCTGGGGCAGGCGATCCGCGGCCGCCGCGACCAAGTCATCATCTCGACCAAAGGGACTTTTCGCAGTGGGCCAGGGCCGAACGATGTCGGCTCCTCGCGCCATCACTTGATCCGGGCGGTCGAGGGGAGCCTGCGCCGGCTGGGAACCGACTTCATTGACCTCTACCAGTTGCACGGCTTCGACGCACTGACCCCGGTTGAGGAAGTGCTGCACACGCTCGATGACTTGGTGGCCGCGGGCAAAATCCGCTACATCGGCTGCTCGAACTTCTCTGGCTGGCACCTGATGAAATCGCTGGCGGCCTCGGACCGCTACGGGCTGCCGCGCTATGTGGCGCACCAGGCCTACTACTCGCTGATCGGCCGCGACTACGAGTGGGAGCTGATGCCGCTGGCGCTCGATCAGAAGGTCGGCGCGGTCGTCTGGAGCCCGCTGGGGTGGGGCCGGCTGACCGGCAAAATCCGCCGCGGCGCGGCGCTGCCCGAAATCAGCCGGCTGCGCAGCAAGCCGGTGGCGGAGAGTGGACCGCCGGTTGGCGAAGAATACCTCTACCGGGTGGTGGATGCGCTGGATGAAGTGGCGGGGGAAACTGGCAAGAGCGTGCCGCAGGTGGCGCTCAACTGGCTGCTGCGCCGGCCGTCCGTGGCGACCGTCATCATCGGCGCGCGCAATGAGGCGCAGTTGAGCGAGAATCTGGCCGCGGTCGGTTGGGCGTTGACGCCGGAGCAGGTCGGCCGCCTGGACGCAGCCAGCGCCAAAACGCCGCCCTACCCCTACTGGCATCAACACGGCTTTCGAGCGCGCAACCCGGTGCCGGTTTGAGATGATGGACACACCAGAACCCACCATCCGCCAGGCGCGGGACTTCCTGGCGGGCTATTTCGGCGCGGCGCCGACCGGGGTTGCACTCATCGGGGAGGGCGCCTGGTCGCGCTGCTTCGGCTTTCGCCGCGGCGATGAGGAACTGGTAATCCGGTTTGGCCGCTACGTGGACGACTTCCGCAAGGATCAACTGGCTGCCGCCTTCGCCACACCGGATTTGCCGATCCCCCCTGTGCTCGCGGTTGGAGACGCCTTCGACGGCTATTTCGCCATCTCTCGGCGAGTGCACGGCGTCCCGCTGGAGAATCTCAGCTCTACCGAATGGCTCGCCGTCGTCCCATCCATCGTAGCGGCCCTCGAGGCGATGCGCACGGCCGATCTATCTTCTAAATCAGGCTTCGGCGGTTGGGGCAGCGAAGGTCAAGCGCCCTGCGCCAGTTGGTCGGCCCATCTGTTGGCGGTGGGTGAAGATACCCCGGATCGCCGCACCCACGGCTGGCGCGCACGACTGGCGAACTCGCCTGGGGGCGATGCGGCGTTCACCTGGGGTTTTGGGCTGCTCAAACAGGTGGTGAGCGATGCGGTTCCCCGCTGCCTGCTGCACTGCGACCTGATCAACCGCAACGTCCTGGTAGACGGTGGCCGGATCACGGCTGTTTTCGACTGGGGCTGTTCGCTCTACGGCGATCACCTCTACGACCTGGCGTGGTTCGAGTTTTGGGCGTCCTGGTATCCCGAACTGGACATCCGCTGCCTGAGATCGGAGCTGGAGCGGCGCTGGCGTGAAGTGGGCTACGCGCCGGCGGATAAAGAGGCCAGACTGCTGGCGTGCTATCTGCACATCGGGCTGGACCACCTGGCGTACAACGCCTACCGGGGCGACCCGTCCGCCGGGGCGGAGGTTGCGGCGCGGATGCGGGCGATAGTGTCTGGAGCGTGAAGGGGGCGCGGATCAAAGACCTGACAGGTCTGTTTCTGGGTGCGGGGGCCTTCCGTATTGCACGGAGGTCGTTTTTCGAGTACAATCCACGCCATGCTATCTGAGCTGCGCATTCGCGATCTGGCGATCATCGAAGGGCTCGACCTGGTCCTCGGCCCCGGCTTCAACGTGCTGACGGGCGAGACCGGCGCGGGCAAGTCCATCATCATTGACGCGGTCGGGCTGTTATTGGGCGATCGCGCCTCGCCGGAGATCGTGCGCGGGGGCGCCGACCGCGCGGAGGTCGAGGGGGTGTTCCAACTCGACCCGGCCGCCGCCGCCCGCACGGCCCCGCTATTGGCCGAGCAGGGGCTGGAAGGGGATCAGCCCGGCGTGCTGATCCTGGCCCGCGAGGTGCGGGCGACCGGCCGCTCGGTGGCGCGCGTCAACGGTCGGGCTGTGGCCAACAGCGTCCTGGGCGACATCGGCGGGCTGCTGGTGGATGTCCACGGCCAGGGTGAACACCTGTCGCTTTTGCGCGAGCGCGAGCACATCGCCCTGCTCGATCGCTACGCAGGGTTGGAGGCCGCAAGGTCTGCGCTGGCCGAGCTGGTGCAGCGTGTGCGCAGCGTGCGCCGCCATCTGGAAGCGCTACGCCAGGATGAGCGCGAGCGGGCGCGGCGCATTGACCTGCTGACGTACCAGGTGCAGGAAATCCACGCCGCGCGACTCAAGCCCGGCGAACAAGAGGAGCTCGAGAGCGAACGCCGGCGTCTGGCCAACGCCGAGCAGTTGGCCGAGCTGAGCAGCGAGGCGCTGCAACTGCTACAAGAGGGCGCCGCCGGGCCGATGGGCGAAGGCGCGGCCCAAGGCGGCGCGCTCGACGCCCTGGGCGCGACAGAACACGCTCTGGCCCGCCTGGCGCGCGTGGATCCGCAGATTGGCCGGTTCGGCGAGCAGTTGGCCGAGGCTATCGCCCTGCTGGATGACCTGGCGCGCGATCTGGGCCGTTACCGCGATGAGATCGAGTTCAACCCGCGCCGTCTCCAACAGGTGGAGGAACGGCTGCACCTCATCCACAGCCTGCAGCGCAAATACGGCGACTCGATCGCTGACGTGTTGGCCTACGCCGAGCGCGCCGCTGCGGAATTGGAGACCATCACCCACGCCGAGGAGCGCATTGCGGATCTGGAGGCCGAAGAGACGCAGCTTCTGACGGAGATCGGCGCGGCCGGGGCCGCGCTATCCGCATCGCGGCGCGCGGCCGGCGAGCGCATGGCGCGCGCGATCGAGATCGAGCTCGACGATTTGCAGATGCAGGGCGCGACCTTTGCCGTGCAGGTCGCCTGGACGGCCGATCCGACCGGCGCGTTCGTGGCCGCCAGCGATGCCGCGGCTGTCGGCGAGCACGAGGGCCGCTATGCCTTCCATGCAGATGGCCTGGACCACGTTGTTTTTCTCGTCTCCGCCAATCCCGGCGAGCCGCTCCGTCCGTTGGCTAAGGTGGCCTCTGGCGGCGAAACCTCGCGCCTGATGCTGGCGCTCAAGACCGTCCTCGGCCGCGCCGACGAGACCCCCACGCTGATCTTCGACGAGATTGACCAGGGCATCGGCGGCCGCGTGGGCGCAACCGTCGGCAAGAAGCTGCGGGGGCTGGCCAGGGGGCAGCCTGTCCTGGCGAAGCCAGGGGAGACAGGGGTCAGGGGTCAGGGGCCAGGGGCCAGGGGTCAGGAGTCAGAGGTCAGCATGTCTCCTGGCCTGTCGTCCAGGACAGGCTGGCAGAGCCAGGGGGGTCAGCCTTTCCCCTGGCCTGTCGTCCAGGAGAGGCTGGCGGAGCCGGGGGGGACAGAAAGTCAGCCGTCGGCGGTCGCTGGTCGGCCGGCGTCGGTCAACAACCGGCCTTCGCACCAGGTGCTTTGCATCACCCACCTGCCGCAACTGGCTGCGCATGGCGACGTGCACTTCCATGTGGCCAAGCGTGTGACCGGCGGCCGGACGTTGACCGGCGTGCAGAAGCTGGATGGCGAGTCGCGCGTGGCTGAACTGGCGCGCATGATGGGAACCGACACCGATGCCGGCCGCCTGAGCGTGTTAGAGATGATGCACGAGGTTTCGAATTGAGGCGGGGGGCGGCATAGCGTCTATGGCCTGGATCTCACGTGTGAGCTTGCGCGGACTCAGTCTGAAGAGCGCGGCGCGGATCGTCCTGGGGTTGGCAGTCAGCGGTTTGTTTCTCTGGTTGACTGTGCGTCAGGTGGATGTAGCCCAGGTGCGCGTGGCGTTGGCGCAGGCGCAACTGGGGTTCTTGATCCCCGCAATCGCGACCTATTTCGTCAGCGTGGCGATTCGTGCGTGGCGTTGGAGCTTGATCCTGCGGCCGGTCAGAGTAGTCTCATGGCGACAGCTCTACCCTGCGGTGGTCATCGGTCACATGGGCAACATGCTGTTGACCGCGCGGCTGGGCGACGTGCTGCGCGCAACCGTGCTGGGCCGGCGATTGGGACGGACCGGGGGCGCTAGCGCCGGGCTGGGCAGCGTGGCAGCCGAGGGGGTGTTGGATGGGCTGGGCATTGTCGGCATCATGGTCATCACGACCCAGTTCCTCCCGCGTCCTCCCTGGCTATCGGCCGGGCTGCCCCTGGTTACCCTGGTCTTCGTGGCCGCGTTGATCGCTCTGGTCAGCATGTTGGCGCTGCGAGGCTGGCTTGTCGGCTGGCTACAGCGCTGGATCGGGCGCTTCGCCTGGACCAGCCGGCCGCTGGGCCTGCTGGAACACTTCCTGGCCGGGCTGGAGGCTGTGCGCGATCCGCGTCTGTTTGGCGGCGCGGCCGTGATCACTCTCCTGGGCTGGATTTCCAGCGCCTTCGAGTTCTATTGGGTCTTTCGGGCGTTCGATCTGCCCCTGGGGGTCGGCGCGAGCCTCTTCACGGTCTCGGCCGTGGGCCTGAGCCTGATCATCCCTTCGGCCCCAGCCTACGTGGGCACTTTCGAGTTTGCCGGCGTGGCCGTCTTGACCACATTGGGGATCCCCGCAGCTGAAGCCTTCAGCGCGATCCTCCTGGTGCACATGGTCGAGGTCATCCCCGTCACGCTCGTCGGTCTGGCGCTGGCGTGGCGCGAGACGACAGTTCCCCTGGGGGGCGGCGCCGTTCCGATGGGCAAAGGCGCAGCCCACGGCCGTGAGCGATCCGGCCTCGAAGCTGCGCCATGAGCGGTCCAGCCGTTCTCTTGACCGCCAGCCCCGGTTTCGGCGAGGCGACCGCGCATCACGAGGCTACCTCTGGCATGGGCGCGGTGACGCCTGGCCGCTGGCTGGCCGCCGATCCCCGCAGGCCCTTCATCTATCCCCCCCACCTGCTGGCGAGTTGCGCGGCCGCCGCGCGCGCGGCCGGCCTGGAGGCGACCGCGCTCGATGCGGTGGCGCACGAGCTCTCTGCGCCGGCTGCGGCGATGCGTCTGGTCGCCAGCCCGGCCGATGTGCTGGCCGTGCTGGTGAGTCATGGGACCGCGCACGCAGATGAGCATCTGCTGCGCTTGCTGCGTCAGGCGCGCATCAGGCGTAAGGTGCTGCTGTTCGGGCCGGCTGCGCATTTCGTGGCCCAGGCGTGGCTGGCAGAAGAACTGGCCGATGCTGCGCTGCTCGGCGAGCCGGAGGCCGCGTTCGCCGAGGCGGTCCAACGGCTGGCGGCCGGCGCGCTAGCCGGCGCGATCGGCGCGCGGGCTCTCCGGCCCGGACGCTACGATGCGGCTGGTCTGCTCACCGACCTGGACAGCCTGCCCTTTCCCGCCTGGGATTTGGCGCCCTGGCGTCCTTACGCGGCGGCGTCGCTGCTCAGCAGCCGCGGCTGTCCGGCCGGGTGCGCGTATTGCGGCTATGCGGTCACGCAAGGCCGCGCCTTCCGCAGCCAATCGGCCGAACGCGCCGTGGCCGAGCTGGCCTGGCTGGTCGAGACGGCGCAGGCGGCGACCGGCGACGGAGCAGCGGGCCTCCGCATTCAGGTGCGCGACCCGGTCTTCGCTCACGATCGGGAGAGGGCAGCGGCTATCTGCCACGGCATCCTGACGCGCGGGCTAAAGCTCAGCTTCGCCTGCGAATCGCGGCCCGAGCACTTCGACGATGCCTTGCTGCGCCTGCTGGCCGCGGCCGGCTGCACGGCCGTGAAGATCGGGCTGGAAAGCGGCGATCCGGTTCTGCTGCAGCGCATCGGCCGCGCGGCCGACCTGACGGCCGCGGGCCGGGCCATTGCGGAGAGCCAACGCGTTGCGCGCACGTGCAGCAGGCTGGGGGTCGTCTGCCAGGTGTTCGTGATGGCCGGCCTGCCAGGACAAGACGCCGCCTCGCTCGCGGCCACGCGAGAGATCGTGGCTGGCCTGCCGGCGCAATGTCGGGTGCACGCTAAGCCCTATCAGCATCATCCTGCGACCGGGCTGCCGGGGCCGTCAGCGATCGTGCCCGACGATGCGCTGGCCGAGCTGGCGCGCGTGCAGCAGCCGCAGGGGGGGGGCATCTTACGCCGCGCGTGGCGTCGGCTGGCGCGTGCAGCAGGAGCGGCGGAGACGGCCAGAGAAGACGAGGAGGAGACGCGGCCGCGCTCCGTCGCACCGCTCCTTCACCCCCCCACGGCGACCATCTCGCTGGCGGGGACACGGGTGTTTCTCACCGGGGGCGCGGGCTTCGTGGGGGGCCACGTGGCGCGGGCGCTGGTGGACGCGGGCGCACGGGTCACGGCGCTGGCGCGGCCGGGCAGTTCTTTGGCCGCGCTGGACGATCTGCCGGTCGAGATCGTCCGCGGCGATCTGCGCGAGCCCCGCCCCTGGCTCGATGCGCTGCACGGGTGCGATCTTTGCTTTCACATCGCGGCGCTGTATGGGGGCTCAGACCAGGCCGATGCGTTGTATGCCGTCAACGTCAGCGCCACGAGCGCCCTTCTGGCCGCTTGCGCGGCGGCCGGCGTGCGCCGGGTGGTGCACACCAGCACCATCGGCACGGTCGGCCGGCCTGCACATCCGGCCGCGCTGCCCGATGAGAACACGTCATTCAACCTGTGGAATGGGGCCAGCCACTATGTCCGCTCCAAATACCTGGGCGAGCTGATCGGCCGTGACTGGAACGAGGTTGGCCTGGAGGTGGTGATCGTCAGCCCCACCGCGCCTGTGGGTTCAGGCGACCGCCGGCCGACGGCCACAGGGCGGCGCATCATCGCGGCGCTGGCTGGCGAGCTGCTGCCCTATCCCGCCGGCGGGATCAACTTTATCCCGGTGCAAGACGCGGCCGCAGGCCATCTGCTGGCGGCTGTGCGCGGCCAGCCAGGGCGAACCTATATCCTGGGCCATCGCGAGGGCAACCTGAGCCAGACCGCCTTTCTGCGGCTGGTCGCAGAGGCCGCCGGCCGGCCCATCGTCGCGCCGGCGCGACGAGCGTCAGGCGGATCGCCGCCGACCGCCGGAGCCGCTCTGCCGCCCGCGCTGACCGCCGACCCGACCCGCGCCATCCTGGAGCTGGGCTTGCCGCAATCTGACTTGCGCCAGGCCTTCGCAGCAGCCGTGGCGTGGTTTGAGGGATGATTGCGGACTTTGGATTTTGGATTGCCGATTTTGGATTGCCGATTTGCGATTGACGTCTCACGTCTCACGTTTGACGCTTCACGTTTGACGTTTCACGCTTCACGTTTCACGCTTGACGCACCACCATGTCAACCTTTCGAGATCTCTGGCTAACCTTTTGGATGTCCCGTGCGGGGCGAAGGCCGCTCGGCCGGCTGGCGACGCGACTGGCGACGTGGGCCGCGCCGCCCTACAAGGGCAAGCGCAGCCTGGCGCGCAGGACGCCGGCCGGTTACGTTTCCCCGCGCGCACAGATCCTCTGCCGCGACCTGCGACTGGGCCGCCACTGCTACATTGACGACGATGTCGTGATCTACGATCGCGGGGATGGGGGACATGTATCGCTCGGCGACGCCGTGCACCTGTATCGCGGGGTGATCATCGAGATCGGGTTGGGCGCCAGCGTCGAGATCGGCGCCGGGTGTCACATCCAGCCCAACTGCCAGTTCACCGCCTTTGTTCAGGACATCCGCATCGGCCAGGGGGTGCAGATCGCGCCCGCGTGTGCGTTCTATTCGTATGAGCACGGCTTCGCCGCAGGGCAAGCCATCGCCGAGCAGCCGGTGTGGAGCAATGGCGACATCGTGGTGGCCGACGGCGCGTGGCTGGGCTACGGCGCGATCGTGTTGGACGGCGTCACGATCGGCGCGGGCGCGGTGATCGGCGCGGGCGCGGTGGTCACGCGCGATGTGCCGGTCGAGACCATCGTCGCGGGCGCGCCCGCGCGGCCGCTCGGCGTGCGCTCGGCGTGAAGATGGACTGCCGTCCTGAAGACAGCCCCGCTGGCCTCACGCAAAAGCCGCAAAGGGCGCAAAGAATGCGAGACCATACCTTATCGAGGAGTACTGCATGTTCAAGCGAACCATTTCACGCCGGGGCATATTGCACTGGCTGACCGCCATCGTGCTGGTCGCCCTGGCGGCCCTGCCGCTCGTCGCCTACCCGGCGGCTTCCAGCAGCCCAACGGCCGTTGGAGACCAGGCGAGCGGCGCAGCAGCCCTGCCTGCCGGCTGGCAGGCTGTCCATAGCAACGCAGCCTTCGGCTGGCGCGACATCCATTTTTCGTCGCCGGCCTCGAATATCGGTTTTGCGGTCGGGGGACCGCCGACCTGGGAGAGCGGCGGCGCCGGCAAAATCCTGAAAACGACCGATGGCGGCGCATCCTGGCAGATGCTGGCGACCGAGACGCCCGGCTGGTTACGCGGGGTCTATTGCAAAGACGAGAACACGTGTTGGATCACAGGCCGTTCCGGGTTGATCCGGCGCACAACCAACGCCGGCAGTTCGTGGCAGGATGCAAACAAGCTGACATCCTACGGCGGCTGGCTCTACTCGGTGACCGGCACCGGCGACGGCGACACGATCCTGGCCGGCGCGACGTGTAACGATGTGGGCAACTTCCTGCGCGCGGCGGATGGCTTCAACTTCGACGCGGTGAAGGTGGACGCTTGCTATGTGCAATGGGACATCAGTTGTCCGCTGCCGGGCAAGTGCTTCTCGGCCGCCAACAACGCCGCGGTCTACCGTTCGTATGACAACGGCGTCAACTGGACTCACCAGGTAGCCGGCTGGGGCAAACGTTACACCATCTCGTGCACCGATCACAGGACCTGTTGGGTGGGCGGCGAACACGGCGAAATCTTCCGCACGATAGACGGCGGCTGGACCTGGACCGAACAGCTCAACACGGGCCGCCAGAGCATCATGCGCATCCGCATGATCTCGCCTACCCAGGGCTACGCCATCGGCGACGGCGGGGTGATCTATCGCACCACGAACGGCCTGACCTGGACCGCTTTTTCCACGCCGACGACCGCCGAGCTGTCGGGCCTTTATGTGCGCAGCATGAACGACTTCTTCGTGACCGACTGGGCCGGCAACATCTGGCGCTACTATCAAGCGCCAGGCACACCCACGGTCACGCCGACGCCGACCGCCACCATCGTGCCGCCGGAGAACATCCGCGAGGTGATCGCAGCGAGCAGCTACTTCAACAACTGGGAAGGCTACGCCAACCAGGGGACCCAAATCCGCATCCAGGTACCGTCCGCTTATCGGCCCGGCGCGGCGACGCCGCTCGTCATCGCGCTGCACGATTTCAACCAGACCCGCAGCCACGCCATCGCCGACTACGCAGCCGCGGCCGAGGCCCGCGGCTGGCTGCTGGCTGCGCCCGAGATGCACGGCGAGGTCAACAATGCGCCCAACACCGGCGCCGAGGTGATGGGTGCGCCTGCGTCGCAGTGGGATGTGATTGACACGCTGGCCTACATGAAGGCCAACTATGATATAGATGAGACGCGCGTCTATCTCGTCGGCTACGGCATGGGCGCGCTCACTGCCTATCTCACCGCGGCCCACTGGCCCCATCTCTTTGCCGGGGTCGTCGCCGACAGCGGCCCAAGCGATCTGGAGCGGTGGGAATACGATACCCGTTCCATCTGCAGCTATCCGCCCGAACCGTGCGACACGCCCAATCCGGCGCTCAACGAAGCGATGCGTCGCGAGTGCGGCGCGTACAGCGAGCCGTATCACCTCCTCTTTGCGCCGCGGCGACCATCACAGGCGCCGCATGAGTACTATCGGCGCAGCCCGGTGAAGTTCGCGGCCAACCTCAAGCACGTGCCGCTGCTGATCCTCCACGCCCAGAGCGATGAGATCGTCCACATCCATCACGCGGAGGACATGTATTGGGCGATCCAGCCGTTCGGACCGGCGCGCCTCGAACGCCAATACTATCCGGGCGATCACGATGATCGGCTGCCCGACTTCGCCAACCATACGTTGAACTGGCTGAGCGCCTCCCAGCGGCCGGCCGGCTACACGCCGGCCTCCAACCCGTGGCGGCTGGAGCGTACGGGGCAGGTCTGGTGGCTGGGGATGGAGGCTTCGGCCGATCCGAACCTGGCGCACTTCGTCTCGGTCTGGAGCGCCAACTACATCTCGGCAACCAAGACGATCCTGGTACAATACGAGGACAACACGTTGCCGGCCGGCGCTGCGGTCACGCTGACGCTGAACCTGACGCAGCTCGGGCTTTCGCCCAACGGCGTCTATCTGATCGAGCAGACCAACAAAGACACGGGAGTCTACACCAGCACGTTCGCCGCAGGCGTCAACGGCGTGCTGCGCTGGCCCATCGCCAAAGGCGGCCATCGGCTGCAGGTCACGGCGACCAACGCGCTGCCGCTAACCTCGACGCGCGTCTTTCGCAAGGGACAGACGGGCTACACCGGTGTGACCGATACCATGCTCAAAGGTTGGCCGCCCGATGACACCGGTTCGCACGGCGGTTGGACCCAGCTAGAGGTGCGCCACGAAGTCAGCACGCCGATCTCCAAGTCGCTGTTGCGCTTCGACCTGAGCAGCGTGCCGGCGAATGCGCGCATCCGATCGGCAGTGCTCAGCCTCTACTTCACCCAGGGCAGCGGCAACACGATCCCGATCTATGTCTATCCGATGAATCGCTCCTGGGACGAGGTGCAGGCCAACTGGTATCAGCCGCGCAACGGCCAGAACTGGGCCCAGCCCGGCGCAGAGGGTGTGTCGGCCGACCGGTCGGCTACGACGACCGACTGGCGCGGGGTGGTCAATGAAGACATCACCCGCTTTTGGGGCTGGGACGTGACGGACATCGTGGCCGGCTGGGTGGCCAACCCGGCCAGCAATCATGGCCTGATGCTGCGCGCCGCGCCGGAGAGCGGCGAGGGCGTGGCCGGCAAGCAGGGCTTCTGGTTCGCGTCGAGCGATCACTGGGAGGAGAAGTGGCGTCCCGTGCTGACCCTGATCCTGGCCACGGGCAGCGAGATCACGCCGACGCCCAGCGTGACCCCGACGCCGACGAGCACGCCGACGCCCACCGTGACGCCAACGCCCACCAGCACACCGACTCCTACCGCAACGCCGACGCCTACTGCGACGCCGACGCCTACTGCGACGCCGACGCCGACCAACACGCCAACCGAGACGCCCACGCCGACGGCTACGGCTACGGCCACGCATACGCCGACGCCGACGCCCACCGAAACCTCTACACCCACGCCGACGGCTACGGCTACGAACACGCCGACGCCGACGCCCACCGAAACCTCTACACCCACGCCGACGGCTACGGCTACGAACACGCCGACGCCGACTGCCACCTCGACGCCGAGCGTGGGAACTGCGGCCGGGGTGGTCTTCGAGGATCGGGACGGCGATGGGCTGTGGAGCGAGGATGAGCCGGCCCTGGCGGCGGTCGCGGTGGCGTTGCGCGGTCCTCGCCCACTGGACGGTGAAGTCACGACGCACACCGATGCCGCGGGTCGCTACGCGTTCCCAGACCGGCAGCCGGGCGTCTACACCGTCAGCATCGGGCTGCCGGCCGGCTACTTCGTTGCGGCCGGGCCTGAGCGCGAGGTGGTGGTGAAAGCCAACGCCAGGGCCGAGGCGGACTTCGGGCTGCGCGCCTATCTGCGGTGGTACTTCCCGGTCACGCCGCGCTGAGAATCGCCCACCAAGTGTCTCCCACCAAGTGCCAGGCGCTTCCGAATTGCCTGGCACTTGCTGGGTTGTGCGCGTGACGAAACTTTAACACTCCCCCGCGCCGATTGTTCATCCTATGTTCATGGCGATGGCGTATACTCATTTCCATAATGTCTGAGTCTGCCCACTGGAGAATTCAAGTGACCCGCAAGCTGACTCCGCTTCGACGCGCCTACCGTTGGTTCGGTCATCTGCTGGTCGCGGGCCGCCGGCCGGCGCGCGGACGGCTGTTACACGGTTTGCTCCTCGGCTCGATCTGCATGGTCCTGCTCGCAGCCGTGACAGCCAATGCCATCCTGGTCAGGGCTGGGAATGCTCCAGCGCCCGACGATGGCGTCTCAACGCGTCTGGCCGCGCCTCCAGGCTCCGCGCCGGCGTCTCTCGCCGCGCCGATGGCCGCATGGACGAAAGTCTATGATGCCCCAGGCGTCTCGTGGCGCAACCTCTACTTCGTCAGCGCCTCCACCGGCTACGCGATCGGCGGCCCCGACTACGGCGTCGAGGGGCCTGGCGTGGTGGTGAAGACCACGGACGGCGGACAGAACTGGACGCAGCTTCCCGTTTCGGCCAACGGCTGGATGAGCGGCTTTGGCTGCAAGAACCCCACAACCTGTTGGGTCGCAGGCCGGTTCGGCCAGGTCTTCCGCACGACAGATGGCGGCGCATCGTGGCAACAGGCTAACACCGCAGTCTATGGCGGTTATCTCTACTCGGTGGAATGGACCGGCGTCGGCAATACGCTCATGGTGGGCGCGACGTGCAACGAAAGCGCCAGCTTCTTGCGCGCCGAGGACGGCTGGAACTTCAGCATCGTCAATGTGGACGCATGCTACGTCCAGTGGGAGATCAGTTGTCCTGGCGCGGGCCTCTGCTATTCCACCGGCAAGGCGTTCTACAAGTCCACTGACAACGGCCGGAACTGGCCGCGGGTCGCCTCTACCGGGGGCGTGCAATACTACAGCATAGACTGCACCTCCACGAGCACCTGCTGGACCGTGGGCCGCTACGGCAACATCCGGGTCACGCGCGATGGCGGCAATAGCTGGCAATCGCAGAGTGGCGCCGCCTCAACCTCCACCCTCATCAGGGTGCGCATGTTGGATGCAACGCACGGCTACGCGGTGGGCGACCCTGGCGCCATCTACCGCACCGACGACGGCCAGACCTGGACCGCGTTTTCCTCGCCCACGACCGCGGAGATCGACGGCCTGGCGATCCTCTCGATGGCAGACTTCTTTATTGCGGATTGGCAGGGCAAGATTTGGCGCTACACCGCCAGCGCGGCGGCCACTGCGACGCCCACCGCCACCCTCACGCCGACAGCGACGCCTACTACGACGCCGACAGCGACTGCGACGCCGACGCCCAGCGTGACTGCCACGCCAATGCCCACTGCTACGCTGACGCCGACAGCGACGCCCACCACGACGCCGACGGAAACTGCGACGCCGACGCCCAGTGTGACCGTCACGCCGACGCCGACGGAAACCGCTACCCCGACGCCAACGGTCACACCGACGCCAACAGCGACTCATACCCCGACGCCGACCGACACTGCGACGCCGACGCCCACACTGACAGCGACAGTCACCGCAACGCCGACGATCACGCAGACCCCTACCGAGACGCCGACGCGCGTGCCCGGCGACCGCGCCATCCATGTCGTCGCGTTTCACGACGCGAATCGGGACGGCCAGCAAGACGTCAGCGAGGCCGGCCTGGCCGATGTCGTGGTCGAGCTGCGCACCGTCCCGGCCGGCTGGCTGCGCAGTCGGGCCCTCACCGATGCTGGGGGCGAGTGGGAGTTCACCGAGATGAATCCGGGCGACTGGAGCGTCGGCATCCAGCCGCCGCCCTACATGCGGGTCATCGCACCTGCGAATCCCACGCTGGTCACGCTGGACGCCGACACGATCGTCACGGTGACGTTTGCTCTGGTGCAAGAGGATACGCCGACGCCGACAGCTACAGCCACGTCTACACCGACCGAAATGCCTACGCCGACGCCGACCATCACCGCAACGCCTACTCCAACGGAGACGTCCACGCCAACGCCGACGCCCACCGCCACCGTGACGCCCACGCCAACCGAGACGTCCACGCCCACGCCCACAGCGACCCCTACCGCAACCGTGACTCATACAGCGACAACAACCAATACCCCCTCGGCGAGTGCGACAGCCTCCCCGACGGGGACGCCGACCGCCACAAGGACCAATACGCCGTCGGTCACGCCTACGCCGACTTCGACGCTGACGCCTACTCACACAGCCACGGCGACGCCGACCGCAACGCCGACCTTCCAGGTGGTCAATGGCTGGCAGATCGTTCATCAGCAGCCCGGCGTCTATTGGCGCGATATTCACTTTGCCGGCCGCAGCACCGGCTATGCGGTGGGCGGGCCTGGCCCAGACTGGAATGCCGCCGGGCCGGCCACGCTGGTGAAGACCACCAATGGCGGCCTGAGCTGGACCGCTCAGACGCTGAGCACCCTGTCCTGGATGGATGGCCTGGACTGCAAGGACGCCGCGATCTGTTGGGCGGCCGGGCGCTACGGCGCGATCTTGCTGACGACCGATGGCGGCGCGTCCTGGTATGGCGGCAACAACGTGCCGGGTTATGGCGGCTTCTTGATGTCGGCTCAGTGGACCGGCGTGGGCAACACGGTGCTGATCGGCGGCGGGTGCAGCCGCATACTGCGCAGCGAGAACGGCGTGGACTTCTACCTGATCGAGGCGGGTGGGTGCTACGACCAGACAGACTTCGCCTGTCCCGTCGCCGGCAGTTGCTACAGCGCAGCCGGCGGCCCGGCCGTCTATCGCACCACCGACAACGGCCTGACCTGGCTGCAACGTTCGACCGGCGAAACCTCGGCCTACTATCAGGGGGTCGCCTGCACGAGCGCCAACACCTGTTGGGTCGCCGGCGCCAATGGCCTGATCAACTACACGACCAATGGCGGGCAAAACTGGCAGCGCCAGGGACCCGACATCTCATCGGCCGTCAGCTTCAACCGCATCCGCATGGCCGACGCTCAGCAGGGCTATGCGATCGGGGATCGCGGGGTGATCTTCCGCACGACCGATGGCCAGAACTGGGTGCAGCTCCTATCCTTCACCGGCGATGACCTGATGGACCTGCACGTGTTCGCCATGAATGACGTCTTCGTGATTGACTGGGCCGGCCGTATCTGGTGCTACGACGGCAGCGCGCCGCTGGCGACCGTCACGCCGGGACCGACGCGCACCCCCACCGTCACGCCGACCAGTACGCGCACCGCGACCCCGTCTATGACGCCCACCGCCACCGCCACCAGCACGGCCACGCCGACGCGCACACCGACGCCAACCGCCACAGCGACGCCGACGGCTACGCCCAGTCTGGGTGCAATCGCGGGCGTGGTCTTCAATGACATCAACCGCAACGCGCTCCTGGATGTGGGCGAGCCGACGCTGGCACAACTGTGGGTCTATCTGCAGCGCAACACCGTCATCTACGGCACCACGCGCACCGACGCCAATGGTCGTTTCGAGTTCGCGAACCTGGAGCCGGGCCTCTGGTCAACCTACATCGCGCTGCCCGCCAACTTCCAGCTCTTGCCCACCGCCGGCCTGACGAACCCGACGAACTGGTGGGTTTCGGCCGGCTCACGCATCGAGCTGGCCTTCCCGATGGTCGAGATCGCGACGCCGACCTTCACGCCCACGTTCGGCCCATCGCCCACTGCCACTCACTCGCCGACCGCCAGCGCCACGCCAACGGCGACGCGCACGGGCACGCCGACCGCCACGCGCACCGCGACGCCGACGGCCACGCGCACGCCAACCCCCACACGCGTGCCCGGCAGCCGCGCCATCCAGGCCGCGGTGTTCCTGGACCTGAACCGCAACTGGGTGCAAGATGCCGGCGAGCCAGGCATCGCCAACGTCACCGCGTCGCTGCGGGAGCTGCCGGCCAATACCCTCTTCGCTCAGACGCTCAGCGATACGAACGGCCGCTTCAGCTTCATGCAGATGAACCCCGGCTACTGGTCAGTCGGCATCCAGGTTCCGACCGGGTTCGAGCTGATCAACACCATCAACCCGATTCCCGTGTATCTGGGGCCCGATACCGTGCTGGACCTGGCGTTCGCCCTCGTGCTGGCGCCCACACCCACGCCGACCGCGACGCAGACGTTCACTCTCACGCCGACAGCGAGCGCCACGGCCTCCCCGTCGCCGACGCCTACGCTGACATCCACGCCGAGCAGGACTCCGACAGTGACGCCCACGCCGACCCGGACGCCCACGCCGACGCCGAAATACCGGCGCAACTACCTCCCTCTGGTCTTGCGCGACTTCGTCGTGGAGCCTTCTTGAGGCATGGCGCGGCCGGATGGCCGGGCGTTTTGGCGTTCAGTGGCGGCGGTGCTATACTCTAGCTTTACCAAACTGCACGCCACGGCAGGCGCACGATCGTGCGCCTGCCATAGGGCCACGTGGGGATTTTCGTGAGGATCAAGCCGGATTGGGATACCCACCTGCACGCCATACGCCGCGAGGAGTTGGCGCGCATCTTCGGGCAGTGCGAAGAAAACGCCTTCGACCGCGGGCTGGAACTAGGCGCAGGCGATGGCTTTCAGAGCACGCTGCTGACGCGTTACGTTTGTTTCCTGGTTGTCAGCGACTATCAGCTCAACATCGTTCAGGCCGTTGACACGGCCGCGGTCGCCTATCGCGTCTGCGACGCCGAGCAGGTGGGGGAGACGTTCGGCGCAGGCGAGTTCGATCTGGTCTTTTCATCCAATATGCTAGAGCATCTGCCCCGGCCCCAGGCCGCGCTGTCCGGCATCCATCGCATCCTGCGCGATGACGGCGTCGCGATCCACGTCATGCCCTCGGTCTTTTGGAAGCTGTGTCAGATCGCGCTCTTCTGGCCCAACCAGGCGATAGATCGCATCGAACGCTACTCGGAGAAACGCGCCGCGCGCGCAGAGGGAACGCAGACAGACTGCGCTGAGGGCAACAACCCCAAAGTGACGGCCCGGAGCTACGGCTATCTGCGCCGGCTGCTGTGGCCTATCCCGCACGGCGCGGCATCGAGCAACTGGGCCGAGCTGATCGGCTTTCGGCAGGCGCGGTGGCGCAGCGAGTTAGAGGCCGCGGGCTTCTCGGTCGCAGCGGTCATCCCCGGCCCCGTGTTTTCGGGGTACGGGTTCGGGCTGAACCGCGTGGCCGCGGCCCTGGAGCGGTTGAAACTGGCGTCGGAGTACGCGTATGTGACGGTGAAGCAAGGGCGGCAGAGTCCGCACCTGGCGCAGTTAGCGCGCCAGACGCCAGCCCGGCCGTTTACAGGGCAGGATGATTGAGAAGATGTCCCTTCAGTTGTGCATCCGGCGCAGCATCCTCCGGTTCGGCCAGCCGGCGGCCTACATCCCGGCGATGGCCGCCCTGGTCGTCCTGGTGATCGCGGCGGCCGGGGGCCTGATGGCGCGCGTCGCCGAATCATCCGCGAGCATGAACCCGGCCGGCTACGCGTCTTCGTCTGTGATCGGCTGCCTGCCCGTAGGGATTGACTATCTGGGCGGCGCCAACCCACGCGGCCCCTACGCGATCAGCGATACGGTCGAGCTGCGCTGGACCGGCGCGGCGGTGACAGCCACCCTGGTCGCCTACGAGTTCAACGCGCTCAGCCAATGGGGCCACAACATCTACGTAAACGGCCGGCTGGTCGGTGCGGCCACGGGCACGCGCAACAGCGAGGCGGTCTGCCGCGGCTTCCCGGAAGCAGGCCGGCCCGCGTCCGCGGGTCTGACGCCGCTGCGCTGGCCGCTCGACCCGGCCTGGCTGGTCCAGGGCGCCAACACCGTGCAGGTCGCCATCCACCCCGATGTCATCCAGGATCAAAGCTGGGGCCTGAGCCGCATCCAGATCGAAGTGGGCGGCCCGTCGGTGAGCGGTCCGCGCTATGAGATGGTCACCGTGCCGAGCTCTTACTACTTAAACTGGCCCGGCAGCCAGTCGGTCGCGGCCTATCGCCATGAGGGCACGTGGACGCAAATCCGCGTCCCTGCGGGTTACGATGCCGCCCAGCCGGCCCCGCTCCTGGTCGTCGCCCACGGCTATAACAGCACCGGCGCCGAGATCATGACCGGCTTCGCCGCGGCCGCCGAGGCGCGCGGCTGGCTCCTGGCCGCAGCCGATTACCACGGCGAGCTGAACTCAGGCTTCTTCGCGGTCGGCTCGAACGGCGCGCCGTTCATCCGCACCGGTATGCAGACCTTTGGGTCGCGCGCTTCGCAGTACGACATCATGGACATCATCAACCATGTGAAGACGAGCTACAGCGTGGATGCCTCTCGCATCTACCTGGTGGGGCATTCGATGGGCGGGCTGACCGCGCTGCTGACGGCCGGCCGTTGGCCGCACGTCTTCGCCGGCGTCGTCTCTGACAGCGGCCCCACCGACCTGACGCAATGGTATGCAGACACCTATGCGGGCAATCCGCCCGGCATCACGCCCAACGGCGGCATCAACTCCGCGATCCAGGCCGAGACCGGCGCGTTCGAGGCGGCCGGGCATACGCTGGTGGCCTATCGCGATCCGTCGCGCTATGGCTTCGAGTACAGCCGGCGCTCGCCCCAGGAGTTCGCGCTGAACTTCCGCCGCCTGCCGCTGCTGCTGAACCACATGCAGAGCGACACCAGGATAGATCCCCACTTCGCGTGGGACATGTACTACAAGGTCGCCTACAACTCACCGGATAAACTCGATCTGCGCTGGTTTTCCGGCAACCACGATGCGCCGCTGGCCGGCCGCGTGGAGGGCATCCTGGACTGGCTGAGCCCGTTGCGACGCCAGCCGAGTGATGCGCCCCAGAACAATACCTTCACCCTGGACGAAAGTGGACGCGTTTTCTGGATCGGGGTGCGGCTCTCATCGGACGCGGTAAGCGTGAACCCGGTGAACCACGCCTTGCAGACCGAGGCGCACTTCACCCGCGTCACCGCCGCCGCCTATGACCGCGACAAGCGCGCCATCCTGGTCAGCGCCGAGAATCTTCGACCTGACACCGGCAGCTCGAACAACTACGGCGCCTATCCGCCCCAGAATCTGACGGTCAATCTGCTTTTCTACCTGGAGCAGATCGGCCTGCCGACCGCGGGCGCGTACACCATCGAGCGGATCAACAAGGATACGGGCGACTTCACAGTGACCTACGCCACGCCGACGAGCGACGTCTTGTCTGTACCGCTGCCGCAAGGCGCGTTCATGTATCGCATCGTCGCGGGCGATCGGCCGCCGGCGTACCAGGCGCTGCGGCTGCAAGCCGGGCTGAACGGCTATGCCGGAGCCCGCGACACCATGCTCAGCCGGTGGTTCCCCGATACCAGCTATGGCGTGACCTACAACAAGATGCAGATTCACCACACCGGGCCTACGCCGAACGAGAAGGCGCTGCTGCAGTTCGACCTGGCCGCGTTGCCCGCGAACGCCCACGTGCGCTTTGCGGTGCTCAGCGTCTATGTCACCGACATCCCGACCGGGAACAACCGTGCGATGCTGACGGAGGTCTACGGGGTCAACCGCGCCTGGGATCACGTCACCGCGGCCTGGAACCGGCCAAGCGCCGGCGCCGCCTGGGGCCAGGCTGGCGCCGAGGCTGCGCCGGCCGATCGCTCCGCGACGCCGAGCGACTATCGCTATCTCCTGGGCCTGCCGTCTGGCGGCCCGGCCTTCTATGGCTTCGATGTGTATGACTACGTCCAGGCCTGGCGGACCAGCGGAAACTACGGGCTGCAACTGCGTTCTGCGCCCGTCACATCGGACTATGCGCGGCGCAGCGAGGGCTTTTATATCGCTTCTGCTGAGTACTACGAGTCAGGCCAAAGGCCCAAGCTGACCATCATCTACACGTTAGAGGAGCCGACGCCAACTCCCAGCCTGACGCCGACTGCCACGCCAACGCCGACCGCCACGCCAACGCCAACCGCCACGCCGAGCGCGAGCCCGACGCCTTCACCGACAGCTACTCCGAACACCGGTCGGGTCGCTGGGCTGGTGTTTGCGGACGCCAACCGGAACGGCATCCAGGATGCGGCCGAGAGCGGCCAGCCGAATGTGATGATCTGGTTGAAGCGTAACGCCGTGATTCAAGACAACGTGCTCACCGGCCCAGATGGCGGCTTTGCCTTCGACAACGTGCTGGCCGGCGGCTGGCAGGTGGAGGCCAATGTGCCGCCAGGCTACGATGTAACCACGCCGGCTGGCAACCCCATCGCCGTCGAGGTGACGGCCGGAGGCCAGGCGACGGTCGTTTTCGGCTTCGCGCCTGCGCCCACGGCCACGCCGACAGTCACAGCGACGCCTACGCCGACGGTGACGGCCTCGCCAAGTGCGACAGCCTCCCCGACGGGGACGGCTACGCCGACGATGACGCCTGTGCCGCGCTACTATCTGCCGCTCGTGCTGCGGCCCGACTAAGAGGCGCGATCGGCGTCTATGGAATGACCTGACAGATATGGATTTTGCTTCATTCTACGACGCCTACTGGCGCGACAAGGGGGACCGCGTAGATCGCAGTCGCCTGGAGCTGCTCGCCCGGCTCATCCGGCCGGCCGAACAGGTCTTGCAGGTGGATTGCGGGCCGGGCTGGCTGCCAGAGATGATGCAGGCCCGCGGAGCGCACGTCATCGCCACCGATCTCTCGGCCGTGGCGGTCGCCAGGGCGCGCGCCAGGGGCGTCGACGCCCGGCAGCACGACATCGACGCGGGCCCGCTGCCGTTTGGCGACGCCGAGTTCGACGTCGTCGTGTCCGATTCGCAACTGGAGCACCGCTTCGACTGCGGGCACGCGCTGGATGAGATGGCGCGCGTCCTTAAGCCCGGCGGCCGGCTGATCCTGTTGCTGCCGAACACAGCTCACTGGCGCGTGCGGCTCTGGTTGTTGGCAGGCCGCTTTCCCTATGTCGCCAACACGCCGACCGATGCGCTCCACCTGCGTTTCTTCACGCTGCCAGACACGGCCGAGATGCTCGGCCGCCGCGGCCTGGCGATCGAGCATACTGACGGCAGCGCCAGCCTGTGGGTCGCCGGCCTCTATCCGGCGTTTCTGCGCCGCGGCTTGCCGGCCCGCATCTACACGCGGCTGGCGCGGGGCTGGCCTGCTCTGTTTGCGCGCGACTTCATCGTCGTCGCACGGAAACGGCCGTCTGGGGCTGCGCCTCCCTCGCCCATCCGCCAGGGCAGGCGCCGCAGGCCTGACGGGCCAGGAGGAGGCGCGTGAGCCTGAAGCGCCAGGTCGCCAGCAGCCTCTTCTGGGTGGCGCTATCGCAGTTGTTCGGCAGCGGGTTGACCCTGGTCACCAGCCTCATCGTCGCCAAGCTTTTGGGACCGGCTGCGCTCGGCCTGGTGGGGATGGCCGGCCTGGCGATCGCCGCGCTCCAGTACTTTCAGAACATCGGCTTCGACGCCGCGCTGATCTACCGCCGCGACGAGGTCGAGAACGCCAGCCATACCGCGTTCGTCACGGTCATCGCCAGCAGTCTTGTCGTCTATTTGACGGCGGTTTTGGCGGCGCCGTGGGTGGCGCTCTTTTTCCGAGAGCCGGCCGTGACGCCGATCCTGCGCGTCCTGGCGCTTACGATCCTGATCTCGAGCGTGGGCCGCGTGCCGGCCATCCTGATGGAACGGGAGTTGAACTTCCGCCGCCGGATTTTGCCAGAGCTGACCGCCAATGCGATCGGCAGCGGGACAGCGATCGCGCTGGCGCTTTCTGGGGTGGGGGTGTGGAGCCTGGTCTGGGGGCAGTTGATTGGGACGACGCTGGCGTCGGCGCTGGTCTGGTTCGTCACATCGTGGCGGCCGCGGCTGCGTTTCAGGCCGCAGTTGGCGCGTGAGCTTTTTCACTACGGCAAGCACATCGTCGGCTCTCAGACCTTGATCTTCTTGATCACCAACGTGGACAATGCGGTGGTGGGTCGCTATGCCGGCGATGCGGCGCTTGGCTTCTACAGCTTCGCCTACAACCTGTCCAACCGGCCAGCCACGCAGATCGCCAGCGTGCTCACGCGCGTGATGTTTCCGGCCCTGGCGAAGCTATCGAGCAGCGCGGTCGAGGCGGCCGAGGCGCGCGCCCGCTATTACATGACGATCGTGCACTACGTGACCTGGTTGACCGCGCCGATCGCGGCGGCCACGATCCTGTTCGCGCCTGAGTTCATCTATGGTCTCTATGGCCCGGAATGGGCGCCGGCCATCACGCCGCTGCAGCTATTGGCGATCTATGGCTTCGTGCGTTCCATCGCCGCGAACATGGGCAGCGTCCTGCGCGCCATGGGCAAGCCGCATTGGTTGACCGCCATCGCCATCTGGCGGCTGGCGACCATGCTGGCGACCCTCTACCCGGTCACGAAGCTGTGGGGCATCACCGGGGTAAGCTGGCTGTCGGCCATCGTGGCGGTGGTGGATTTCGTCATCTCGGCGACCCTGGTGGGCAAGGTGGTGGATGCCCCGTGGCGCGCCTATGCCAGGATCTTGATACCGACTCTCGCGGCCGCGCTGGTTGCGGGTCTGTTGGCCCATTGGCTCTATCCATTCCTGCCGCTGGCCAAGACCGCCTGGCGGTTGCTGGCCGCGGGCGTTGTGTTGGTGATCCTCTATGGCGCGCTGGTCTGGCTTGCAGATGCTCGACTGCGGGCAGCCGTAGCCGCGGGATTTGCGTATCTGCGACGGTGGTATCGAAGATGCTGACTGACGAGACGATCATCTGCCTGGCGCCTGACCCGTGGGAAGGGCTGTGGCGCAACCGGCACCAGATCATGACCCGGCTGGCGCGGCGCAACACCGTGCTCTACGTCGAGCCGCGGCTCTATCATACCGACGTGCTGCGCTACTTGCGAACAGGCCGGCTGAAGCTGGCTGACCTGCGCCAACCGCTGGCGTGGCGCTACAGCGAGCGGTCATCGAGCGCCGCCCATGGCCTGTGGATCTACCACGACCCCTACTACGCGCCCGTGGCGGGCCGCTTCACCGGCGGCTGGCTGACCGCGGCCCTGCGCCGCCGCGCCATGGCGCGCACCCTGCGCCAGATCGGGGCCCCGGTCCCGCCCATCCTCTGGCTCGTGCGACCGTACTACGCCGATGTGATCGGCCAATACGGCGAGAAGCTGCTGGTCTATCACGTGACCGACGAGTACAGCGCCTATACGCACGCCGACCATCAGGCGCTCACGCGGCAGCAAGAGCGCGCGGTGCTCGGTCGCGCCGATCTCACGATCGTCACATCGCCGGCGCTGCTGGCCAGCAAGCGTCCCTTCAACCCGCACACCTGCCTGGTCCCGAACGCCGTAGACTACGAAGGCTTCCAGCGCAGCCTGGCCGCCGATCGGCCCATCGCGCCCCTGGCGGAGGCGGAGGCGGAGGTTAAGGCTAAGGCTAAGGATGAGCCGAAGCCTCAACCCAACCTCAACCACCCCCCTCCCATCCCGCGGCCGCGCATCGGCTATTCGGGCGCGCTGAACGAGAAGATAGATTTTGCGCTGTTGGCGCACGTCGCAACCAGCCGGCCAGACTGGCAGCTCGTGTTGATCGGCGCGCGCGATCTCTTCCGCCAACCGGCCAAGGCCGATCCGCTGGCTGGACTGCCGAACGTCCACTGGTTGGGCCGGCTGCCGGTGACGCAGCTCCCGCCAGCCATCGCCAGCATGGACGTTTGTTTGCTGCCCTACGAGCGCAACGAATGGACCGCAAACATTGATTCGCTGAAGCTCTATGAGTACTTGGCGTGCGGCCGGCCGATCGTCAGCACCGATGTGCCGGTCGCCCACGCCTTCGCCGAAGTTGTCCGCATCGGTCGCGACCCCGCTGAGTTCGTGGCCCAGATCGCGGCCGCGCTGGCTGCAGCCGACCAGTCGCACGACAACAGCGCGGCCGCGACCGCACGGCGCAAAACCATCGCCAGCCAGAACACCTGGGATCAGCGCGTGGCGACCATCGAGACATTGTTGGCCGAGGCCTTGCACAGAAAACGAGAAGGGTGATGTATGCGATCCAGCGACATGGGTAGTTTCTTTGCCATCTTGCGCAAGCGGCTGTGGATGATCCTGCTGCTCTTCGCGGTGACGATGACCGTCATCCTGATCGGCGCGCTCAACACCCCGGCCGCCTACCAGTCGGCCGTGCGGCTGCAGGTCATCCCGGTCGAGCGCGCTCAGGTGGCGCTCTACGGACCGGCGCGCTCCGAAGCCAGCGATGTCGAGTTGATCTCTTTCCAGTTCAGCCAGGTTATCAAGACCAGCCGCATCGCCTGGCGCACCATCAACCGCACCGGCGTCAAGATGACTGCCGACGAGCTGCTGAAGGGCCTGAACGTGATCCAGGACTACGGCTTCGTCACCGTCATCGCCAGCGCGCATTCACCGGCCGACGCCGAGGCGATCGTCACGTGGCAGGTCGAGAATGCGCTGGCGGCCTATCGCGAGGAGCAGGCCCGGCCGGCCGTCGCCACCGGCGAGTTCATCGCCGAACAACTGGCCAGCGCCGAGCAAACCCTGGCGACCACGCGCAACGATCTGTTGCGCTTCAAACTGGCCCACAACCTGGAATCGCTGGAGCGGGAGATCACCGCATACCAGGACATCGTGCGCGGCCTGCGACGCAGCAAGGACGACGCCGCGCTCCAGGAAGCCCAGTTCGCCGCGCGCATCGCGGCGCTGGCGGGAGAAGCAACCAAGGCTGATCTGGCGGCCAGCCAGGCCAAAGCCAACAGCGACGCCGAGGCACTTGCCGCGCGGCGCGCGGCCGATCTGCGCCTGGCGGTCTCGAATCTACACGCCGACCTGGCCGCGCAGGCCGCGCTGCAAGCCGGCTACGAACGGGCCATCGCCCAGGCCGAAACCGACTTGACCTCGCTGATCGGCCTCTCGGAGGAGGCGACGCGGTTGGCCAATGCCGTCACCCAGGCCCAGAACACGCGCGACTTTCTGTTCAACAAGTCGCTGGAGGCCCAACTGAAGCAACAACAGAGCCTCAGCGTGGGCCATCTCAAAGTGATCGAGCCGGCCCGCCGCCCCGACCAGCCCTTGCCCAGCCGCACCCTGCAGATCGCCATCATCGGCGGCGTGTTGAGCCTGGCGCTGGGCGTGATGCTGGCGTTCTTGTTCGAGTTCTTCGAGTCGCTGACGCGCCAGGCCAGACCGCCAGCATGAAGATCCTCTATGTGGACCTGACCACCGGAACCGGCGGCGCGATCATCAGCCTGGCGCAGCTCCTCAGCCGGCTCGACCGCGCCGAGTTCCAGCCGACCGTGCTCCTGGCCGCTCACAGCCAGGGCCGCGGCCGCCTCGAGGCCGTTGGGGTTCCCGTCATCACGCTGCCAACGGTCACGGCTGATACGGCCCACAGCACCGCGTTGGTGCAGGCGATCAAGAGCGCCGGGCCGGCCCGGCGGCTGTTCCTGGAAGGCCCTCTGGCCCGGCCGTGGGCGTGGGCGCGCGGCGTCCGCGATCTGTTGATGCGCACGGCGCCACTGACCTGCCGGCTGTACCGCACGATCCGGCGGCTGCAGCCGGACCTGGTGCACGTCAATGTCATCAGCTCGGCCGCGCTGGCCGCGGCCTGGCTGGCAGGGCGACCGGTGGTCTGTCACATGCGCTGGCAAGGGCCGCTTACCGTTTGGGAGCGCATCTGGGCGCGCACGGTGCAGCGCTTCGTCTTCATCTCGCAGTGGATTGCCGAGCACGACGCGACGCAGGGGATTCCGGCCGGCCGCGGCCGGCTGATCTACAATGGGCTCGACCTGGCGCCGTATCAGAATCTGCCGGACCGCCCGGCTGCCCGCGCGCAGCTAGGGCTGCCGGCCGGCCGGCCGATCGTCGCGGACATGGGCCGGCTGGTGCCCTGGAAGGGCCAGGACCTGTTCTTGCGCGCCATGCGCCGCGTCGTAGACGCCGAGCCGAACGTGTTCGGCCTGATCATCGGCGAGGCGGAGGAGTTCAGCCGCGACTTCGCGGCCGGGCTGCCCGCACTGGCTGCCGAGCTGGGGCTGGCCGACGCGGTGCGCTTCACCGGCTTCCTGGCCGACGTGCCGGCCGCGATGGCGGCCATAGATCTGTTGGCGCACACCGCGGTCGAGCCTGAGCCGTTCGGCCGGGTGCTGATCGAGGCGATGGCCGCGGAGCGGCCCGTCGTCAGCCCAGGCGAGGGCGGCGGCGCGGAGATCGTGGCCCATGGCCGGACCGGCCTCCTCTATCCGCCCGGCGACGAGGCCGCCCTGGCCGCGGCGATCATCCGGCTGCTGCGCGATCACCGATTGGCGGCCGAAATGGGGCAGGCCGGCCGCGCGCGCGTGATCGAGATGTTCAGCCTGGAGCAGCACGTACAGGCGATGGTTGACCTGTACCGTGAACTGGAGCAAGAGCAGTCATCGTGAGCAGCGAGCGCCTCACATCTATCGTCGCACGCATCCCCTGGCAACGAGCCCTGGGCCTGCTGGCCGGCCTGGTGGTCATCGCCAGCGGGCTGGCGTTGGGCCGCGTCTTGCTCTCTCCGCGCTGGACGCAGGCCGCGACGTTGATCGGCATGACCGCTGCGGCGTTGGTGATCCTGGCGCGGCCGCGGCTGGGCCTGCTCCTGTGGGTCTTGCTGATTCCCTTTGCGGATGGCCTTTACCTCAAGATTGACCTGGGCGACCTGCCGGATTTGGACATCTCGCGCATGGCGATGCTGCTGCTCGCCTTTCTGGTGATCAGCCAGCCCTGGCGACTGCCCCAGGGCGGGCCCTGGCGACTGCCCCAGGGCCAGCAGACGCTGCGGGCAGGCGACCGCGAGGGAACCTGGCTGGCGCGGTTGGATTGGCCTGATTTCGCCATGTGGGGCTTCATGGTCGGCATCTCGTTGTCGGTGCGGCCCTCGCTCCTGCGCGACATCAGCGGCGGCTATGTCGAGGTCATCCTGAGATACATCGCGGTGCCGCTGGCGATGTATTTCTTTGCGCCGTGGTTTGTGTTCTACCTCAGCCGCAGTTGGCTGCGCACGCGGCCCGCCTTCATGACGGCCGTCGGCGTGATCGCCCTGAGCAGCGCGGCGCTGGGCGTCATCGCGACGCAGGAGCAGTTGACCGGCCAGGCGATCTTCTCGCCCGTGCCGTGGAGCTACATGGCCTACGAGGGCAACATCCGCAAGGTGCTCAGTCTCTTCGGCACGCCGACGCTGATGACGACCGCGCTCGCGACCGCTGTGCCGTTCCTGCTCTATGGCGTGCGCGAGGCAAGCTCGCTGCGCACACGCCTGCTCCTGGGCGTCGCGTTGCTGCTCACGTTGGTCGGCGATTTCTTCGTGTTCGTCCGGGCAGGGTGGCTCTCCAGCGTTTCGGGCATCCTGCTCATGGTGCTGCTCGATCCGGGCACGCGACGCATCTTCGTCCGTTTGCTGCCGGCTATCATAGTTGTGGCCGCCGTGATCGGCGTGGTCGCGGTGTCGCCGCAGGTGGTGGGCGCGCGCATCACCTCCGAGGCGCCGATCGGCTACCGCTTCATCGCCTGGGAAATCGCCTGGGATCTCTTTCGCCAATCGCCGGTAGGCGGCATCGGCTATCACGCGTTCGGCTATGCAGCCATGGAGCAATACGGCTGGCGGCCGCACGAGAAGCTCGGCTTGGCCCCTGCGCCGCACAACTCATTTCTCTACGTGATGGTTTCGGGTGGGTTGATCGCCTTCATCCCCTACCTGGCCATCTTCGCCACGCTCGCCTGGCGCGGGCTGACCCACTGGCGGCAAGGGGGCGACCGGCGGTTGATCGCCGCGCTTTGGGCGACTCTGCTGGGCTACACCGAGATCAACATGACGCTGGACAGCCTGAACGGGCACTACCACAACGTCCTGCTCTTCCTGATTTGCGGCGCCATCCTGGGTCGGCTGGAAGAGACAGGGGGCAGGGGGTAGGATGAGGGTGGCTTTGCTGGGGCTCTACCCCGTGGAAGATCGGGTGACGAGCGGCGTGGAGACGGTCGTCCTGGCGCTGTCGGCCGGGCTGGTGCGTCGCGGGATTGAGCTGCACGTGGTTGACACCGCGCCTGACCTGCGCCGGCCCGAGGTCACGCGGCGCGACGGGTTGGTGTTGCACCGCACACCGCACCCGCGCGGCGATCGGCTGCTGTGGCGCCAACCGGTGGTGTGGCCGTTGCTGCGCGAGCTGAAAGCGATCGGCGCCGACGTCGTCCACGCGCAGCAGACCAACTACTTCGCGGATGCGGCGCTGCGTTCGGGCCGGCCCGCGGTCATCTCGATCCAGGGCGTGATCTTCCGGGAGGCGGCGCTGGCATCCAGGACCGGCTCACTGCCGATGCGGCTGCGCTGGACGATTGATGCGCTCTACGAGCGGTGGGTGCTGGCGCGCGCGCGCCATCTGATCGCCACCGGCCCCCACTACTTGCGGGAAGAGCTGCGACCGCTGACCCGTGCACGGTTCCACAGCATCGAGAACCCCATCGAGAGCATCTTTTTCGACGCGCCTGATGATCCCGGCCACGGCGCGACCGCCCTCTACGTGGGCCAGATCATCGCGCGCAAAGATGTCTTGACCCTGATTCGCGCCTTTGGCCGCGTCGCAGCCGCGCTTCCTGCTGCGCAGCTCGATCTGGCCGGCACGCTCGCCGAAGAGCCGGATTACGCGGCCGCGTGCCAGGCAGAGGTGAGACGTCTGGGGCTGGATGCCCGTGTGCGTTTCCTCGGCAACCAGGGGCGGGCAGCGGTGGCGGGTCTGCTGGCCCGCGCCAACCTGCTCGTGCTGGCAAGCCTGCAAGAGACCGCGCCGCTGGTGATCTCGGAGGCGATGGCCGCGGGCCGGCCGATCGTGGCCACCGCGGTGGGCGATGTGCCGTGGATGGTGCAACACGAAGAGACCGGGCTGGTGGTGAGCCCAGGAGACGCGACAGGATTGGCGGACGCGCTGACGCTGCTGCTCAGCCGCCCCGAACAGCGTTGCGCCTACGGCCGCGCCGCGCGCGCGCTCGCCCGCCGCCGCTATCACATTGACTCCGTGGTGGATCGCACGCTGGCGGTGTACGAAGAGGTGATGGGCAGATTGTAGATTCCAGTTTGCAAATTGCAAATGGTAGAGTGCACGATGAACAAGGTGTTGCGAGTGGCGATGGTGACGTACTATCCGGCCGACCCGAACCGGATCAGCGGCGGGGTGCAGGCCGTCTCGGCGCGGCTGGTGGAGGCGTTTCGCCAGGTCCCCGACCTCGACCTGCACGTCGTCCACTGCCATTCCGACATCGGGCAGAGCCGCGTGGAGGCGCAGGGGAACGTCACCCTGCACTTCATCGCCCAGACGCGCAGACGGATTGCGCCGAACATGATCACGGCCATCGGCCGGGTCGCGCGGCGGCTGCACGAGATCGCGCCGGACGTGATTCATGCGCATGACAGCCCCAGCTTCGCGCTGGCCGCGCTGCGCACCGGCCGGCCAACCATCTGGACCCTGCATGGCCTGACGGCCGAGGAGGCGCGACACTACCGCAACCTGTTCCATCGGCTGGCGCATCGGCTGACCCTCTATCACGAGCGCCGCGCGCTGACCCGCGTGCCGTATCTGACCGTGGTCAGCCAACACCTGGTCGATGCCTATCGGTCGCTCGCCCGTGGCAGCAAGCTGCCAGACGCAAGGCGTTGGCGCGTGATCGGCAACCCCGCGCCCGCGAGCTGTTTCAGCCTGCCGCGATGCCCGGTCGCGGGCCGGCTGCTCATGCCAGCCATCGTCATCCGCCGCAAAGACCCGTTGACCCTGGTCAGGGCGGCTGGCCAAATCCGCCAGGCCATACCAGAGCTCTCCGTTCACGTGGCCGGCGCGCTGCTCGATCCGGCCTACGCGGTCGAGGTGCGGGCAGAGATCGCCCGCCTGGGGTTGCAGGAGACGATCACGCTCTTGGGCGGATTGGACACCCCGCGCCTGCACGAGGAATTGAGCGCCGCGGCCATCGTGGTCCTGCCGAGCCGCGAGGAATCCGCGCCGATGGCGCTCATCGAAGCCATGGCGGCCGGCGCGGCCGTGGTCGCCACGGCCGTCGGCGGCGTGCCCTACCTGGTCGAGGACGGCATCGCCGGCCGATTGGTCCCCCCGGCCGATCCGCCGGCGCTGGCCGCCGCGCTCACCGACCTGCTGCGCCAGCCCGCGCTGTGCGATCGGATGGGAAAGGCTGCCCAGGCGTTGGCCCGCGAACGCTTCGAGCCCGGCCGTGTGGCCGCGCAGTATCTGGCGCTCTACCGCGAGGCGGTTTGAGATTTTGGATTTCCGATTTTGGATTGACGCCTGACGTTTGACGTTTGACGTTTGACGCTTCACGCACTACGCAATACGGACTACTCTCCCCATGTCCACCCACTCTCAACTGCGCATTCTGTTCGTCACCAACATGTATCCCGCGCCTGCGCGGCCGATTCACGGCACATTCGTGGCCGAGCAGGCTGCATCGCTCCGTCGCCGCGGCGCGGCGGTTGACGTGCTATTCGTGGATGGCCCGGCCGATCGCATGAACTACTTGCGCGGGATCGGCGAGCTGCACACGATGCTCCGCACGCAGAGGTACGATCTGATTCATGCGCACTATGTTTTCAGCGGACTGATCGCGCGCACCCAATGGCGGCTGCCGATCGTGCTCACGCATCACGGCATCGAGACGCAGCAGGGGTGGACCGCGCCGCTCTGCCGGCTGACCAGCCGCCTGGTGGATAGAACGATTGCCACGTCGCCGGCTGTCGCGCGCGGCCTGGGGCTGTCAGGCGTGACGGTGGTTCCGTGCGGCGTGGACACTGACCTCTTCGCGCCGCTGCCGGTCGCGGTTGCGCGCATGCGCCTGGGGTTGCCGTCCGACGCGCCCTTGATCCTCTTCGCGGGAACGCCGCGGCCGGAAAAGCGCCTGCCGCTCATCCAGGCCGCGGTGGGCCGCCTGCGGGAGCGGCGGCCAGAGGTACAACTGATTCTGGCTCACACTGAGCCGCGCGAGCGGATGGCGCTCTACATGAACGCGTGCGATGTGCTGGCGCTGGCGTCGGTGGCCGAGGGTTCGCCGATGGTCGTGCGCGAGGCGATGGCGTGTAACCTGCCGGTGGTCTCCACGGATGTCGGCGATGTGGCCGCGCTGTTCGACGGCCTGCCAGGGCACTATCTCGCCGCGGCCGACGCCGACGACCTGGCCGCCAGACTGGCCGCGGCGCTGGCGTTCGGCGGACGCACGACCGGCCGCGAGCGCATCCTGCCCTGGTCGCTCGATGCGGTGGCTGCAAGGCTGGAGACGATCTATCACGAGGCGGCGGCAAAGGCGCAAAGGATGGTGGAGCCCGCCAGGAGCTAGAGCCCGCTCCTCCGGCGGCAGCCGCCGTCAGAGCCAGATTCGGACCGGGACGCGCCTTGCTTGACCTCTGGCGGCATGATATACTGGGTCAACCTGCACCAGCCGAGGACACATATGTTCAGACATCACGTCAAACGCGTCGTGCGCCGCGGCGTGCGCAGCCTCAAGGGGTGGCTGGCCGAGCCGCCGCCCGCGCCTCCGCCCACTGGACCACAATACGCCTACGTCTGGCTGAACAAGATCGTCGAGGAGATCGCCGCCGAGCCAGGTGCGCTGCAACGGCCGGCCTATACGTGGGGGTTGGTGCAGGGGGCCTATCTGGCGCAGATGCTCGGCATCAGCCGTATCTCCGCGCTGGAGCTGGGCGTGGCGGCCGGCGATGGCCTGGTCGCGCTTGATCGGGCGGCCAGGAAGGTGACTGCCGCCCTGGGCGTGGGCATTGACGTCTATGGCTTCGACACCGGTCAAGGGTTGCCCAAGCCGGCCGATCTTCGCGATCTGCCCAACTTGTGGGCCGCGGGCGACTTCCCGATGGACGCGGCTGCGCTGCGCAGCCGCCTGATGCGAGCCGAGCTGGTCTTGGGCCTGGTAGAGGCCACGCTTCCGGTTTTCATGGCATCGCGGCCGTCGCCGATCGGCTTCATCGCCTTCGACCTCGATCTGTACAGCTCTACGGTGCACGCGCTGAAGCTGCTCGCCGGCGACGCGGCTCGCCTGCTGCCGCGCGTGCACTGCTACATGGACGATATTCTCGGTTTCACCTTTGCCGAATTCAACGGCGAACGGCTGGCGATCGCCGAATTCAACGCCTCACATCCACAGCGCAAGCTCTCCCCCATCTTCGGTCTGCGTTACTACGTGCCGCAGGCATACTTCAATGCTATGTGGGTGGACAAATGCTACATGGCGCACATCCTGGATCATCCCCTCTACGCGGCCTATGACGGCACGGGCAAGCCCCGGCCATGGCCTCACCACACGAAGCCTGCTGCGGGATAGCAAAGTAGCTCGCACATGACTGGGCTCCCGCCTACAGCGCACATCGGCGCCTCGGCATAATATGAGCGCGTGTAATGCACAAGCCTTGAACAATACAAGCGCGCTGGCGCTTTGCCGCGCACAGTCACAACCAAGGAGAAAGCGACGAGATGACCGCACGCGACCCGTTAAGAGACCTGAACCACTTGCAGCGTTACCTTGTAGAAGAATACGTCGAGGACTACCAGGAGGGCGCGATGACCCGGCGGCGGGCGCTCAAATACATCGCCGCCGTGATGGGCAGCCTGGCGGTTGCCAACACCGTCCTGGCAGGCTGCGCGCCTCCGCCGGCCCCGGCGCCGACCGCAGCGCCCCATTCGACCGCGGCCCCACCCACCGCCCAGCCGACCGCCGTTGTTGCGAAAGCCGCGGCGACCACCCCACCCCTGGTTGCTGCATCGCCCACGCCTGCGCAGATCGCGGCGACTGCCACCCAGGCTGTCCTGGCGACCGTCGCCACCACCCCGACGCCCACATCCGGCGCGATTCCGGTCCCGGCCGGCGTGCGCGTGCCAGCCGATGACCCGGCGGTCGAGGCCGGGGCCGTGACCTTCCCCGGCGAAGGGCTATCGGTCATCGGGTATCAGGCCAGGCCGAAGGGCAATGGGCCGTTCCCTGCCATTGTGGTCGCGCACGTATCCTCTCAATAATCCGGGGAAACGGCGGTCACAGACCGCCTACGAGCCTGCTTTCAGGGGGTCTGCGACCCCATAGGCATCAAGCTAAGCCTTTCGGCAGCTCACCGCCGGTCTGTGACCGGC
>VGOD01000016.1 GCA_016876015.1 Chloroflexota bacterium
CCTGCACCAGGCGATAGTTGGCGAAGCTCGCCGCGCCGGCCGGCCACAATGGTTCTGGCGCGCCGCCCCAGCCGCCGGAGAGTGTAACCAGTTGATCGCCGCGCAGCCAGACCACGTGAAGCTGCCCGGCCGCGTCGTAGACGGCCTGCGGTGCGGCGTCCGCCGTCTGGTCATTCGTGAGCCGTGTCAGCGCGCCCCAGGCGGTCCCGTTCCAGGTGGTGTAGAACAACTCGGCGTCGTTCACGGTCGTCATGTCGCCGTCCGTGTCCCGGCTCAGAACGACGACCCCCTCCGCGCCGCGGTAGGCCAGGCTCGCTTCCATCACGCCGGTCACGTTGCTGATCGCTGCGGCCGGCGCGCTCCAGCTCGCGCCGTTCCAGATGGCATAGGTGAGGGTTTCCGGGTTGGCCTGGTCTCCACCGAAAAGCTGCCCGCTGTTGGTCCGCCACAGCGCCATCACCTGGCCGCCGGGGGCGCGAGCCAGCCTGGGGCCGTAGTCCATGCGGTTGTTGTCGGTCAGCAGGAGCGGTGCGCTCCAGCTCGCGCCGTTCCAGATGCTGTAGGCAATCTCGATGCCCTGGGTGAAGGTGATGTCCAGGGTGGGCGAGATCGGCAGCACCGTCTTGGATCGCTCCCACACCGCGATGGCGTGGCCGCTCCCGTCGAAGGCCACCTGCGGCGCGAAGTCCTCCAGGTTGTCGTGCGTGATGCCGACCGGCGCGCTCCAGTCGGCGCCGTTCCAGCGAGAGAAATAGATCTCCTCCCCCCGGCCGATAGGCCTGGCCGGATCGTCGTGGACCCAAAGGAGGAGCTGCTGTCCGTCGGCCGCGACCGCCAACGCCGGCTCGGCCAGCGGATTGACGTTGCGAACGATTTCTGTTTCCTCGGTGGTCAGCGGCATGGCGAGCGGTTGGCGCAGGCGCGCCGCGGCGTGCGCTCCGCTGAAACTCGCATAGTCCGCGGTGACGTAGTCCCGCGGCGCCAACTGCCAGCCTGCGAGCTGATCGGCCGCGAGCTGAGCCAACAAGGAGTTGCAACTGCCCGGTGGATACCAGCAGTTGATGCCCCGCTCGAACCGTTCCTCCCACCTCCAGATCACCAGCTTCAGGCCGAAGTAGAGCTTGATCCCCATCTCTTTCAGGTAGGAGGGCGCGGCCGGCGCCTGGAACACGAGCCGCGGTACACCGCCGCCGTAGACGCCGGCCTGGAGCTTCTCCCACAAAGACAACGTCAGGCTGGCGTCAATCTTGACCGCGCCGGCGCCCTCACCGCTGACAAGCTCGAGCTGCTCGTTGACCGCCTTCCAGAAGAGGGTGAAAAACACCTGCGGCTCGAACGCGCTTTCCAGCGTCACCAGGCTGTTGAACTTTCTGATCACCCACCCCACGAGCCACCAGTTCTCGGCCGCCTTGAGCCCGGGGAACAGATCAGCGGGACCGGCCTTGTCCTTGATGATCCCCTTGATCCCCAGGGAGAAGCTGGCTTCCGGGATGTCCAAACCCACCCCGGGCTGCAACTGCACCTTGACCTCCCCCTCGGCAGTGCCCAGGACCGCCTTGGAGCGACCGCCTTTGGAACCCACGTCGATCCCGGTCTGGCCATACAGCTTGCCAGAGCCGCTGCCGTCCGATTTCGCCTTCATGCCGACCCTGGCTTGCGTCTCCCGGATGCCCCACTCCCCCCCTACATAGGGCAGCCAGGCTGGCAGCGAGACCTGGGCCTTGAACGCCGGTGAAGGATAGCGGATCTCCAGGGAATAGAGGATGTACTTCCCGATCGGCAACACCCCCCAGGGGCCCTGCAGCAAGAAGGTCCAACTGGGCAGCGGGAAGACCATCGGGTGCAGGACCGCCGGCTCCGAGCGCAGGTTGTGGCCGTTGACGGCCACCGCCTGCAGCAGGTTGCGGCCGCCGTAGATGTCGGCGTGGAAATCGCGGCCCATGTCGTAGCAGAACTCGAACGGTTCATCCTCCTCTCGCACCTGGCGATCGTTGCGCGTCCACTCCAGGTATCCCGGCGGTCCGTTCCACTCCACGAGCGCCTTGTAGCAGTTCTTCACTTTGACGTCTTTCAAGAAGTATCTCTCATACTCGCTCACCAGTTTGACGGTGGGCGGGCGTACGGTGGGCGTGGGCGAGCCCGTGGGGGTAGGGCTGCCGGTCGGGGTCGGACTGCCGGTCGGCGTGGGGCTGCCGGTCGGCGTCGGACTGCCGGTTGGGGTGGGGGAGCCAGTAGAAGTCGGTGTGCCCGTGGCGGTCGGGCTGGCGGTCGAAGTCGAGGTCCCCCCAGGGGTCTGGCAGCGCCAGTAGGGCTGGGCCGGCAGGCACGAAGCGCCCTGGAACGGCACGCCGCCGGCGCGCAGACAGCCATCCAGCGTCGCCATGCCGCAGCCGTTGGTGACGTTGCAGCACACCCAGCCATCGGGAGTCACCGTGGGCGTCCGCGTGGCGGCCGGCCCGTACCGGATCCTGATGGTCGTCTTGCCATAGGAACAGTGGCTCACGTTGACGATGATGTCGTCGCCGGAGCGATAGACCGTGACGTTGCAGACGTACGGAAGGAAGAAGGAACCCAGCAGCGTCGGCTGCGAACCGGCAAAGCTGATCACCCCCAGGCTGGTGCTTTGCGTGCCTGCGGGAATCGCGGCCGCGGGTCGATCGTTCGCGACCTGCGCGGGGCCGCCAGCCATCGAAGCGACGTAGGCATCCTCGCCGCGCACCTCGAAGTCCCTGAGCGCGCCGGCGCCCTGATACGACTTCACCAGCGCCGGGCGGGCTGGATCGGTCATGTCGTAGGCCTGGATCCACCAGTTGGCGTCGTCGTCGCTCCCCACGTAGACGCGTTGGCCGACGATCACTGCAACCTGCGTGGCTGCGTTCGCGGCGGGCGGAGCGACGTGGCTCAACGCCGCCGGATGGGCCGGGTCGGTCACGTTGAGCACGCGCAGGCCAGCCTTGCCGTCAGCAACGTAGGCGATCTTGGCTCCAGAAACCGGATGCTGGGCCGCCAGGACTCGCCGCGCGTCCCCTGGCGTGTCGAAGATCGCGATCACGGTGGGGCTGATCGGGTTGCTCAGGTTCAGCAGATGCAACCGCCCATCGGTCCCGTGTTCGGCCGCGACGTATCCGGTCTGCCCGAGCACGAAGATGTCGTTCGCCCGGACATCCTGTCCCACGGGATAGCGGCCGACCGCGGCCGGCCGGTACGGGTCAGTCACGTTGATGATCTCGACCCCCTGTTCTTGCCGGGCCACATACGCCAGGTGCGCGCCGGTGACGGGGTGCGAGGCGACAAAGACGCGGGCATCCACCCAGGATAGCTGCGCGAAGGCCTGCGAACTCAAGGGTCGGGGGTTGGCCGGGTCACTCTCGTCCACTACCCACAACCTGTCTGCGCTGGGGATGTAGGCGAGCGGTCCCACGCCCTGCACACCCCAACGGAACGGCGAGCCGAGCGCGGCCGAGCCTGGCGCCCCGGTCTGGCCCGGTGGAACGGGCTCATCCACCCACGAATCGCTGACGAGACTTGGCCGCTGGAATGCGCCCAGGATGATGGGCGCCGCCGGCGCGCTCACGTTCAGGATGCGCACGCCCTGCAGCCCATCCCCAACATACGCGCGTTGACCCACGACGCTCACCAGGACAGGGGACCAACCTGTGTCCGAGGTCGCCAGCAAAACCGGATGCGCCGGATCGCTGACATTGACGATTCGCAGTCCCCGGCCGGCATCAGCCAGGTAAGCGGTCGCGCCGCTCACCGCGACATCTCGAACCGCGGTCCCCCCGCCCGGATTGTAGGCGCCGAGCAAGGTGGGATGCGTAGGCGTGGTGACGTCTACAATCTGCAAGCCGCCGCGTTGATCGGCCACGTAGGCCCGGCTGCCCACCACGGTCAGCTTGAGCGCCACATCCGGCGTGTCGTAGGCGCCCAGGAAGGTCGGATGAGTCGGATCGCCCAAGTCCAGGATCGTCAGGCCATCGGCGCCGCTTGCCAGGTAGGCGTAGCGACCCACGATCTGTATGTCCCTGGCGTCGCGTTTAGCGTCGTACGACCCGACCAACGCAGGGTTCCGGGGATCGCTCACATTGACGACATCCACCCCGCCATCGTATCCGTAGCCGACGTAGGCCAGGTTCCCGCTCAACGCGAGCGAGTTGGCCCATTTGGCGGTCGGCAGGCTGCCCAACCGCTTCGGACGGACTGGATCGGACAGATCTACCGTGTGGAGGCCGCGGCCGTTGACCAGGTACGCTTTCGTGTCGGAGAAGGCGACCCCTTCCACGTCGGAGCCGTCCAGAGGCAGGCTCCCGACCTGTCGCGGTTGGGCCGGGTTAGAAACGTCCAGCACGGTCAGGCCACTTCCTTCGCCGAGATAGAGGTAGTTACCACCGGCCAGGGGCGGAGCGATTGCGGCCAGCCAGCCGCCGAAGTGGCCGAGCGGCTCGATGGTCAGATCATCCAGAGTTACAGAAGACGCGGGCGCGCCGGCGCTGTCTGTGCGGAAGAAGGTTGTGCTGGCCAGCGCCAGGAGCATCATGCCCAGCGCGACCGGCAACCATAGCCAGCGGCGGACGATTTGGGACTGCATTGGGGCCTCCTTTCAGTCCTGATCGGTTTGGACGTATCTCTACCTCCGAATCAGCGGCAGGTACCGCTTGATTGCGCCCACAGCCACTGCCCGCACGTTGGCGGAGAATTCGGATGTGTTGCCCTGTGCGTCGGTGGCCGTGGCGGTGACGTCGTCGCCCACGCGCACGCCGCTGAGGGCCACGTTGAACTGGCCGGCGCCCGTGGCGGCGGCGCTGCCGGCGAAGGTTCTGCCCTGACCGTGGCCGCTGGCATCCGCGGCCGCGACGAAGACCTCCACCGTGCAGCCCGCGCAGGCCGAGCCCCTGGCGGTCGCAGTGGTGACCGCGGCGAGGACAGGGAAGTTGAGCAGGTCGTTCGGGCCGGCGTCGGCGTCGTTGGGGTCGTTGGGCGTGACGCCCGGCCACAGGTCCGCCGCGGCGTGCAGATCAATGCCCAGGCTGGTGTTCTGGAAGATCGGGTTCCGCGTGATGGTGTTGCGGTCCGCGGCGTCGCCGTCCACGTAGACGCCCACGTCGTTGAACGCGATCACGTTGCCCGGCCCGACCCGGTTGGATGCACCGTCGGGCGCGGCGAAGGAGTTGATGCGCACGCCGGCCCAACTGTTCCCGAGGTTCTTGCCTCCGGCATCGGCGCCGATGTAGTTGTTCGCCACCACATTGCGGCTGCCCCAGATGATCACCCCATCGGCCTTGTTGAAGCCGATCACGTTGCCCGGCCCGATCGTGTTGTTGGCGCCGCTGACGCCGGTCATGGCCTGGATGGCCACGCCGTTGCCGTCGTTGCCCAGGTTCTTGCCCGTCGCGTCCGCGCCGATCTTATTGTCGCGCACGACGTTGCCGCGGCCCCAGATCTTCACGCCGTCGCCGCGGTTGAAGCCGATGACATTGCCCGGCCCCACTGTGTTCGCGCCTTCCTCGGCCAGCAGCGCGTGGACCTGCACGCCATCGCCAGCGTTCCCCACGTTGCGGCCGGCCGCGTCCGCGCCGATGTAGTTCTCCTTCACAACGTTGCCGCTGCCGCGCACGAACACCCCGTCGCCAGCGTTGAAGCCGATCACGTTGCCCGGCCCCACCGTGTTCGAGACGATGGTCTGGGCGGAAATCTGCATGTCCACGCCGTGTCCGCCGTTCCCCCGGTCGGCGCCGGCCGCATCAACGCCGATGTAGCAATACGCCACGGTGTTGCCGCTGCCGCCGATGAACACGCCATCCTGCGGGAACCTGTGGATCTGCACCCGCTGGAGCGCGTTGTTGTTGGAGATCAGCGTGAACCCGAACAGCAGGGCCGGATCGTCCCGGCCGTCCACGATGACGCCGGCCCCGGAGCCGTCAATGGTGGTCCCCCCGGCGAGATCGGCGAGGGGCGGCAGGTCGCTGGCCGGTGTGATGGCAGCGGGGGCCGCAGCCGGAAACACTGCGGGCGCGAAGGTGATGGTGTCCGCGCCAACGCGGGCATTCGCCTCTTCGAGCGCCGC
Source organism: Chloroflexota bacterium (assembly GCA_016876015.1). Lineage (GTDB taxonomy): Bacteria > Chloroflexota > Anaerolineae > CG2-30-64-16 > CG2-30-64-16 > VGOD01. The sequence goes on from VGOD01000016.1 coordinate 6,065, forward strand.
GCGCAAGGTGCACGCGCCCGCGGCGTCGGCGCACACGCCGTTGCCCGGGTTGGCGTCAGATGTATCGGCCCTGGAGTTGACGACGAACGCGGCGAGAGCAGCCGCAGGCGCGGGGCGCTCCCCGGCCGATCCGGCGACCGCCGCGGCGGTGAATGCGCCGAGGATGAGCACCGCGCCGAGGAGGGCGAAGGTGAACCTCACCCTCGACGGTGTAGACGGGTGTCCGCGTCCCTCTTTCAGGGTCGCCCTGTCAGCCATGCTATAGATGTTCAGGTGGTCTTCTGGACTCGAGGCTTTAGCCGGTTGCCCTCGTTGCCCAGAATAACCGGCTGAAGCTTCTGTTCCGGATTGCGAATCCCGGATCTTTGTCTGACTTGTCATAGTCGCAGACCTGGTCATAGTGGTCTCCTCTCACGCAGAGGGATCTGACCTCTAATTGCACGTACCCCGCCGGCCAGATCCCCGTATCTCGGTCACTTCAGAATCAACGGCAGGTAGCGCAAGCGAACCGGCGGCTGTGTGGCGGTTGGCGTTGCGGTCGGCGTCGGCGTGCAGATCAGCGTTCGGGTCGGTGTAGGGGTCGCCGTGGGCGGAAGCGTAGGCATTGAACCCGAGCGGCAGGTAGATAGGATAGGTACGTGTGTATAGAAGAGTGTGGTCTGTCGGTGCGCCGTCGCTGCTAAGGCCGCCAAACATCACCAGCCTGCCGCGCGCTAAACTTGGGGAGACCCGCGCAAAGCTGCTATGCACCCACGCTCCGGCCGATTGGTTCAGCTCATAGGGCATCAGCCCCAGGTAGAACCAGTATTGGCTTTCAAACCAGTATTCATAGCACTCGCCCACCGCCACCTCGGTTGTGGGGCGCTCACCTCCGCAGACGACCATGACCCCCCTATCAAAGTCAACTGCGGCGACGTGGCCCTTGATCTGAAGAGTCGCCGGGGCGCGGTTCTGACTGGCCCAGGCATTCCGGGCGCCGCCGAGCTTCAGCACGCCGCTGCTGCCGTAGATGTACACCTCGCCCTGATAGTTGACCGCGGTGTGGCCGGACATGGCCGCCGGCAAATCCTGCTCCCGATGCCACGTATTCAAGCCTGGATGATAGGTCCAGACCTCGCTGGAATCGCCCTGGGCCGTTTCGCCGCCAGTGATCCAGACCCGGCCGTCGGCCGTCGTCACCGCATGACGGGCGCGCGGGCTGACCGGCGCAGCAGCGGTCTTCAAGGCCCAGGAGCCTGCGCCGGGATCGTATTGCCAGACATCGTTCAAGTAGCCCTGGCTATCCCGGCCGAAGAGCACGTACATCTTGCCGTTGTAGACCGCCGCGGCATGGCCCCGCCGGGCTGATGGCGAGTTTTCGGGCCGCGGCCGCGCTTCCCAGGTGGCTTGCTCCTCGTTGAATCTCCATAGATCGTCGAAGAACGTGAGCGGCGCGGCCCCCTGACCACCGAAAACGTGAATCTGGCCGTTCAGATTGACCATGCTGTGGCCGTAACGGGCTGGCGGCGAGGCCGAGAGCGGCGGCTCTGTCCAGCCCTTTTTCCTGCAAACCCTAAGGGTCTTGGAGACCCTTAGGGTTTTTGATCTACGACCCCCCATGTCCGCGCACCACCACCGGCAGGTAGACCGGCAAGCCCACCTGCACGGTCCGGGTGTCGGTGGCCACGTTGCCGTCGGAGTCGGCGGCGCGCAGCGTGAGTGCGTGCAGCCCCAACGCCAGCGGCCCCACGCTGAACTGCCGGCCGTTCCCCAGGAAGGCCGGGCCGTCATACCACGCCAGCGCCGCATCCGGCAGCGGCCCATCCTCCGGGTCGTAGCCCGCGCCGAGCAGCGTCAGCGTGTCGCTGACTGTGAAGGTGACGCCCGGCGCCGGCAGGGTGATGATCGCGGTCGGCGAACGCAGCGGCACGCTGAAAAAGCCGTCCGAGACATCCTCGGCCGTGTGGAACCCGTCGGTGGCCCGCACCTTCACCAGACACCGGTCGCCGCCGGCCAACGCGGCCGTGTCCAGGCCGAAGCTGGTCTCGGTCAGACCGGTGGTCAGCGGGACCCAGGACGCGCCGCCGTCGCGGCTGTAGAGCAGCGCGAAGGTGAGCGGGTCGCCGTCGTCATCGTTTCCCTTCCATCGCGCCGTCTGGGTCCCGCTCCAGTTTTCGCCGCCGTTGGGGGCCAACAGCGTGACGGTCGGTGGATGCGCGCTGGCCGCCCGCTGATCGAGCACTGTCTGGCCGTGCGTGAGCTGCACCGCTGTCGCGCCATCGGGCCAGGGCAGGGTGAAGGCGAAGGGGGTCATGCCGCGTTCCTCCTCCGCGCCGTCTCCTTCCATCAGCAGGTCGAAGCAGTTGCGTTGCAGCAGGACGCCCCCCGCGCCTCGGAACTCCAGGCAGTAGGTCTTGCCGTCGGGCGGCGCGATCGCCTGGGCCCGCGTCACGCGATGGAGCGGCAACAGCTCGCCGCCGACCCCCTGCTTGTCCTTGGTGATGTAGCCGGTCGCGATCACGTATGCGCCAGGCGCCATCATCGCGGTCTCCGCCTGCCTGGAAGGCCGCTCGCGGAGCCGGTCGCTTGTCCCCTCGCTGGCGCTGACAGGTGAAACGTAGTAGCCCCATGCCTGGTATTTGCGCCAGTAGATGTCCAGGTCGGCCCACGCCTCGCGTTCCAGGCGGGCCGCGCACATCACTTCCAGCATGGTGTCCGGCTTCACCACCCGGTTGGCCACGTCGAACCCCCGGCCGCCCAGCCCGCTGTCGCACTCGGCGTGCTGCAGGCCGTAGTTGTGCTCCAACTCGTGGGCCAGGGTGCGACGGTAACGAGAGGTGGCCGCGCTGCCGTCGGTGTCGTTGCCGAACGCCGCGTGCTCCGGGTTAGTCAGGCTGCTGCCGACCCAGGCGCAGCCGTTGCTGCCGAAGATGCCGCCGGCCAGCCAGCCGTAGAGGTGATCGGGCCGCGGATCGAGATCCTCACGCAGTTCAGATAGGTGGCGCAGGAGCTGCGGACAGCCGATGTTGTCCCCCGCGGCGTCCACCGCGTTCACGTTCTGCGTCCAATCCACATCCGGGATCGGCGCGTGATAGTAGTCAATGAAGTCGGGTCGCAGCGGCCAGGTCGCCTGCAGGAACCAGTCTGCCGTATGTATGCGAGCCGAAGGATCCTGCGCGCCGGCGTAACCGGCCGGGTGATAGTGGATCGGCACGTAGGCGATGGCCAGCTCGCGGGCCAACTGCCGGAAGCGGACCGTCCGGATCATGCCCTGGTTGTTGCCGTAGTTCGTCTCGGCCACGCGGCGATCCCAATTCACGTGGGGTCGCAGCGCGATCGTGCCTTCCAGCAGCCAGTCCGGCAGATCGAAGTTGAGCGCGTTGTTCAGCACGCGCCAGTCCGGCGGCGTGGCCGGATCGGTCAACGCGGGCGCGCAGATGGTCGCGCCGGGATTGTAGGGGAACAGCGTGGCCAATCGGATCCCGCTGGTGCTGTCCCGATACACGTCCAGCCACGCGGTCACGTTGCGCACGCACGGCGACCCTGAGGGAATACCCGGATCTATGTAGACCCGCACCACGGTCGGCTTGTGCCAAATCGGGTCGAAGAAGAACGGATCCCCCTCGATCGCCTGGTTGACCTCGATGTACATAGGACGCAGGTCGGGGATGATCAGGGTGGGGGTCGGGGTCGGGGTGCGGGTGCGCGTCGGCGTGTGGGTGCGTGTCGGGGTGCGCGACGGGGTGGGCGTGAGCGTGAAGGTCGGGCTGGGCGGCAGCGTGCCGGTCGGGGTGATCGTCGGCGTGCGGGTGCGCGTCGGCGTGCGCGTGACCGTGGCGGTGCGGGTGGGGGTGGGGGTCGGCGGGAAGTAGCTGATCACGAGCCGGGGGGCTGTACCTCCTTCCCGGCTGGAAAAGCGCCGGCTGTACAAACCCACGTCGTTCGGACCGGCGATCCCCAGCCCGTGGTTGGGATAGATGCCCGCCAGCCACGCCGAGACCAGGCCCTTGGCATCCCACGTGCGCCACCCGGTGCTGCTGCTCACCGCCTCGGTGTTCCAGGAGACGAAGATCGGCCGGTTGTTCCAGGTGACGCCGTACTCGCTCCAGCTTCCTGAGAGCCGGCACATGGTCAGATCCACGCTGGAGAGGCCGGAAGCGGCGTTGAGATAGGCCCGGAACGTGGCGCTGTCAATGGCAGAGCCGGCTGGAATGCTCGACAGGTCGAACTTGACCAGCGTGAACTGCCGATTGAGGAATTCACCGTAGAAAGAGACGTAGAGGCTGGCCGAGCCGCCGTAGTTCGTGTTGGCCATGCCGTCGTCCACGTAGCTGTCTGCCACCGCGTAGAGGGTGACAGTGGTGGGCACGGGCGGCGGCGCCTGGGGGGGAATCGCTGCATCCACCTGAATCGGCGGCCCTGTGGTCAGGCTGGCGAATGCCAGAACCAGGCCGAATGCAGCAGCGAGCAAGACAACCCACAGCGATCGCTCTCTCATCGTGTACCTCCGGGGATATGCGCTTTTTGAGAATCGGACGATGGTCGCCTTCTGGTGGTGAATCGGAACAGAATGCCGGCTGCTCAGCGACGGCCGGACGCGGGTCGGGGGAACTTTAGAACTTCGAGGGGTCTGCCGGCGCGACACAGCCGTCGCGCCACCCACAGGGCACACGATAGCACAGAATCGCTCTTTTGTCATCCGCGGCCGCTCCGGGGGGTGCGGTACAGAGCTGCGCCCTGGCCAGAGTCCAACTGGTCCAACAGGCTCTCTACCAAAGAACCGAGGTCGCCGGTCGGGATCAAGCCTCCCAGTAGACCCAACAGGTCGCCTTCCGTCCGGCTCTCGGCCTGGCCTTCGTCGCCGGACCCCGCTCTGCGTGTGCTCACGGTCATAGCATCGCCTCCAAAACAGTATCAGTAGATCACAGATTCATGCTCCAAGCGGGTCCATGGCCCGCTGGATCACGGATCCGGCCTGAGCAATTGAGTAATTGAGTTTTACTGAGTATGATTGTATGATCTCGTCCTGGGTCGCTCTGGTGCATCTTGGCCGCCGCTGGACTGGGTCCTTGCCGCTATCGTCGCCACACCAGCGGCAGATAGACCCGCCGCGCGGCCGGGCTGCCGGTGCGCGTGGCTGTCGGCGTCGGTGTGCGTGTGGCTGTCGAAGTTGGCGTGACGGTGGCTGTCGGCGTCGGTGTGACGGTCGTGGGCGCGCCCTCGTAGTAAGCTTCCAGCGAGACATCATCCACGAAGGTCCCGTAGCTCACGTCCGACGCGTTCGAGGCAAAGCGAAATAGCAGGTAGACCTTCGGCTGGCCGCACAGGGGAATGCTCCAGCGATTCTGATAGAAGGACTCCTCGCACCAGTCTCTGCAAACCGCCACGGCGTTGCCGACAATCGTCAGGAGATGCCAGACCTTGCCGCCGTCAATCGAGTAGCCGACGCCGAGCGAGTCGCCAGCGCCCAACCAGGTCCAATGGGCGAAGTTGAGCCTGAGATCGGTGCAGCCACTCAGGTCGAAGGGGCCGTAGGACAACGTCGTGACATAGCCGGTGGTGTACATACCGGTGCAAGGGATCTGAGCGCCCAGGGTCCCGCCGCCGCCGCCCCACATGCTGTAGGCCCCCCTGTGCGGATTGCAGTCGCGCTGGCCCCAGAGGTAGGGGTCGCCGGTCCGACCGATGTGCCAGAGCTCGCGCGGGAACTGGCCCTCGAAATCCTCCGCTACCAGTGTGACCCAGCCCGCCGGCCGCGAAAGTGCAGCGTCGGGCACGCTGGCCGCCGTCATCCGCGGCAGGATGAGCAGCATTGTCAGCAACAGGACGGGCATCGCCTGGTGTTTCATCGTTTGGTTCCTCTCTGCTGCATTCTGTTCATGGGGAGCGTCATCCTCGATTACCTCCGGATTAGCGGCAGATAGACCCGCCGCGCGACCGGGCTGACAGTACCGGTGCGCGTGGCGGTCGGGGTGCGCGTGATGGTCGGCGACGGCGTGCGCGTCATGGTCGGTGTGCCGGTGGGTAGGGGCGGGGTCACCCCGACCGTACGTGTGGCGGTGGGCGTGCGCGTCGGAGTTCCCGTTGGGGAGGCTGTAGCACGGCGGGTGGCAGTGGCGGTCGGCGTCGGCGTGCGCGTGCCTTGCCCGACGTATTCGTCCGCGCCGATGTCGTAGCTCGCGCCGAACGGCCGCGTCTCCCCGTCCATGTCGTTCCGCACGCCCGCATCAACGCCCCGGTCGCGGCCGGCCGACGCCGCGGCGATGTGATAGTCGCCGCCGGCCGCGGCCACGAACGCCGGGCTGCCGGTCACGTCCCCCTGCGTCAAGATGGCGTTCAGGTCGTCGTCCTTGTCGGTCCCGTTGCCATGCCACAGGGTGTTCACCAGCATCAGCGCCTGATCGTTCGCGGTGATGCCGATGGTCTGGCCCGACACGATGGTGTTCACGAACATCGGCGACGCGTCTCGCACCTGCGAGCCGACCGGGTAGGCCGTGGGCAGGGCGCTGTCGAGGGTCAGCCGCGCCTTGCCGCCCACGTATTCGAGCGCGACCAGCCGGCGCCAGGCGCGCGTGGTCCCGTTGGTGTGGATGAACAGCAGGTTATCGCCCACGCGGTAGAAGCCGGAAACGTTGGCCAACACCTGCACCCCGCTAGAGTAGGGATCGGTCAGGCTGCCGGCCCGCAGCGGCGATTCGAGCCATGCGCCGGCCCCGTCCTGGTTGTCGGCCAGCGTGGTGTGGAGGAAGCGGCCCCAGCTCTGGTGGATGTCGTAGGGAATATCCAGGTTGCCGCCCATCCAGATGCCGCTGCCCGCCGAAGCCTGGTTGCGCGCCACCACGTTGTTTGTCAGGCTGAACTCATGGCTGTTGACGATGTACACCCCGCCGCCCATGCTAGTGGTGAGGCTCAACGGAATCGTCCACGGATCCATCGTCATTGCGAGGGGCGGGGTGCGCCCCGCCTGCCCTGGCGGCCAGGCCAGGGAAGCAATCTCTGGCGGCGATGAGGGAGATTGCTTCGGCCCAAACGACGGGCCTCGCAATGACACGTGACTCGCCGGGCTGGCCTGGTTACCCAGTATCATGTTGGCATCCAGCCGCGCCCCCTGGCTGGGTCCCAGGTAGATGCCGCCCCCACGGCCTGGCCCGCTCTGGCTGGCCACGTTGTCGGCGATCAGGTTGCGGCTCACGGTGAAGCTGTCGGTGGGGCCACCTGGCGAGAAATATACACCCCACCCCCTCGGCCATCGCCCGTCGCACCTGCGGTGTTGCTCTGGATCGTGTTGCCATCCAGCGTCACCGGCCCGCCGACCGCCGTGCCCTGGGGTCCGAGGCCGAGCGCCACCCCGCCCCCGCGACCCGCGCCGGTCGTCGTCGCCCGGTTGGCGCGGATCGTGTTGCCGCTGGCGGTCGTCGCGCCGTTGAGACAGAGGCCGCCGCCCGCGCTGCCATCCGGCCCGGCGACGTTGGCGGCCACCGTGTTGCCGCTGAAGTTTACGGCCGCGTTGCTGCCGGTGTGGATCGCGACTCCGCCGCAATAGGCGGCCTGCGCGGTCGCGCCCGTGTTCCCGGTGATGGTATTGCCGTTCACCGTGCCGCTCGTCAGCCACAGCTCCAGTCCGCCCGCGCCGCTGCGGAAGCCGGCGGTGTTGGTCGCTGCGGCGCTCCCGATGTTGCTGCGAATCCGGTTGCCGGTCAGCGTCACGAGCGTGCGGGTGTAGGTCACGCCGCCGAAGCGCAGCCCGCCGCCGACCCCGCGGTCGGCCGTACTGGCGACGTTCCCCTCCACCGTGTTGTCGTGCACGGTCAGGATGCCGCCCTCCGCGTAGACCCCGCCGCCGCAGCCTTCTTTGCCCTTGCCGGCCGTATTGGTCGCGATGACGTTGCTGCTCAGCGTGGCGGTGATGTTGCTCAGGTACAGCCCGCCGCCATTGCCAGTGGCCGCGCCAGACGTGGCCGTGTTGCTCTGCACCACGTTGTTGGTCAGCATGACCAGGCCCGGCCGGGGCGTGGAGGCTGCCGCCTCCAACCCGCCGCCGAAGCCGAAGCCGCCGGTGCTGGCGCTGTTGCCCTGGAGGGTATTGTGATCCAGCGTGATGTCGAACGGCTCATTGAGCGAGATGCCGCCCCGCGGCCGTTGTCGTTGATCAGCGCGCTGGCATCAGCCGTGTTGTTCTGGATCGTGTTGTTCGCCAACGTCGCGCTGACGCGGCTGAGGCGCAGGCCGCCCCCGCGGCAGATCGCGGTGGTGGGGCCGGCGTTGCGGCAGGCGACGTTGTCTCGCACGGTGTTGCCGGTCAGCGTCAGCGACGCGACGCGCTCGGAGAGATCGGACGCGGCGTACAAGCCCCCGCCATCGCCGGTCCGGTCCGTGCCGGCCGTGTTGCCGGCCAGCAGATCGCCGGTCAGCGTCGCGTTCGTGTCATAGAGGTAGACGCCGCCGCCGCTGCCCAGGGAGCCGCCGCGGTTGCCCTGGAAGGTGTTGTTCGCCAGGGTCAGCTCGCTCTCGCCGGCGTCCAGCCCACCGCCGGCGCCCGAAGCGCCCGCGGCGCTGGCAGCGGTGTTCTCCTGAAAGGTGTTGCCGGTCAGCGTGGCAGTGCAGGCGTCGAGCGACACGCCGCCGCCATAGCCGGAACCGGCTGTGCTGCCGATGTTGCCGCGGATCGTGTTGCCCGCGAGCGTGATAGGGCCGCCCCAACCGGCCGCGTTCAGGACATAGAGCCCGCCGCCATAGCCGCGGGCGCCGGTGCTGGCCCGGTTGTTTTCCACGGTGCAGTTGCTCACTGCCAGCGTGCTGTAGATGGCGGCCAGCCCGCCGCCGTAGCCGCGCACGGTCACGGATGTGCTGGCGGTGTTGCTGAAGATCGTGCAGCCGCGCAGGGCCGCATTCGACAGGTAGATGTAGACCCCACCGCCCGCGTCGCGGCCGTCAGGTCGGCCGGCCAACCCGGTCGCATTCCCGCCGGCAACCCGCAGCCCCTCGACCGTGACGAGCGACTGCGTGCCCGTGATGACCAGCCCGCGGCCCAGCCCTTGGGCGTCCACCGTGGTGGGGTTGGCCGCGGGGTTGGGCGTGGTCCAGTTGGCGGTGGTGAAACCCCCGCGCACTATCAGGCCCTTGTCCAGGAACACGACCTGTCTGAGGCCGCCGCGGGTGTTGATGCCGGTGTAGACGCCGGCCGCCACGCGAATTTCATCGCCGGCCGCGGCCGCGTCTATCGCGGCCTGGATGGAGGCATAGCAGGGCGCAGCCCCGCCGCACGCGGCGCCAGGCGCGACGTAGCGCACGGTCGCGACCGGCCCGGCCCAGGCTCGCGCCAACAGGCTGCCGGTCGTCAAGGACAGCAAGGCGACCAACCCGCAGCCAAACAGAATCGCGATGCTGCAAAGGGTGATTCTCCGTCGCATGGTATCCTCCGACTGAACGCCAGGATCGGGCGATGCTGGTGGGCTTCAACCTCCGGCGGCCGGCCGGCGGAAGCGCCGGCCGAACTCAATGACGACCGCGATCAGTGCGGTGGCGCCAGCGATGGCCCCGACTGCTCCAGCCCACGGCGCCGGCCGAGATACTACCAGCCAAACCGCCGCGGCCGCCGATGTCCAGCCGCAGGCCAGCAGCCATCTGCTTTGCAGCAGATTAGCCGCTGCGAAGCCCAACAGCGCCAGCAACGCGCCGGTCACGGTCTGTTCGGCCTGCGCGCCGATGAACACCCAATCGGCCCAGGCCGCCACGAACAGGATGACCCCGGCCAGCATGGGGATGATCGTGAGCAACAAGAGGATCTGTCGCCAGCGCGCAAGGGCGACTGGCTCGGTAGACGCCGGCCGCCGTATAGAGGAAGATTTCTTGGGCATGAGGACCTCGGAGGACGACCGCCAGGGATCGCCCCTACCGGCTTGCCGCTGACAGCCATTTCGCTGCATCCCTGGCGTGGTACGTGACGATTAGATCGGCGCCCGCGCGTTTGATGGCGGTCAATATCTCCAGCGCAATCTTCTGTTCGTCCAGCCAGCCGTGACTGGCCGCAGCCTTGACCATCGAATACTCGCCGCTGACGTTGTAGGCAACGACCGGCAGGTGACAACTCTCGCGCACGCTGCGGATCACATCCAGATAAGCCAGCGCCGGCTTGACCATGATCATGTCGGCGCCTTCGGCCACATCCAGGGCCAGCTCGCGCAGCGCCTCGCGGCTGTTGGCCGGATCCATCTGGTGCGTCTTGCGGTCGCCGAATTTCGGCGCGCCCTCGGCCGCCTCTCGGAAGGGGCCGTAGAACGCGCTGGCGTACTTGATCGCATAGCTCAGGATGCCGACATGCTGGCAGCCGGCCGCGTCGAGCGCCGCGCGGATCGTCCCCACCATGCCATCCATCATGCCCGATGGCGCGATGAGGTCTGCGCCCGCACGGGCATAGGTGACGGCCGCGCGGGCCAGGACTTCCAGAGTAGCGTCATTATCTATCTGGAAGTCGCCATTGCGCCAGCATCCTTCAGGATCAGCGGCCGGGGTTCTCAACATTGCGCCAGCATCCTTCAGGACGCCGCAGTGCCCGTGATCGGTGTATTCGCACAGGCACAGGTCAACGATCACGACGAGATCGGGCAGGGCCGTCTTGAGGCCGCGGGTGGCTTGCTGGATGATGCCCTGGTCCGAGAAGTTCTCGCTGCCCAGGGGGTCCTTCACCGCGGGCACGCCGAAGAGGATCACGGCCGGGATGCCCAGGCTGGCAGCCTCTTGGGCCTCGGCCACGGCCTGATCCACAGAAAGCTGGCAAATGCCGGGCATCGAGCTGATCGGCCGGCGCACGCCTTGTCCGTGAACTACGAACAAGGGGTAGATGAGGTCGTCGGCCGCCAGCGCGGTCTCGCGCGCCATACGGCGCAAGGCCGGCGTGGCGCGCAGACGACGCGGGCGAGAGGCTGGAAAGGTCACGTTCTGGCTCCTGGTGTCGCCAATCTCGCGGATAGGCTCTATGGCTCGATGCGCCAACTTCTCACGTCGAGTCGCCTGGCCAACTCGGTCTGGAGCTCGCGGCAGATGCGGGTGTGGTAGTTCGGGAAGTCGAGCTGCCAGCGCATGGTTCCATTGGCTTCGACGACGATCTCGAAACGGTCTTCGCCTTCGTATTTCGTCAGCACCTCTACGATCTCGGCCAGCCGCTGGCGGTCGCCGCTCAGGCTGGCGCTGCGGCGGAAGGTGATGTGGACGGTGCGCGGACCGGCGGCCGGGGCGACGCGTGCGGCCGCGGGCGCGGCGACCGGTGGCGCGCCCGCGGGCGCGCTTGTCGCAGAAGCCGGCGCGCTGGCGGCCGCGGCGTTGGCTCGCTGGTCGGGCGCCGAGCGCGGCGCGCGCTCGGGCAGCGTTGTGGGCCGCGGGGTGCTCGCAATGGGGGCAGACGCCGTGCTGGTGGGCGCAGGAGCGCGCTGGCCGGCCGCAGGTCGCGACGTGGGCTCGGGTTGGGACTTGGGTCGCGGGGTGAGCTCGGCCTGAACCGCGAGCGACGGCTGAGGCGCGGCGGCCGGCGCGCCAGCCGCGGGGAGTGAGATCAGAAGCGTCTGGCCTTCAGTCGCCGCGGCCTGCGGCGGTTGTCTCGTGGCCGGTTCGGGTTGCTCATCTGTCTGAACCGCGGCGGCTGCGGACGCTGTCGGTCTGGGGTCATCGGTGAGGGGTTCGGCCAGCCATTCCGGTTCCTCCGCGGCGAATGGGTTTTCGTCGCCCAGATAGCCCTCTTCTTCCTCGTCGCCGTCAGAATGCGACCCTGCCGCGGCATGCGCACGCGCGGCCGCGCCGTTGCGGAAACGATAGGCGACAGAGGCGGTGTCTTCGATGACCCTGGCGCCCTCCACATAGTCGCGCACCGCATCAGCTATGACGCTGACGCGGCCATTCCGCAGCTCGGCCTTGCCGGTGATGATGATGATCTTGTCCAGTGCGAAGAGCGGCCTCTGATCGGTATACAGCTTGGGGAAGACGGTCACATCCGCTGCGCCTTGCAGATCCTCCAACCGCAGGAATGCCATCGCGTCCCCCTTCTTGGTGGTGATCTGGCGGACGTCGGCCACGATGCCGGCCACAACCACATTCCTGCCGGCCAGCTCCTCGGTGATCTCGACGGAGGAGTGGGTGATGACGTTCGTCAGGTCTACGGTCATTTTCTGCAATGGATGGCTCGATACGTACACGCCCACCAGCTCCTTCTCCCAATCCAGGGTCTCTTTCGGGTTGGCCCTGGCCGCGGCCGGCAGCGAGGCCAGCAATTCCTCGGCGCTCGCGTTGTCCACGCCGCCGAACAGGGTCAACTGGCCGATCTGCCGCGCCTCGTGCGTGGCCTCGCTGGCCGCCATGATGCGTTCGATGCCTGCCAGCAGCCGGCCGCGCTCGCCGAAAGCATCCAGCGCGCCGACTTTGATCAGGCATTCCAACCCGCGGCGATTCACCTGGCGCAGATCAACCCGATCGGCGAAATCGGCCAGCGAGACGAAGGGCCGATCGCCGCGCGCCTCGAGGATCAGATCAATCGGCCCTTCGCCCACGTTCTTGACCGCGTCCAGCCCCATGCGGATCGCGGTGCGCTCTGGCGTGGGGAAGGGGAAGACGGTCGTCTGACGGGGCGCAGGGCGGTCGTCGGGCAGGCGCTCGATGGTAAATTGGTGGCCGCTCACGCTGACATCCGGCGGGAGCACCTCAAGCCCCATCCGCCGGCACTCGGCGATCAGCACGCCGACCTTCTCGGTGTTGTGCCGCTCGACCGTCAGCAGCGCGGCCATGTACTCGGCCGGATAGTACGCCTTCAGAAAAGCGGTCTGGGCCACGATGACCGCGTAGTTGGCTGCATGGCTCTTGTTGAAGCCGTACCGCGCAAACCCCATCAGCGCGTCCCAAATCTCGTCCGATTCTTGCCGGCTCAGCCTGGACTTCTCGGCCGCGCCTCGCGCAAAGAGCTCGCGGTGTTCCTTGAGGGTCTTCTCGGACTTCTTGCCGATGCCGCGGCGGACGAGATCAGCCTCGCCAGGAGTGTAGCCGGCGATGTCGGCGAGGATCTGAATGACCTGTTCCTGATAGACGCAGTTGTGGACTACGATACCGTTGGCGACGAAGCTGTGAAGACCCGCGATCGTGAGATCGTAGACGTGTTCAACGCCAACCGACTCGATCGTCATGATCTTCTGCCAGGCCGTATTCATGCGTCGGGCTGTGTCAGACATAGCGAGCTGTTCCACTACAGGAGCAACGACCTTGACAGGTATCCGTTCGCGCTGGCGATTCTGTCTCCTGAAGTGCTGGCGATCAAAGCCAGTGGCCCGCATAAGTCCCTTTTGCGTGCCACACCATGCCTGGCTCAGTTCCATCATAAAGCGGCCACGAGAAATATCAGGCGTAGCCAGGCCGCGACAAGTCACCGTCCTCTTTGCCGACGCCATGTGTGGCTGCAGCAACTGAGCCAGGCGCAGACCGTCATACACAGTTACCTGGTAGCTGGGCAGCCGGCAGGGGCTGTCATCCGTGCTCTGGACAAAGTAGTAGCTGACGTGAATGGTCGAGCTAATACCGAGTCGCAGCAAGAGCGTTTGCACATCTTCGGCCAGGCGACGCGACACGGTTCGGTAATGGCAAAACTGGCCGCCCATGTAGCCGTCGCCGTCCCAGAGAGAGGCGACAAAGAACGCGACATCAGGCTCGGCAAGCTCGAAGACGAGTTCTGGGACGAACTTGTCGCGACTGTGAGCGCCGCCCGGTCTGGCGCCGGGTGGATACTTCAAGCCTAGTTCGCGCATCCATGCCAACAAGCCGTTAGCTGAGTGATAGTGCAATCCCTCTTTCCCGGCTTTGGCTACGCCAATGCGGGTGACTTCTCGCACCTGGGTGACGTGTGTCGGTGAGACGTTGTCGAACGCGGCCAGACAGCGCTCATACTCAGCCAGCATTGCGGGCTCCTTGGAGACACAATCAACCAGAGTTCCGCTGGTCAGGCTGCCGTCGGCGATCAGATAGGCCAAAACGCGGAGTCTACGGCGGTCAATGGTCTGGACTTCGTTCTCTGTGGGGCCAAACAAGTATGGGGGGGTCGCGATGTAATCGCCGGGCCGCAACTCCCTCAGCGGCCGCCAGCCATCCTCGGTCAGCAGGCGATGATCCATCGTGACTTTGATCTCGGCGCCGTTGCGCAACCTCACTCGATACACCGGCTTGAAACCGCTGTCAATCCAGTGGGTTACATGACCGGCAGCAGGACGCCAATCCTCATCAACGCCCTGGACAACCAGATCAGCCATCTCTCCGACCTGATCCAGCCGGTACCGCCGTCCTGTACGAACGTCTATCACCTGGGCATCGCCGCTAACGCACACCCCCATCGTCTCCGAAAGGATCGGCGCCAGGATCTGATGGACGTACTGGGGCTGCTTCTCGCCGTGCAGACAGGCGACGAAATCGGGGATGAACTCCATCGGGCCGGGGCGATAGAGCGAGATGGTGGCAGTGATGTGATCGAACTCGGTCGGCCGCAAGTCCATCAGGCAGCGCCGCATTCCCTGGCCCTCCACCTGGAACACGCCCATCACATCCCCCGCCGTCAGCAGCTCATAGATCTTCGGATCGTCAATCGGCAGGCTGTGCAGCGTATATTCGACGCCGTGGCGCTCCTTGATCAGCCGCGTGCACTCGCGCATCAGCGTCAGGGTCGCCAGGCCCAGGTAGTCCACCTTCAACAGGCCGATGGATTCCAGGATCGGGAATTCGTATTGCGTGACCGTCTCGGTGATGGCGGAGCGGGGCGGCCGCATCAACGGCGTGTAGTGCGTCAGCTCCTTGTCCGCGATGATGACGGCGGCCGCATGGATGGAGGAGTGCCGCGCCACCCCTTCCAGGTCCGACGCGCTGTCGAGCAGGCGGCGCACGTACTCCTCTTCGTCGTAGCGCCGCTTGAGCTCCGCGGAGAAGAACTCCTGGCCCTCGGTGAGCACGTCGCGGATCGTCACGGGCTTGCCAGGGATGGCGGGGATCATCTTGGCGAGGATGTTCACTGCGCCCAGCGGCACATCGAGCGCGCGACCCACATCGCGCACGGCTGCGCGCGCCTTCATACGGCCGAAGGTGACGACCTGCGCGACGCGGTCTGTGCCGTACTTCTCGACCGTGTAGCGAATCAGCTCCTCGCGCTGATCGTCCGGGAAATCCAGGTCGAAGTCGGGCATGGTCACGCGACCCGGATTGAGGAACCGCTCGAAGATCAGCTTGTTGCGCAGCGGATCGAGATTCGTCACGCCGATCGCGTAGGCCACGATGGAGCCCGCGCCCGACCCGCGCACGTTCCACCAGATGCCGCGGCGCTGGGCGTACATGCACAGATCCCATACGATCAGGAAGTAGACGTCGAACCCCATGTCGTGGATGATCTGAAGCTCGTGCTCCATGCGGCCGCGCACCTCGGCATCGTCCGCGCGCTCGTGATAGCGCCAGCGCAGCCCCTCCTCGGTCAGTTGGCGCAGATAGCTCTGGTAGGTGAAGCCTGCGGGAATGGCGATGTCTGGGAGATGATAGGTTTCATCCTCCAGGTTCAGATCGCACATCTCCGCGATCTTGACGGTGTTGGTGAAGGCGCTTGGCGGCAGATCGGCCAACGGCAGGAAGGTCTGCCGCATCTGTTCCAGGCTCTTCAGGAAATAGGTGCCGCCATAGCGCAGCCGGTCCGCCGCGCTCACCAGCGAAGATGTCTGCACGCAGAGCAGGATGTCGTGTGGGTTGGCGTCTTCCTCGCGCACATAATGGACGTCGTTGGTGACCACCATCGGCAGGTCGTACTTGCGAGTGAACTCGAAGAGCTGCCGATTGACCGCGGTCAGATCCGCGATGTCGTGCTCCTGGAACTCCGCATACCAGCGGTCGAGGCCGAAGACATCGCGATACCAGTGCAGCCGTTCGACGGCCAGCTCGGTCTGGCCATTGCGCAACAAGGTGGGCAGCTCGGCCGCCAGGCAGCCCGATGTGCAGATCAGGCCGGCGGCGTGGGCTGCCAGGTAGTCGGCGTCCACGCGCGGCCGGTAGTAGTGGCCCTTCATCTGCGCATCCGAACAGATCTGCAGCAGGTTGCGGTAACCAGTCATGTTCTCGGCCAGCAAGAGCAGGTGGTGGCGGTTCTTGTCCAGCTCGGCATCGCGGCCGTCCATCGGCCGGCCATGCTGAGTGATGTACGCCTCCACGCCGATCAGCGGTTTGACGCCCTCTTTCTTGCAGGCGCGCGCGAACTCGATGGCGCCGTGCATGACGCCATGATCGGTCAGCGCAAGCGCAGGCTGGCCCAGCTCGGCCGCGCGCTTCGCCATCGCGCTCGTGCGGCCCATGCCGTCGAGCAGGGAGTATTCGGAGTGCACGTGGAGGTGAACGAAGGGGTCTGACATGCTGTCACCGTCAACAATGGCATCCTCGTTTCGGACGCAGAGTTCGACTCTCACCCAGATTATAGCAGAACAGGCCGCGGAGCGTTAATCGGGCGCGTTGACTTTCCGGCCCTGGCAGGGTAAAATGGGGCCGTATCGAGAAAGGCGCGCACGACGCGAACCTCAAGACAAGACCGGACAGACCTGCAGCGGAGACTGACTCAATGGCCCCCAAACAACCCTATACCTGGAACCCGTCCGAGGTCATCGAAGTGACCAACACCAGCGCCGAGAATGTCCTGCTGGAGCTGGACAGCGGACGGCTGCGGCTGGATGCCGGTCGCACCCTGCGGCTGACCGCCAGCGCGTTGGAAGTGTCGCAGTTGACCGCGCTCATCAATGCTGGCAAAATCAAGGCGCATCCCTTCCGACTCAAGTGAGAATCTCCTTCCAGGAGGCCCTCTATGATTGCAGTAAGAGCCATTTATGAACAGGGACAGATCAAGCTGCTGGAGCCGGCGCCGACCATGAACAAGGCACTCGCCGTGGTGGTCTTCTTCGATGATCGCCTGGGTACTGCTTGGCCGATTGTTCGGAAACGCGACTCGGAGCCGATCGAATGGGGCGAGCCGATTGATGAGGAGGGCGCCCAGTTTCTCATGGCTGTACATGAGGAATTAGCTCCTTATCGGATTGAAGGGGAGGAAGCGTACCTTAACCGAGAGGAAGCGTAAGGTATGAAAGCCAAATCCGTTATTCATCGCGGTGACGTATTCACAACCAGCTACGTCTTCCCACATGAAAGAGATATTACATCAGGTATGTCCGGCATTGAGAAGGAACGCCCGATTCTGATCCTCCAGGACGATGCCGAAAACGCTGATGAACGCTACCCCTTGGTTCTGGCCGCGCCCCTGACAACACAGAAGGCAGATCGCGTTTATCAGCAGGACGTTTTGTTGCCTGCTGGTGAAGCCAGACTGCTCCAGGATTCCAAGGTGTTGCTTGGGATGACACAACCGTTTCGAAAGGTGCGCTTGAGCAGACAGATTGGTCAGGTCTCACCTGCCAGGATGCGAGAGATAGACCTCAAGTTGCAACGGCTGTTAGGCCTGAGACGGTTGGGTAGCTAACGTCGCGACCGCGTCGGTGAAGGAGCGATTCCACGTGTCCACTCTCAAGCTCATCCTGATTGACGGCCACAGCCTGGCGTTTCGCGCGTTTCATGCGCTGCCGCTGACCCTGACCGCGCCGAGCGGCGAGCTGACCAACGCGGTGTATGGCTTCACCTCGATGCTGTTGACCGTCCTGCGCGACCAGACGCCGGAATACGTGGCTGTGGCGTTCGATGTGGGCAAGACGTTCCGGCATGAGATGTACAGCGACTACAAAGGTCACCGCGAGCGCATGCCCGACGAGCTGCGGACGCAGGTCGAGCGCATCAAAGAGGTGGTCGAGGCGCTGAACATCCCGGTCTTCACCGCCGAAGGCTTCGAGGCCGACGATGTGCTGGCCACGCTGGCCCGCCAGGCGAGCGGCCAGGGGGTGGACAGCCTCATCGTCACCGGCGATCGCGACATCCTGCAGGTGGTGGATGACCAGATTCATGTGCTCACCTCGGGCCGGCAGTTCTCAGAGACGATCATCTATGACCCGGCCGCCGTGCAGGAACGCTATGGCCTCCGGCCCAACCAGTTGCTGGACTACAAGGCGCTCGTCGGCGATAAATCGGACAACATCCCTGGTGTGCGCGGGGTGGGTGAAAAAGGCGCCTCAACGCTCTTGCAGAAATTCGAGACGCTGGATGCTGTCTATGACCGGCTGGCCGAGGTGACGCCAGAGCGCACGCGCAAGGCGCTTGCGGAGGGGCAGGCCGACGCCGATCTCAGTCGCAAGTTGGGCCGGATCGTGACCGACGCGCCCATCCAGCTCGACCTGGCCGCCTGTCGCACGCGCGACTACGATCGGGAGCGGGCTGTGGCGCTCTTCCGCGAGCTGGCATTCCGCTCGCTGGTGGAGAAGCTGCCGGCGCCGGCCGTGGAGGAGAAAAGGGGGGGCGGAGGCGCGGAGGAACAGCGCGGCGAAAGCGCCGAGGAGGCACGAGGCGGCGAGGAGCAGATGGCGCTCTTCGCGACCGAAGCCGGTCTGTCCGAGACGCCTCAGTCGCTGATTGCGTCTGGCCGGCCAGCGGCCGATACGACTGTGGTGGTCACTTCGCCTGCGGTCCTGGCTGAAGTCGCCGGCCGTCTGGCCGGCGCGGCGATGATCGCGTTCGACACGGAGACCACCGGCATTGATCCTCAGTCGGCCGATCTGGTGGGGGTGGCGGCGGCGTGGGGCCGAGAACTCGATCAAGCCGCCTATATTCCGCTGCGCCACGCCGACACGCCCGGCTTGCCATGGGAGACGGTCGCCGCCGCGCTGCAACCGGTCTTCGCCGATCCGCAGATCGCCAAGGCCGCGCACAACGTCAGCTACGATCTGACGATGTTGGCGCGCAGTGGGCTGGTGGTACAAGGCGACCTGGTGGACACGATGATCGCGGCCTGGCTCATTGATCCTGGCAGCCGTGGTTTGGGGTTGAAGGATCAGGCGTGGACGCGGCTCAACGTCGAGATGACTCCCATCAGCGATCTGATCGGCTCTGGTAAGAGCCAGATCACGATGGATCGGGTGCCTGCGGCCACGGCCGCGGCCTACGCGGGCGCGGATGCCGTTATGACGCTGCGGCTGGCCGCTGTGCTGCTGCCCGAACTGGCCCAGAAGGGGCTGACATCGCTGTTTCGCGACATCGAGATGCCCCTGGCGCCGGTGCTGGCAGAGATGGAGGCCGCAGGGGTCAAGCTGGATGCTGATTTCCTGAAACAAATGTCCGTGGAGTTGACCGCGCGGCTACGGCAGACCGAGCGGGAGATCCAGGAGATCGCCGGCTATGCGTTCAACATCAATTCCACGCAGCAGCTTTCCGATGTGTTGTTCGGCAAGCTGGGGCTGCCCACCGCGGGGCTGAAGAAGACGCAGGCAGGGGCCTACTCCACCGCGGCCGACGTGCTGGAGGGGCTGCGGGGCAAGCACGAGATCGTTGACCTGATCCTTGAGCAGCGCCAGCTCAGCAAGCTGCTCAGCACCTATGTGGATGCGCTGCCGAACATGATCAACAGCCGGACCGGCCGCGTGCACACCTCCTACAACCAGACTGGCGCGGAGACCGGCCGGCTCAGCTCGACCAATCCCAACCTGCAGAACATCCCTGTGCGCACCGACATCGGCCGGGAAATCCGCCGCGCGTTCGTGGCCGAGCCGGGCTGGCTGCTGCTTTCGGCCGACTACTCGCAGGTGGAGCTGCGCATCCTGGCGCACATCTCGGGCGATGAATATCTGCTGGCGGCCTTCGGTCGTGGCGAAGACATCCACGCCAGCGCGGCCGCGAAGGTCTATGGCGTGCCGCTCAGCCAGGTGACCAAAGAGCAGCGTGCGGTCGCCAAGATGATGAACTTCGCAACCTCGTATGGCGTGACCGCGTACGGACTGGCGCAGCGCACCGGCCTCAGCCGCAGCGACGCCGAAGATTTCTTGCAGCGTTACTTCGCCACCTACCCAGGAGTCCGGCGTTACATCGAGGAGACCAAGGCGACGGCGCGTGAACAGGGCTATGTCGAGACCCTCTTGGGCCGGCGACGCTATTTTCCAGTGCTCAGGACCACGGCCAATACCCAGCAGGCCTACAACATCCGCATGGCGGCCGAGCGCGCGGCCATTAACCATCCCATCCAGGGCACGGCCGCAGACATCATCAAGATCGCCATGATCCGGCTGCACCGGGCGCTGGCCGAGCGCGGCAGTCGTGCTCGCATGATCCTCCAGGTTCACGACGAATTGGTCCTGGAAACGCCAGAGCAGGAACTGGCCGCAACGGCCAGTCTCGTCAGGGAGACGATGGAGGCCGCGTACGATCTCAAGGCGGCGTTGAAGGTGGATGTGGAGGCCGGGCCGAACTGGTATGAGATGGAAGCGGTGGGGGGGTGAGGAGAACAAGATGAAAGCTTACGAATTCCCAGTCAAAGTAACGTCCGACAGGAGATTGGTGCTGCCTGACAGCCTATCGGAACTCTTGCCGATCAACCAGGTTGCGCGGGTGATCCTTCTTGTCAGCGAACCAACAGATGCAGCGGAACAGGCGTTCTGGTCTCGTCTGACAGCAGAGCAGTTCCTGGCCGGGTACAGCGAAACAGATGCCATCTACGACAGGATTTGAGTGATGAAAGCATATCGCTCAGGGGAAATCGTCCTGTTGTCGTTTCCCTTCGCTGATGCGACAGAGGCGAAACGGCGTCCTGCGCTGATCATTCTGGATACCGGAGACCAAGACGTTATCGTCGCTAGAGCGACAAGCCAGGCAGCGCAGACGGCTTTCGATGTTGAGCTGGCTGAATGGCAGCAGGCAGGCTTGCTGTTTCCGTCCGTCGTATGGGTCCACAAAGTGGCAACCCTGGCAAAGTCTCTGATAGAACGCAGGTTGGGGATGTTGATACCCAGAGATTGGGCGCAAGTGCGCGCCCGGATACATCAACTCTGGACTTCTATTTGACAGTGAGCTCAGGTTCAGAAGGCTCATCCGTTGACACTGCCAGGCGTGCGCCGCGCGCACGATTGCTGGCTCAGGAGATATTCTGTGCTCTTACGTAACCGCATCGCGGCGCTCGTCGCCGCAGCCGTCGGCGACGCCCAGGCAGCCGGCGACCTGCCGGACTTCGTCCCGCCGGCCATCGAGGTGAGCCGGCCCAAAGATGCAACCAGGGGCGACTACGCGACTTCGGCCGCCATGCAGTGCGCCAGGGTTGCGAAGATGGCGCCGCTTGCCATCGGGCAGGCCATCGTCAAGCGCCTGCCGCAGGCCGATTTCATCGGCGGGGTCGAGCTCGCCGCGCCCGGCTTTATCAATATCCGCCTGGCCGACGCCTGGCTGGTCGGGCAGGTGGCGGCCATCGAGACCGCGGCCGGCCGCTATGGCGACATTGACCTGCCAGAAACCGGGCCGGACGGCCAGGCCAAGACGTGCCAGGTGGAGTTCATCAGCGCCAACCCCACCGGTCCGCTGCACATGGGCTCGGCGCGCAATGCCGTGTTGGGCGACAGCCTGGCGAATATCATGGCTGCGGCCGGCTATGCCGTGCAGCGTGAGTACTACGTCAACGACGCCGGCACACAGATGCGCACTTTTGCGGAGACCCTCTATCGCCGCTATTGCCAGGCGTTTGGCCGTGCTGCGCCGCTGGAGAGCCACCACTACCAGGGCGCCTACATGATTGACCTGGCGCAAGAGATCGCCGGCGAGCATGGCGACCGCTTCCTGGCGCTGCCCGAAGACGAGGCGATCGGCGCTCTCAGCGAGATCGGGCTGGCGAAGATTCTGGCCGGCATCCGCGTTTCGGCCGAGAAGCTACGCATCCACTTCGACCGCTGGTTCTCCGAGCGCAGCCTCTACGAGCCGACCGGCACGTTCGAGAGCGTGTTGGCGCAGCTTCGTGCGGCCGGTGTGACCGCGATCAAGGACGGCGCAGAATGGCTGCTGACCAGCAACTTCGGCTCGGACCGCGACGAGGTGGTGATCCGTTCGAGCGGGCAGCCGGGCTACTATGCCTCTGACATCGCGTACCACTACGACAAATTCGTGGTGCGCGGCTTCGACCGGGTGATTGACGTGTGGGCAGTGGATCATCAGAACCAGGCGCGGCGGATGCCGCATCTGATGAAGGCATTGGGCCTCGATCCTGATCGGCTGACTATCGTGCTCTATGACCTGGTGCGGCTCTATCGCGATGGGCAGGAGGTCAAGCTATCCAAGCGGTCAGGCGATATCATCACCGTGGACGAGGTAGTGGATGAGGTGGGCGCGGATGCTGTGCGCTTCCTGCTGCTGACGCGCTCGAACCAGGCGGTGATGGATTTCGACTTGAACCTGGCCGTCAAACAGAACGACGAGAACCCTGTTTTCTATGTCCAATACGGGCACGCGCGGATGGCCGGCATCCTGCGCACGGCAGCCGAGCGCGGCTTTGCGCAGGCGCGTTGGGCCCACGCCGACCTGTCGCGGCTGGGCCATCCGGCCGAACTGACGCTGCTGCGCAAGATGCTGGAGCTGGCTGAGGTCATCGAGAAGGCAGCTCTGACCTGCGCGGCGCACCACCTGGCGTTCTATGCGATGGAGTTGGCGGCCGTGTTTCATGCCTTCTATCGGGACTGTCGGGTGATCTCCTCGGATCAGGCCGAGGCGGACCTGAGTTGTGCTCGTCTGCGCCTGACTGCGGCGACCAAAGCTGTGTTTGCTCGCGTGCTGGGCTTGCTGGGCGTGGCCGCGCCTGAAAGCATGTAGATTGACGGGGGATTTATGCAAAACAGACTCTTGCGCAGGCCAATACTGATTTCGCTGGGGATGTTGTTCTTGGCGATGCTCGCTTGCGGCGGCTTTCAGGTGCGGGTGACGCCCACCCTGACGCCGCCGCCGACTGCCACTACGCCGCCGACGCCGGGGCCCGTGGCAACGACTCCGGCGCCCACCACGACGGCCGTTCGGCTGACGCCGATTCCGACAACCGCGCCCAGTCCGACTGCCACAGCCGCCAAACCCGGGTTGGCCGTCGGGAAGAGTGCACGCGTCTCGGCCAGCGGCGGGGTCAACGTGCGCGAAAAGGCCACCACTGCGTCGAAGTTGTTGGGCAAGCTGGATCCGGGCGTGATCGTCACCATCAGCGCCGGCCCGACCACGGCCGATGATTATACATGGTGGCAGGTGGACAATGGCAAGGGACTGGTGGGTTGGGTCGCAGCAGGCACCAGGGATGACCCGTGGTTGCAGCCCGAAACCGGCAGCGGCGCGGCTGCGGGCGGCGGCAAGCTGGTGAATCGGTCGGTGCGCCTGGGCGACCGCGTGCAGGTGACGACCGATGATCGCGTGTTGACCGTGCGGGAGACTGCGGGGAAAGACGGGCTGGCAGTGGCGCGCGCGGTCCCTGGCACCCAGTTCACCGTGCGCGGCGGCCCGGTGCGTCAAGATGGCTATCTGTGGTGGCAGCTCGAAGGGGAGCAGGTCAGGGGTTGGGCCGCCGAGGGCGAGGAAGGCGATCGCTGGCTGACGCCGGTGGAGCCGTAGGGATTTCTGATTTCTGATTTTGGATTTGCGATGGTTGGCGAGACGCAAGGAGTTCTATCGCAGCCGAGCGGCGCGGTACACCACGAACAGTGGCTGGCCGCTCCGGTCGGCGAAGCGGATTTCCTCGCGCAGCTCAGCCCCCTGTTGTCGCGCCAGGGCCGCCAGCGCCTCCACCCGGCCGCGAAAGATGGTCGCCTCGGGTGCGTGGGCCAGGTAGACATAGGCCGGATTGTCGAGGAATGGCCGCACGCGGCCGGCGAAGCCTGGGTCGGCCGCGTCCACTGCGCCGTAGCCGAACGCCTCGATGGGGTTGACCCGGCCGGCCGTCAGAAAACGCACCTGGGCATCCATGCCCCAATCCAACGCCAGCGGCGCGCTCAGCCCGCCCCGCTCCAGGTACTCGGCCAGGCGATTGATCGCGTCTGAGTGCGATGCGAGCCCGCCGGACGCGGTCAGGCTGCGATGATACCGTAGCGTCGTCCACAGATCGCCGCCAGCCCATAGCAGGATGAGGCCGATCGCTAGTATGCCTGTGCTGAAAATGGTCCACCGCTCAGGTCTCGACGCTGTGCGAATCCCCCTTGCAGGATCAGCCGGTTTCTGCCGCCGACCACCAAACCGGCTAAAGCCGCGAATCTTCTGCTGTGGCCGGTCTGCGACCGAGCCACCTCGTACCATGCCACAGCGGGCACGGTCAGGAGACCGGCCCGAGCAGCGAGGGATGTTTTCATCCCCCGTGGCTTTTCTACATTGATCTGTGCCGGCCAGCGGAGCGGGGCCCGAGCAGCGAGGGATGTTTTCATCCCCCGTGGCGCCGGCCGCGGCATGAGCGACTGTCCTGAACACAACCGCCCGCCGGTCATTGCGAGGGGAGCGAAGCAATCTCCATCGCCCTTCGCCCCACCACCATCCCCCCGCCAGCCCGCCAGCCAGCGGCGGCAGCGGCGCGAGAAGCGCGTAGTGTGTGATGAACAGGTCGCTTACCGTGAACGCGCTCTGCACCACGATCAGCGCCAGCAGGCCGATCGGCAGCAGGCAAGCCGGACAGCCGAGTAACAAGCGGCTCCTCGCTCCGATCCATCTGCTGATCCACGCGGCGCTTGCCCCGGCGGTCAGCGCGGCCGCCAGCCACGGCGCCCACCCGTTGGCGTAGACGCCCCCCAGATACCAGAAGTGATCCCCGCGCAAGAGCGTGCGCACCTGGCCCAACCGCGTGAGCAGATTCGGCAGATAGGCGCGATTGTCCACGCCATAGTAGGAATGGCCCAGGTTGCCGAAAATCGAGGCCACTGTCCCGCCGGTGTGCAGGTTGAAGATCACCAGCGGGATGAGCGGGATGACAAAGCAAAGCGCGGCGATCAACCAGAGCAGGCCGGCGCGCCGCATCGTGCGCAGGGCGCGAGGATTTGCGCTGCGTGCCTCGTCGCGCTCTGTGTGAGCCGTCTTCCGCCATCTTTCCCATGCCCACGCCGCCGCGGCCACGATCACCAACGCGCCGATCGCCCACACAAAGAGTAGTTTGACATAAATACCAAGCCCCCACAGAAAGGCGGTCAGCCACAGGTCGGCCGGCCGGCGGCGCGCCCACCAGCGCAGCCCTGTGAGCAGGCTGAGCATGAAGATCAGCGCGGTGAGGTTCGTGACGAAGATTCCCTGCCGGCTCCAGAAGACGAACGATGGATTGACGGCCAATAGCAGGGCCGACGCCATCGCGGCGCCGCGGCCGCCGAGCCGCCACGCCACGCGCCAGGTCGCCGCCAGGGTCAGGGCCGCGATAAGCAGCGGCAGCGAGCGCAGCGCCGCAACGTTGATCCCGCCCATCGCCAGGAACGGGAGCGCCAGCAGCACGTTCAGCGCGCCGATGTAGTCCTGCACCATCAGCGGCAGCCGCCACGGTCCGATCTGCATGGCGGCGTCTCGGAAGGCTATGACGGGCTGGCCGATCAGGAGTTGGGCGGCGTTCAGGCCTGCTTCCTTCGCTTCGTCGTAGTGCAAGCCGGGCAGCGAAAGCTGGTAGGATGCGCAGGCCAGGAAGAGGCCGAGCGCGATCAGGAGGGGGAGAAGATCGGCGACGACGGTTCTGAGAATAGCCCACCAAGTGCCAGGCACTTCCGAAGCGCCTGGCACTTGGTGGGTTTCTAATCGTTGGGCTTCCTTGCTCTGGGCGGGTCCGTGACCCGCCGCCGGTTCACGGACCCGGCGAGAGCAACGGCGTCTCTGCGTGTCCTCTTCATCGTGCATCGTGTATCCCCGTGCGCGTCACGCCGACCTGGCAGGGCTGGCGTCAACGCGCCAGCAGCGCCACATCTGCGATCAGGCTTTCGTAGTCGTGGCCCGACGCATAGATCGTGATGGAGTTGATGCGCGCGGGCCGGTTGTCGCGCAGCCGTTCGAACAGGTTGGGTGACTCGAAGGTGTACCACACGCCCAGAGGGATCTTGTGCCCCGCCGGCAGCTTCCATGGACTGCCGGTTGGCAGATCGAGATAGTAGAAGCCCTGATACCAGTGCAGGTCCTTGTTGCCGTAGATATCGGTATATTGGATGTCCACCATGACGGGGTATTCCGAGGCCAGGTAGCCGCCGCCGGGAACGCTCTGGTAGCGCAACAGCAGGTCAAACCGCAGCGCCAGGCTTTCGTAGCCCTGCACATCGCGATCGAGGATCTGTTGGACGCCGACCCGGTTGGGCGCGCCGTCTTCGGTGCGCCGCGTGAAGCGCACCGCGCGGCGCGCGCCGTCTGTCTCGGTGGTGATCTCGCCGGGCTCGCGGCCGGGTTCGGTCTCGATCACCTGACGCCAGGCGGGCGCCAGGTTGCCGCCGAATTCGCCATTCAGCACCAGGTTCAGGGCGCCCGGCACCGGCAGGCTGGGCGGCCGGCCTGCGATGATGCTGGATCGCTCGCCGCTGTTGACCGTAACCTCGGTGTTGGCCGCCAGCACGTGCGCCACGCCGGCGCGAGCGCGCACCTGCGTCTCCTGGCCTTCGATGAGAACGTCGAAGGCGCCTACGCCGAACGAGATACGGCCGTGAGGCGTGCTCAACACTGCCTGGATGCCGCGGCCGCCGGCGCTCTGCGTGCGGATCAGGGCCCGGCCGCGCATCAATTCGAGAACGATGCGATTCGGGTCGCTGCTCAGTCCGAAACGGGGGGTGCGCGCCCGTTCCAGGCGCAGCGTCGTATCCTGCAGCATCTGGATCGTGGCGACGATTTGCACGCCGCTCTCGTCGGCCGCGATGGTCAGCAGCGCCTGGGCGGTGTTGTCGGTGACGATCAGGCTCCCCTCGGTTACCGGCCGGCGTTCGGTGACGGCGGCCGGCTCGCGCGCTCCCGCCGCCTGCAACTGCACGGTCCCGGCCGTCGCGGCCAACCACGTCTGTTCGGGCCGGGTGCTGTGCAAGATGAAGCTGCGCAGACCCAGCGGCACGGCCACAGTCAGCACACAGCACGCGATGAAGTTGCCGATCAGGATGATCCACGCGATGCCTTGCGGGTTCTGACGCCAGTGCATGATCTACTCCGCTGATGGGGCGTCCACGGGGGCGGCCGGCTCGGCTGCCTCGGCCCGGTCCAGCTCATCCAGAAAGCGCCGCGCGTCCCGATCATGCGGATCGGTCTCCAACGCGGCATAGAAATGGGCTGCGGCGCGCAGCTTGTCGTTGCGCTCCAGATAGATCAGCCCCAGGTTGTAGTGGACGTTGGCCGCGCGCGGATCGAGCTCGAGCGCCTTCTCGTAAGCCCGGATGGCCTTGTCCTGGCGCTCGGCCGTGGAAAAGGGCAGCTTGCCCAGGTAGGCTGCCGCCAGGTTCGCC
This sequence comes from Chloroflexota bacterium, assembly GCA_016876015.1. Classification (GTDB taxonomy): domain Bacteria; phylum Chloroflexota; class Anaerolineae; order CG2-30-64-16; family CG2-30-64-16; genus VGOD01. The sequence goes on from VGOD01000016.1 coordinate 33,385, forward strand.
CAGATCTGCGCGTTGTGCGGCTCCAACTGTGCGGCTCGTTCGAGGACCGGCGTGGCGCGCCCGTGCCGGCCCTGGAGGATGTACGCGCCGCCCAGGTTGATCGCGGCGGCGACGTTGTTGGGGTCAAGCTCGACAGCTTCCGTAAGGTGGGCGACAGCTTCGCCCGGCCGTTTGGCCGCCAACAGACCGGCCGCCTCGCCCACCAGCCGGCGGACGCGTTCGGCGCGATCGGGCGCGGCGGCAGCGGGCTGAGGTTGAGTGCGCTCTTGCGAACGCAACGTCTTGGGGAGCTGAGGCTTGCGGGGCTTACCCATGCATCATCTCACGTGGAACGGCTGGCTGAGATCTAGAACGTCGGTCAAGTAATGCTATCGGGCGGCTAGAAACCGCTGCAACCAGCGCAAAGCCGATCCTTCGACAAGCTCAGGACAGGCTCTTCGTCGGCTGAATTCAGTCGCCGCAGGGCGACTTCGCAGGGGTTGCAGCGACCTCGGTCGCCCGTGACGGCTTACTTGACCGGTGCTCTAGTGCAGCCAGCTCAGCAGGGCCGTGACGGTCAAGAGACTCGTCAACGACGAGACCAGGACTGCGCCGGCTACCAGGTTCGGCTCGGTGTTGTAGCGACTGGCTATGATGCTGGCCATGACGGCCGTCGGCACGGCCGACTGCACCACGCCGACCTGCCGCGTGAGGCCGGTCAGCCCCAGCAGGCTGGCCAGCGCCAGCGCGATCAGCGGCGAGATGATCAGCCGCAGCGGTGTGGCGATTCCGATCAAACGCCAGTGACGCGGGTCGAGTGGCAGCGCGGCGAGCTGCATCCCCAGCACCACCTGCATCGTGGGCACAGCCGCCCGGCCAGAAAGCTCCAGCGCCCGCGCCAGCGGCAGCGGCAGACTCCAGCCCGTCTGCTGCAGCATGATGCCCAGGGGCACGGCGTAGAGCGCGGGGTTGCGGAAGACCTGCGCCAGCGATTGCCATGCGCTGGCCCGGCCACGCGCCGCGATGTAAACGCCTAACGAGTTGAGCATCAGGTTGTCGGTCACATAGCACAAGGCCGCCAGCGCCAGCCCGTCCGCGCCAAACGCGTATTCGTTGACCGACATGCCGTAGTTGCCGGAGTTGGCGAACGCGGTCGCCAACACGAACGCACTGCTGGCCGTACCTGACAGACGGGCGCGCCCAGCCAGGCCGCGTGTCAGCGGAACCATCAGCACATAGGTCAGCAGTTTCAGCAGCGCCAGCCGTCCCAACAGGTCGGGCGTCACCGAGGAATTGGCCAGAGCCGTGAAGACCAGGCAAGGGTTGAACAGGTAGAACGTCACCCGCGCCAGCGGCGACGGGTCCAACCGGCCGTGCCGCCCGAGCACGTATCCCGCGCCCGCCACCAGGACGATCGGCAACAACACCGTGCCGAAGATGTGCAGGAACATCTATCTCAAATCCGCATCGTCGTCATAGAGGTCTTCTGCGTCTCTGCCATCCTCGTCGTCGAGCCAATCCTCCTCGCCAAAGACTTGATCGAACTCGTCGTCCGCCAGCTCCTCGTCGTCCAGGTCATCGTAGTCGATGGCGCCGGCGCTTTCATCTAGATCGTCGTACTCCGCGCCATCCGGCGCGCTTTCATCTTCGTCTTCGTCGTCTGGCCGGCCGCGGCTGCGCGCCGAAAACTGTTCGCGGAGATCCAACAGCGGCTCGTCCAGTTCCTCGCTGTTGAAGGCCAGCTCTTCCAGGGCTTCGTGGGCCGACTCGACCAGGCGCGGGTCTCCGCTGCGCAAACAGCTCTCCAATGCGCGTCTGGCCTCGCGGCCGCCGATCTTGCCCAGCGCCAGGGCCGCTGCTTCGCGCACCTGGCCGTCGGGATCATCCAGGAGCCGGATCAATGGCCTGACGGCTGGCGTCAGGGCCAGCTCGCCACATGCCACGGCTGCTTCGAAGCGCATAGCGTCTTCGTGGCTGTCCAGTTGCGTCAGCACGAAGCGACTCCACCGCCGGTCGCCGCTGCGGCCCATGGCAAAGACTGCGCTCTGGCGCATGAGGGCATCCTCGTCGTAGTACGCGCTGTCCACCAGGTCCTTGACGTAGGCGTGATTGGTATAGACGAGCCCCTCCAGGGCGCGGCGGCGCACCTCGGTGACCTCGTGGCGGCGAAACCAAGCGGTCCGCAATGCCTCCTCGGCCTGAACCGCGCATTCATCGGCGATCTCGCCCAACGCGCCCAACAACACGAAACGCCCCAGCGAGATCGCGGCGGCCGCGCGCACCTCGACTGCGGGGTCATCGGCCAGCAGCCGGATGAGAGGCGCGGCCAGGGTGGGCCGTTCGTCTTCCCAGAGGCCATCTATCGCCAGGCGACGCACTTGCGCATCCGCGTCCGCCAAGAGCTCGCGCAGGAGGGTGTGGAAGTTCAGGTGGATGTTCACCTCGGCCTGTTCCACTATCACAGTGATCAGCTCCAGCCGGCGTTGGGGGCTGAAGAGCGTCCAGGCCGCGCGGAATTCACCGGCTCGGCTGCGCGGCACATCGGAGAGATGGACCAGGTTGGTGCCGCGCACCGGCCGGCTCTCGTCGGCCAATTGCTCCAGGACCAGGGTCAGTTCATCCGCCATCTTTGTTCAGTTCCAGGCCAGGGTTCTGGACGCGCTGGGAGGGCTGAGCGGGACGAACAACTTGCCTCCCTTCCCGTCAGTCGTGACTTGCACGACCGTCACGAACCAGGTGTAGCGCCGTGCGGGCTGGTCAGCCAGGGCGTGCAGCCACGGCGGCATCCTGATGCTGGTCTGCGGCGTATTCCAGGAGTGTTCCTGCCGCACGCCGTTGTTGAGATAGCTGACCGTCGCCAGGTATTCCACGCCGGCTGGCAATGGGCCAACCGAACGCCACTGCAATTCGATGAACGCATTCGCGCCGGAGAAGGGCGTCTGATCGCCGGGACTCTCCAACTCTGGGGCGGGCAAAGCCGGCAGGGGCGTCGCGGTCGGCGGCGCAGGCGTGTTGGTCGGCCTGGGCCGCGGGGTGGCGCTGGCCGCGACCGTGGCGCCGGCCGGCGGGATGATCAGCTCCTGCCCTATTTGCAGAGTCGTCTCGGCTGTGATCTTGTTGGCCGCGGCGATGGCCTGCCACGACACGCCGAACTGCACGCCGATGGATTCCAGGGTGTCGCCCGCGCGCACCCGGTGGACCGCCGCGCCGCCCGGGGCCTTCGCCGTGGGCGTGTTGGTGGCTGTGGCCGGCTGTGTCGCGGTCGCGGTTGGCGTGCTGGTGGCAGCCGGCGCAGGCGACGCCGTGGGCGATGGCGTGGCCGTGGCAGGGGGCGCGGTAGGTGTGACGGCAAGCGCCAGCGTGACGGCCGTGCCAGGCGGCGTGAATGCGCCAGCCCCGACCGCCGCGGCCGTGGGAGTCGGCAGAGGGGCGAGCAGCTCGGTGATCTGCACCAGGCCCGTCAGATTGGCGCGGGCTTCGGCCACTGTCTGCCTGAGCGCCTGAACCGGCAGGCGCCCCAGGCCCCACAGCCCGACTACCATCGCGATCAGCAGGCCCACCAGCCACAGCCCCCAACGCGGACCAGCCGGCCGCGCGTTGCGGCCGCAGTGCGGGCACATCGCCATGCCCACCGTGATGCGGCCGCGACAATAGGCGCACGCGAACGCGCTGGCCTGCCGGCGCTGGCGCGCGCCGCATTCGGGGCACACCAACATGCCCTGATTCAGTCGCGTCCCACAACGTTTACAGTACATCGGCTATCGAAGCCCTGAATAGGGGAAGGTGTTGGTGAGCAACTGGCCGATCTCACGCACCGTCACCACGCCGAGCAACAACAAGGCGAACCCAAAGCCGATCAGGTGCACCAGGCCCTCGCGCGCCGGCTCGATGCGTTTGCGACGGATGGCTTCCACCAACACGAAGAGCAGACGGCCGCCGTCGAAAGCCGGGATCGGCAGCAGATTGGTGAAGCCCAACGCCACGCTCAGGGCAGCCACCAACTGCAGGATCGGATCCACTGTGCGCGCCGAGCGCACCACGTCGCCGGTCACCGCTGCGATGCCCACCGGCCCCAGCAGCCCGGCGTCGCCGATCGGCCGGCGCTCGCGGATCAGCGTGGCGGGGATTTGCAGAGTCATCCAGATCACCGCGCCCGTCGTTCTGACCGCGGTCCAGGTCGCTTCTGGCAGCGCCGCGGCCCGGTAGGTGATCTGATAGTCAAGCACGACGCCCAGAGGCCCCTGGTTGGTGGGTACTTCGATGCGTGGGGTCATCGTCAGCGTCAACGTCTGGTCCCCGCGCGCCACGCGATAGGCGACGGGCTGGCCGCGGTGCGCCTCGGTGTGCTTGCGCAGGTCTTCGACCGCAGCGAAGGAGACATCGCCTGCGCCGACGATCCGGTCGCCGGGCTGCATACCAGCTTGCGCGGCCGGCGTGTCCGCCATGATCTCCTTCACCGTCGTGGTGGTGAGCACGTTGGGAATGCCCGCGAGCATGATCACCGCGGTGAAGAGCACGATGGCCAACAGGAAATTCATCGTCGAGCCCGCGAGCAGTGTCGTCGCGCGCGCAAGCTTTGAGGCGGAAGCGAAGCTGCCCGGCAGGGAAGGATCATCTTCCCCGCGCATGCGCACGAATCCGCCGAACGGGATGATATTGATCGAATAGATGGTTCCGTTGCGCTCGAACAGCTTGAACAGGCGGGGCGGAAATCCGAAGCCGAATTCCTCGACCACGATGCCGTTGCGCTTGGCCGCGAGGAAATGCCCCAGCTCATGCACGAACACTACGATCCCCATCACGATGATGAACGACAGAACAGTTACACCCATTGCACCCTCTCTATCTTCCCTCTCCATCCCATCCTGCATCTCTCTGCATTATACCTCTAGCCGCAGCATCTCACAAAACCGCCTTGACTTCTATGGTCGCTGCCCGCTGATGCGTGTACCCGCGCGGACAGCAGGATCGCACAGAACTTCGCGCACCAGGCCCTCTTGCAGCCCCGAGACGATCTGCACTGCGGCCAAAGACGGCGTAGTCTGCACCAGCGCGACCATCTGAGTCACTTTGGCGGCCATGCCGCCCGTGACATCCACCCCGCGCGAGCCGCCGAGCACGTGCAGCACCGCGGGCAGAGTTGCAGGCGTGATCTCGGCGATCAGCTCGCCTGTCGCGGCGCTGGCAGGATCGGCCGTGAGCACGCCGGTCGTCTCGCCGGCCAGGATCACCCGTTGGGGCGCCAGCCGGGGGGCCAGCCAGCGAAAGATCTCCTCGGTCGAGATGATCGTGCCCCCGCGCACGTCGTCCAGCGCGACATCGCCGTAGACGACCGGAGCCAGGCCATTGGCCAACGCCGCACGCAGAGGACGCACGTCCAGGTCCCGCAGTTCCCCGGCGTGGCACGCGGCTGACGCCGAGGGCTGCACACCCAGCGCCGGCGCACCGGCGTCCCCCAACGCATCCACCACCAGGCGGTTGAGCTGCGCCGCGGCCCGGCCGGTCTCCGCATACCCGCGCCATTCCTCCCGCGACCGCACCCCGCCGCGCGTGCCGTGCTTGCTGGCCGTGATGTGGCCGAACGATCCGCTGCCGTGGCCGATCAGCAGGCGCAGGCCCGGCCGGTCAGCCAGCGCGGCGGCGATCTCGGCTGCCAGCCGCGCCAGCACAGCGGGCCGCAACACCTGGGGTCGCGTCTTGTCGGTCAGCAGCGAGCCGCCAAGCTTGAGGAAGATGAGTTCACTACCCACAAGAACCTTCGCGCAATTCGTGGCAAGAACTCCTATCTTCGTGTTACGGTGAGGGTTCCATCTTCTATCACCACCCAATCGCCGTCCTGGATTTGGGCGATGTCCACCTGGTCCACCATCGGAATATCGGCGATGATGGCGCCCACTGCGACGATGGCCTCGCTCTCGGCATTGATGATCGCAGCCGGTCCCACGCGGTTGTGCGCCAGGCGCAAGATCGTGTAGGAGCCGACCGTGCTGCCCTTGCCGGTGGGGAAGACGAGAACCTTGCCCGCGACCGACTGGCCCTGCAACGGGTGGCCCGGCTCCAGCACAATGCCGGTGTCGGGGTCCACGCCGCCCAGGAAGCCGATCGGCGCGGGCGAAACCAGCGCTCGCCCCTCAGCGCGGCCGGACTTGATCATGCGACCGTGGAGAACGAATTCTGCTGACATGGTGCACGATACCATAAAAAGGAACCAGGTTCCGGCTAGGAAGACCTGGTTCCTGGATAGGCAGGATTATACGTCGCTCGGCCGCGGGTGTCAAAGTTGTGGAGCGCCTACCTGGCTTCTGCGCATCTCGCTGCTCTATCGTGGACGGGCCATTTCGAGGGAGGGCCGCGATGAGATATAATGGCTCCTGAAGCGCTTGATGGTGCGCCCGATGGCCGCTGGACGCTGAATCGCGCACCCAGCTCCGCTGGAGGCTCGATGTCATTGATCATCCTAACCCGGACGAGCCGGAACCAAACAGGACGATTGGCCACGGATGGCACGGATTACACAGATTGGCCCTTTCCTCCGTGAAATCCGTGTAATCCGTGGCCGAGAATTCTTGTCGCCGGTGCAAGAATTGGCGCGTTCACCAAATCGGCGCAGACCCCTTTTCACATCTGGCTGCCAGATGCGATGCAGGCCCCGACGCCAGCCAGCGCCTATCTTCATTCCGCCACCATGGTCAAGGCGGGCATCTATCTGCTGGCCCGGCTTCACCCTGCGCTCGGCGGGACCGATTCCTGGCGCTTCGTCGTTGTCATCGCAGGCGCGATCACGTTGTTGTCAGGCGCATACCTGGCCTTCAAGCAGACCGATCTCAAAGCGCTTTTAGCCTACAGTACGATCAGCGCGTTGGGGTTGCTTGTGATGTTGATCGGCTTGGGTACGCCGTTGGCGCTGAAGCCAGTAGCCTTCTGGTGGGCCTCCTGCTGGGCTATGCCGTGATCGGCGTAAGTCAGCGGGTCCTGGGCAGCAGGGGTTATACGGTCAAGGTAGTCCAGGTAGTCCGTCTCCTGGCGTTCATCGCCTGGGAGATCATCACCGCGAGCCTGGCGCTGGCATGGTTGGTCATCCAGCCGCGGCCCGCGTTGCGACCTGGCGTCGTCGCAGTGCCACTTGAGGCGCGCACCGATTTGGAGATCACGATCCTGGCGAACGTGATCACCCTCTCGCCTGGCACGCTGTCTTTGGATGTGGCAGCCGATCGCGGCACACTCTATATACATACGATCTATTTTCGCAGGATACCCGGGTGGTCGGGGACCGTACTCGATGAGCTGGCCGGGCACTACGACCCCAACACGCACGAACTCCGCTAGAAGGAGCTTGCCCATGAAGACACTGCGCGTTGCTCAAGTCTGTACTCAGGCACCCATGCATGCCCTGGTCGTGCAGCAAGACACTCCGCTGGAGGAAGTCATTCGCGACTTCGCTTCCGATCACACCTTGCGGGGCATCTTTCTGGTTGACGACGCCGGGCGGCTTGCCGGCGTGATCAATCGCCACGATCTGCTGGCGTGGGCGCGTTTTCAGTTCAACCTATCCAGCCGGTCTGAACCGTTGCGCCTGAGCCAGGTGCGCCGAATGGTGTCGGCCGCCCATGCGTGTGATCTGGCTGCCCCAGGCAGCAGACAGGCCGCCGTGCGGCCGGAGGATAGCCTGGAGGATGCCCTGGAGAGAATGGCACGCTATGATTTGACAGACATCCCAGTGGTGGATGCTGCAGGCCGCATCGTGGATGATTTGCGCCTGAGCGAGGTCCTCCTTTCTGCTCTGAGTGCTCAGGGCGAAGCCCACGAAGTGCGATAGCGCGCTTGGCACGGTGTTCAGATCCCAAATGCCCCCAACACACTCGTCCTATGACCGGCTGAGCCGCTGGTACGACTGGCTGGCGAATGGGTCCGAGGGGCCATTTCGCCAGCTCGGTCTGCGTCTGCTGCAGCCGACGGCAGGGGAAACGCTGCTGGAGATCGGGGCCGGCACGGGACATGGGTTGGTTGCGCTCAGTCGGGCGGCCGGCGCCACCGGTCTGGCGTGCGGCGTTGATCTCTCCGCGGGGATGTGCCGCGTCGCCGCTGCGCGGCTGCGCCGCGCGAGCGTGCGCGAGGGGGTCCTTCTCGCGCACGGCGACGCGCTCCGGCTGCCCTTCCCGTCTGCGCGCTTCGATGCGATCTGCATGAGCTTCACCCTGGAGCTCTTCGGTCCGGCCGAGATGGCGGGCGTGCTGGCGGAGTGCCGCCGCGTGCTTCGGGAGGATGGCCGCGTGGGGGTCGTGGCGCTGGACCAGGCTGAACCTGCCAACTGGATGACACGGCTGTACGGCTGGGTGCATCGGCGCTTCCCGACCTGGGTGGACTGCCGGCCGATTCCGGTCGAGGAGATCTTGTCCCGGCATGGCTTCCGGCCCATCGCGGCCGCAGCAGGGAAGATGTGGGGCCTGCCCGTCAAGGCCGTGGTCGCGCGCACGATGGTTGGGGCATAAAGGACCGGCCGCGGCGCTCGGCGTGTGTTGCTCCTTCAATAGTTCGTGTGGTACAATCAACGCGTAGCGAGACGGTCACCCAGGCGATTGCGCGCTTCTGGCTGGCGAAAGGGGATGCCAAAACCGTCACCCTGTCCCGAGAATGGCCCGGCTGGCCTCACGCAAAGGGCGTAAAGGACACTGGAGTGCCTCTGGCCGCCTCTGCGTCTTGGCGTCTTTGCGTGAGCTTTTCATCAACTTTCGCTTCGTCTCCGGGAGGATCTTCAGATGGAAAACGGTATCCCCTGGACCGGCCAGGGCGGGCTGAAGGATGCTGGCGCAATCTCGCAGGTCGCGATCATCGGTACCGGGCAAATGGGCCCCGGCATCGCTGTGACCACGACCCTTGCCGGCTGCCCAACGACCCTGGTCGGCCGCACAGCCGACAGCCTGGCGCATGGCCGCAGCCGGTTCGCTGCCAGCCTGGCGTTCCTCGTCGAGCACGGGCTGGCGACGGCCGAGGCGTCCGCCGCGGCCACGGCGCGGCTGACGCTCACCACGGAGGTCCAGGCCGTCGCCTCGGCCGATCTGGTGATCGAGTCCATCGTCGAGCACCTGCCGACGAAGCAGCAGTTGTTTCGGGAGCTGGATGATCTGTGCCCGCCGGCGGTGATCCTGGCCACCAACACCTCTGGGCTGCGCATCTCCGACATCGCCAGCCTGATGAGCCGGCCCGAACGGGCTGTCACGACCCATTTCTGGAATCCGGGCCACCTGATGCCGCTGGTGGAAGTGATCCAGGGCGAGCGGACGGCCGAGGAGACAGTGCAGCGCGCCTATCGCTTTCTCCAGCGGTGCGGCAAGCGGCCGGTCATCGGCCGCAAGGACGTGCCCGGCCAGATTTGCAACCGGCTGCAGCAGGCGCTGATACGCGAGGCGATCTACATGGTGCAGGAGGGGATCGCTAGCGCCGAGGACGTGGAGACTGCGCTCAAGGCCGGCGCGGGGCTGCGTTGGCCCGTCTATGGGCCGTTCGAGCACTCCGACTTCGTGGGGCTGACGTTGACGCTGGCGGTGCAGACGGCAGTGTTGCCCAGCCTGTGCAACTCAACCGAACCGGGCCAATATCTGAAGGACCTGGCGGCGGCCGGACACCTGGGCGCACGCACGGGCCAGGGCTTCCACGATTGGCGCCAGCGCAGCATGGACGATCTGCTTCGGACACGCGATCGCTTCCTGGCCGAGCGGCTGCGCGAAGCCGGTCAGACGGCCGGGCCGCAGGCGGCGCCGCGTCCACAGGAGGCGCGGCCGTGACGCTGATGAAGTGGTTCGAGAGCGAGGAGCAAGGAGTCGTCATCGTCTCGCTCGGTCATGGCGACCTGCTCCTGGAAAGCCTGCGCCGCGTGGCGGCTGAGGCCGACATCCACACCGGCGTCATCATGACGGGCCTGGGCAGCCTGACGCGCGGGCGCATTCACTGGGTCGTGACCAACGAGATGCCGCCCCAGGATCGGTTCGAGGAGCTAGAGGGGCCGCTCGAGGTGGTCGGCTTCAGCGGCATCATCGCGGGTTACGAGCCGCACGTGCACATCAGCCTGATGACAGCCGACGGGAAGTTCTATGGCGGCCACCTGGAAGATGGGTGTGCGATCCTGACCCTCTCGGAAATCTCGATTCTGCGCGCGCCTGATCTCAGGCTGACCCGACGCCCGCGCGGGGACAATGCCATCAGGCTTCTAGACAGGGAAGACCCGGGCGCCGTAGCGTCTAACTGACAGGAGTTACGTGGTCGCATGTCATTGCCCTAACCCGGACGAGCCGGAACCAAACAGCCACGGATTGCACGGATTACACTGATTCGCCTTTGCCTTTCCGTGAAATCCGTGTAATCCGTGGCCAAATCCTTGCCGTCTGTGCAAGAATTCGGCTGGTAAGTGCCTAAAGGGGGCCTGCGGCTCCGAGCGCAGTATCGCTCGCAATCCTGAAGGATGCTTCGCAATGACACGGGACTGCGTGTTCTGTAACTCATCATGCACACACTCCGTCGTATTCTGGTCTATCTGGGGCCGCACCGCACGCGGCTGACCCTGACCTACCTCTGTATCGCCGCGGTCGCGGGGTTGAACCTGTTGCTGCCCTGGCTGGTCAAGCAGGTGATTGACTTCGGCCTGACCCAGGGGGACCATCGCTACATCATCCAGGTGGCGCTGCTGATCGCCGCGATCGCGGCCGTGCGCAGCCTCTTCTCCTATGGCCAGCGGTTCGGCATGGAGACGTCGGGCCAGGCTGTCTCCTATGACATTCGCAACCGGCTGTACGACCATATCCAGCGCCTGAGCTTCTCCTACCACGCTCACGCGCAGACCGGGCAACTGATGTCGCGTATGGCCGAGGATGTGAACGCGGTCCAACGGTTCGTGTCGGGCGCGCTGTTGGATGCGTTGAGCATCGTCATCATGCTGGTCGTGATCATCGTCCTGCTCTTCAGCCTCCAGTGGAAGCTGGCCCTGGTCACCCTGGCCCCGATGCCCCTGCTGGCGGTCTTCGTGGAATGGCTCTCTCGCCAGATGCGGCCCAGGTGGAAGCAGGTGCAGCAAGATTTCGCCCAGGTCAGCACCGTGCTCCAGGAAAACCTGACTGGCGTGCAGGTGGTGCGCGCGTTTGCCCGCGAGTCATACGAGATGGAGAAGTTCGACGCGGCCAACCGCGCCTACATGGGCACGCGACTGGGCACGATTCGCTACTGGGGCGTCACCTTCCCGCTGATGATCTTCCTGGTTTCGCTGTGCACCGCGCTGGCGTTCTGGTTCGGCGGGCCGATGGTCATGGCCGGCGAGATCACCCTGGGCACGCTCGTGGCGATCAACAGCTATGTGATCATGCTGAGCGGGCCGGTGCAGCGGCTCGGAAACATCGTCAACACCGCGGCCGAGGCCGCGGCCTCGGCCGATCGCATCTTCGAGGTGCTGGATACGCGGCCGGAAATTCGCGATGCGCCAGGCGCGGTCGAGCTGCCGATCGTGCAGGGCCGCGTGCGTTTCCAGCACGTGGACTTCAAGTACTCCGACGGCCGGCAGCCGACTCTGAGCGATATTGACCTGGACGCGCTGCCCGGCCAGGTGGTCGCGCTGGTGGGCCACACCGGCTCTGGCAAGAGCACACTGGTCAACCTGATCTTGCGCTTCTACGACGTGACGGCCGGCCGCGTGACGATTGACGGCCATGATGTGCGCGACGTGACGCTGGATTCGCTGCGCCGGCAGATCGGCGTGGTGCTGCAAGACACGTTGCTCTTCTCGACCACGATTCGCGAGAACATCGCCTATGGCCGGCCCGATGCGTCCGAAGAGGAGATCATTGCGGCGGCCAGGGCTGCGCAAGCGCACGACTTCATCATGTCCTTTCCGAAGGGCTACGAGACCGAGGTGGGGGAGCGCGGGGTGACGCTATCGGGCGGCCAACGCCAGCGCGTGGCGATCGCCAGGGCGTTGTTGGTTGATCCGCGCATCTTGATCCTGGACGACTCGACCTCGAGCGTGGACATGGAGACGGAGCACCTGATCCAGGAGGCGTTGAAGACGCTGATGGCTGGCCGGACCTCGTTCGTCATCGCGCAGCGGCTCACCACGGTCAAGAACGCCGACCAGGTGCTGGTGCTCGATCATGGCCGCATCGCGCAGCGCGGGACACACGCCGGGCTGCTGCACGAGCCCGGCCCCTATCGGACGATCTATGACTTGCAGTTGCGGGACCAGGAAGAGGCGATCGCATCGCTGGCCCTGGCGACGGCCCCAGCCCGCCCTGGCCGGTCCAGGGAGCTGGCCCGCGCATCGGGCAGGATGGCAAGTGCTCCAGGTCAGGCGTAGTCAGCTTGCCGCTTGCGCGGTGGAAGCGCACAAAACCAGCGCGGCCATGGGTTCGGGCGGATGTCACTACTCTGCCGGAGGATGCCAGTGGCGAGCGATCCAGAGGACACGCGCCTCGACCACGTAGTCGTTGTTGAGCTGTAAGGCGATGACGGTTGCTCGTCCCGTGGAGGTCAGGCCGATGACATGGGCGCCGCCGTTGGCCCAGGCGAAGTGATCGCGCCATGCCTGGGTGCGTGGGTTGAACAGCGGAGCCATTTCGCCCGTGGCAGGATCCACAGCATGGGTCCTGGCAGCCTTATATTCATTGCACCGATAGCAGGCCGCACAGAGATTCGTGAGGTCTTCTGCGCCGCCCCGCGATCGAGGGAGGATGTGGTCAACCACCAGCGACATGCCGATCACCCGGCGCGAAGTGAGACAGTACTCGCAGCGATGGTCGGCGCGAGTGAAGACCTGCAAGCGCAGCGCATCGGGCAGCCATGCTATTCGAGCGGCAGTTCGTGGAGCGCCGGCGTTGGATGGCCGCGCCAGCGAAGGACGGCCCAGGCGTAAGCCTTGCGTAGCATGAGGCGATCGGCGGCCAGGCGCAAGGCGGCCAGTTCCTCACGCTCTCGGGCTGTGATCGAGCCCGCGCTGTTTCTTTCCAGCAACTGCTGGTGGCGCGCTTGCCGGTCCAGGTCACCCTGGCTGACGGCAATGCGTCCGAGCTCATCGTAGGAAAGACCCTGCATGGCCAGCAACTCATCCTGGATCTCGATGGGCATGTCTGTCACCGAGGGCGGCAGATTACCTTCGATGCTCTGGCGGGCTACCTGCTCCAGCGGTCGCCTGGTGGCCGCGGCGGTCTGTTGCAGATAGCGGAAGATGGGCTCCGGTAGTTGCAGGGTAAGCGACTGGACAGTCATTGGTTACTCCTACGTTTTGGCTCGCAAGAAACGATTGTCGAGGCCATTATACCCGGAGAATCATCCGGTTGGCAAACAGGCGCAAAGGGCGGCAGGAGGCCGCATGATAGAGCGGATCAGAACGCGGTGGCGGGGCCTGTTCGCGGAAGGTCAGGTCGAGTTCGATCTCCCCGAGGAGCTCCAGTTCAAGCAGTACGATAGCCGCATCGTGGGGCGGTTGTTCGGCTACGTGCGGCCCTATGCGCGGCAGATGCTGTTGGCGCTGGCGATGATGGGGGTCATCACCGGGTCCTCGTTGGCTGGGCCCTACCTGATCAAGCTGCTGTTGGATGACGCCATTCCCCAGGGCAATATAGCGATGCTTCGCTGGCTGGTGGGGGCCATCATCGGCATCAACCTGATCGGCTGGTTTGCGCGGTCGGGCCAGGTGGCGGCCGCAGCCGAGGGGGGCCAATCGAGCATCTACCAGGTGCGGCGGGCGCTGTTCGAGAAGCTGCAACGCCAATCGCTCAGCTTCTTCGACAAGGCCGACGTGGGCGTGTTGATCTCGCGGCTGACTTCGGACGTGAACGCCCTGCAAGAGTTGGTGACGTGGGCGATCGTGGGCACGGCCGCGGACTTCCTCACGCTGATCGGCATCGTGATCGTCATGGTATCGCTGAACCCGTATCTTTCGCTGATCACGTTCAGCGTGCTGCCCATCATGCTGTTGTTGACCGCGGTGTGGCGGGCGCGGGCGCGCGACAACTGGCGGCGGGTGCGTTTCTATCACGGCCGCATGTTGGGCTACATCGAGGAGAACATCCAGGGCGTGCGCGTGGTGCAGGCGTTCTCGCGCGAGGCGCTGAACCTGCGCAAGTTCGTCGAGCAGATCAACTTCCGCTTCAACCGGTCGCAGGGGCGGGCCGCGCGACTGAGCGCCATCTTCTTTCCCGGCGTGGATTTCCTGGGCACGGCCGCCATCGCCCTGGTGATCGGCGTGGGCGGTTCGGCCGCCCTGGGCCAGCCCTGGGGCCATCACCAGGGCCAGCAGATCACGCCGGGCGTGCTGATCGCGTTCGTGCTCTACATCGGCCGCTTCTTCGACCCGATCCGTGATCTGGCCGAGCGGTACAACACGCTGCAGGCGGCCATGGCCGCGGGTGAGCGGTTGTTCCGGCTGTTGGATTGGCCGATCGCCATCGAGAGCAAACCTGGCGCGGCCGAGCTGCCGGCGATCCGCGGGGAGGTGGTCTTCGACCACGTAAACTTCGCGTACACGCCAGAGTTGCCCGTGCTGCAGGACGTCAACCTGGTCGTCGAGCCGGGCCAGTTGGTCGCGTTCGTCGGCGCCACCGGTTCGGGCAAGAGCACGATGGTCAAGCTGATCAACCGGTCGTATGAGATCAGCGGGGGCCGGCTGACGATTGACGGCCACGACGTGCGCGATGTGGAGCTGTCGTCCCTCCGGCGGCAGATGGGCATCGTGCTGCAGGAGACGTTCCTCTTCCGCGGGTCGGTGGCCGACAACATCCGCTATGGCCGGTTGGACGCCACGGATGCGGAGGTACGCGCCGCGGCGCGGGCGGTGGGCGCGGACGAGTTCATCCAGCAGATGCCGATGGGCTATGAAACGCAGGTGGAAGAGGGGGGCGCGAACCTGTCGGTGGGGCAGCGGCAGCTCCTGGCGTTCGCCCGCGCGCTGCTGGCGGACCCGCGCATCCTGATATTGGACGAGGCCACGTCGAGCATTGACACGCAGACCGAGAAGCTGATCCAGGAGGCGATGGATCGGCTGCTGGAGGGGCGCACCGCGTTCGTCATCGCGCACCGGCTGAGCACCATCGTGCGGGCGGACCAGATCGTGGTGTTGAGTCACGGCCGGATCATCGAGCAGGGCGCGCACCAGGAGCTCCTGGACCGCCGCGGCGCGTACCATCACCTGTACACGATGGGTTTTGCGACCGTGCGGTTGGGGGAGTAGGTGGAGACGGGAGACGGGAGATAGAGATGGGAGACGGGAGATAGAGATGGGAGACGGGAGATAGAGATGGGAGACGGGAGATAGAGATGGGAGACGGGAGATAGAGATGGGAGACGGGAGATAGAGATGGGAGACGGGAGATAGAGATGGGAGGATCAGTCGAGGGGGCTGTCCCCTTCGGGCGGCGAGGCCGCCGCGCTGGAGGATACGTTCGCTTCGCTCAGTACAGGCGTGGGTGTAGATCAGTCCTGAGCGCAGCCGAAGGATCATGGTGGTTTTCACCTTCTTATACTGATCGGAAATGAATTCAGTGCATTAAAGTCAAGCCGAGGCCTCGACGCCAATGCACTCATTTGATTTCCGAGCAGTATACGTGCGGCAAATGCTCTTTGAGCGGTTCGATCAGCGAGTCGGGCAGCATGGTGACGCGATCTTCGTTGCCTTTAGTGTCGCGCACGATGATGGCGCGGCGCTCGCAATCCAGGTCCTTCACGCGCAGGCGGAGGGCTTCGAGCAGGCGCAGGCCGCTGCCGTAGAGGAGTTTGGCCAGGAGCTGATAGACGCCGGAGAGCTGGGCGATGACGCGGCGCGCCTCGTCCCTGGTCAGCACCGCGGGGAGGTGTTGCGACTCGCAGGCGCGTACGGTTTCGATGGGGTAGGCCAGTTCTTGATGCAGGACGTCGCGATAGAGAAAGAGGAGGGCGGCGAGGGCTTGGTTCTGGGTGGATGCGGCCACGTGGCCCTCGGTGGCCAGGTAAGTGAGAAAAGCCGCGATCCTTCGACAAGCTCAGAACATGCCTCAGCGCCGCCCAGGTCGCGGGGATGCCGATTGCCGTGATAGCGGAGGAAGCGACGGATCCAGTCCAGGTAGGTCTGCTCGGTACGGATGGCGTAGTGCTTGACGCGCAGGGCTGCGCATGCCTGGTTGAGCAGGGCGGCGAGGTCAGGAGACGAGATGACAGGGTGACGGGGTGCCACGGTGAGGGGGTGACAGGGCGACACGGTGATGGGGGATGGGGAATCGGCGGGCAGGTCGAGGGGGTGGTTGAGGACCTGGCGATAGAGGAAGAGGATCGCGGTGCGCGCCGCGGTGCGTTCGGCGTCGCAGGCGAGGGTTTTGAGAAACGCCATGACTTCGGCAGCGGTTATGGTGGTAGGATGGCGCCTATCGTGAAAAAGGATGAAGCGTGTGAGCCAGGCGACACAGGTTTCTTCGGCGTGAGCCGGATAGTGGCGTGTGCGCAGGGCTGCGCGCACACTTCGACATAGCTCAGTGCAGGCCTGATCGAGCAGACTTCTACCGCGGGGTTCCATGTCGCACCTCACTCTGGGTTGCTGCGTTGGTTGCCACGTGACATTTGACAGGGCGTAAGGTTAGGTTTATAATCTTCGTAGTTCTACGAAGTTACCCTCTCATTATACCATAGTTTCGTGTGAGCAACGACGATGCGGACGCGGCTAACGTTGCAACCCGGGCAGAGCGGGACCAAGGAGCTGGTAGAGCAGTATGGCGACCGGCTGGTGTGTGTCCGCTACCGTTATGACGCCACGCGCAGACGCCGGTTCAAGACCGTCGAGTTGATTGTCGAGGAAGCGCCCTGAGAGCCGCAATTGGCGCCCGAAACCCTGATGACGATCCAGGTCGAAGTAGATGAACGTAGCGTGCAACAGCAAGTCAAGCAGGCTGGCGGTCGGTGGTTGCCCGAGCGCAAGGTATGGGTGCTGCGCCACGACCAGGTGCAGGCGTTGGGGCTGACGCCGCGGGTCGTCGGACGGCTGGAGAATGCTACTTGATGTCGCAAGGTGCTCCCATATACTATCTACGGATATATGGTAGATATATACCCACAGATATGTGCTATACATCTACGGGTATATAGCCGCAAGAGCATCTACTTGTAGATATATAATCCATCTAAGTAATAGTTAGCGTAACTTTTGCGCAATCAGCGGCACAATCGCTTAATCGTCGAGAAAATGATCATTTGCGTCCGAGCCGGATGGTGGTTCCGACGGCTCGGCCAGGCAAATCA
>VGOD01000017.1 GCA_016876015.1 Chloroflexota bacterium
ACCTGCACGCGCTGGTCACGGCTTGTGCCGGCTACCACCACACGGCCGGGCCCGGCGACCAGCCGACGCATCCCGTCGCCTATCTGGTGCGCGCCGTGCTGGTCAAGACCTTGTACAGTTGGAGCCTGCGCGAGTGTGCCGACCAGATCAACCACCATTTGGTAGTCAAGTGGTTCGTCGGCTACCCGGTCTTTGCGAGCGGCCCTGACTACACCACCCTGGCGCGCTTCGAGCAGTGGGTGAGCGCACACCACGGCCGCGCCTTCTTCGACGAGGAATTCGATGTGCATAGACGCGGCTCCCCATTCGCTCACAGACCTGGCCGTTTTGGGCCACCGGCGGCCGTCAGGGGATCGCCTACGTCGAAATGACCTTCCATCCACAGGTAGCCCAGTTGCGCCCCTTGCTCCATGAACTCCCTGACCCCGCGCATGTCGGCCGCCCGCCGCGCCTGAGTGTAGCCTCGCTCATCTCGATAGAGCGCCCACAACTCCTCGGCCTGCAGTCCGTTGACGAAATAGGGAGAATGGGTGGTCACCATCAACTGTGTGTGCGCCGATGCAGCCCGGCATTCTTCTGCCAGCTCAGGGAGAAGCCGGGGGTGCAGATGGTTCTCCGGCTCCTCGATGCCAACAAGCTGTGGCGGATCAGGGTCGTAGAGCACGGTCAGGTAAGCCAGCATCTTGAGCGTGCCATCGGAGGCGAACTTCGCCAGGATGGGTCGCTCGAACGGCGCGTCCTTGATTTGCAGCAGCAGCCGGCCGTCGGCCATCAGTTCCGAATCCACCTTTTCCAGCCGTGGTACGCGCTGGGTGAGGGTCGCCAGGATCTCGCCCAGGCGCTCGGGGTGTTGCTCCTTGAGGTATTGGATGACGTTGGGCAAATTGTCGCCGGTGGCCGAGAGGCGTTCCTGCGGGCCGGCTTCGGGTACCGAACGGGTTTGATCGGCAGTAAGATAGGAGAGATACCACCCGGTGATGAACCGACGCAGCGCGCTGACGCGGGGATGCCTGGCGAACTGGCCCAAGGTGCTGACGGCCAGCATTTCGGGAGTGGTCAACCGCTCTTCGATGCGTTGATCGCGCTCATCGGGCATCTCGCCGCTGATCACGCGTCCGGCACCGTCCTCAAAATCAAGAAATCGGAAAGGCCGTCCGGCCCGCCCTCCGCGCGTCCAGCGCAACCATTCTGCCGCCACGAATGGACCTTTGGCGTTCTCTGCGATTGCCAGGTGATAAGTGATGATGGGTACCTTGGGTTTCTCCCGGTATTTCAGTTCGAACTCGATCGGGCCGTCGGCCCCGCGCGTGCGCAGTTCCTTGAACCGACCGCGCTTGTCCCACGCCTTGCGCAGACCGATCGTGAAGCACTCGGACAGAAACGCGAACACGTCGAACACTGTGGACTTGCCGCTGCCGTTCGGCCCCAGGAGCACAGTGAGCGGGGAGATGTTCTTGAGCTCCAGGTCGTGCAGCGCGCGGTAGTTTTGGACGCGCAGGTATTCGATGCGCGGAATGGCGCCGCTGCTCAGCTTTTGGGCGGTCATAGACTCCTCCGATCACGCATTTGGAGCAATTGTACCATACGGTGTATACTGTGTGAAGTCTCGTCTACCATGTGTAGAAGGAGATCTTTCGCCGTCCTCTATCGCGGAGGACGGCGAATGCATTTCTGCGGCATCAGCCTTTTCAGGAAGCCCCGCATTCTTGATGGTCTTTTTCCAGGTGACAGCTTTCGTCACAGTAGATGTTGTAAACCTGGCTCATGTCGCCCTCCCCTCTCCAATTTCCAGTTTACTCACATTCACCTCCCCCGCCACCAGCCGCGGCAGCAACAGGTCGCGCGTCCGATGGAGGTTGGCGTTCTTCTGACGCAGAAGCGACATTTGATCGAGCATCGGTTCGGCTTGGCGAGCAAACTCAGTCATGAGCGAAGCAGACGGTACAGCCCAGAGCAGTTTCAGCAGATCATCTGGCTTTGCCCACTGATGACTCGTTGATGTGCCAAGCGCCAGTCCTGTGAAAACATCGAGGAACTCTTGTGAACTACATATAGCGTACAAGAAGACGCGATTGACTGGCGACCTGGGCGTCAATACCAAGAACTCGCTTGAGGAGATTGCGCGATTAGTGGCTTCCGGCTCTGCAAACCAAACACGCGGAATACGGGGATTGAGTTTCGAGAGCAGCACGCAAGGCTGCGATAGCAGGAATTTGCCGCTCTTGATGGTCTCGCCTTTTTCGAGAAGAGGCATACGACCTTCGTCATATGCAGGAATGCTGAAGTGCGCAAATGTCTCGTCCGGGAACTGACCTGGATTGATATTATCTCGACGGATCCTCACAAAGTCTGCAAGTGGTCTGACCTCCCACCCCTCCGGCGCCAACCCCACCGCCGACTCCACCATCCGCACGCCCTCGTGACCCGGAAACCGGAAGCGCACGAACCACTCGCGATACAGCCCCCGCGCCATCTCCTCCAGGATCGCGATGCGCCGCGTGTTCACCTCGATCAGGTCATCGTACGCGGAAAGGATCGCGGCGATTTTGCGCTGGGTAGGAAGAGGTGGAATCGGGACTTCGATCTCCTCAATTCGATACAGGGCAAGCTTGGGCTGAGCGACACCACCGACTTTGCTAAGAATGCGCGCCTGCCCGAGATCAGTTCTGAGAAAATACATCAGGTACTGCTTGTCCATCGAGGGGGCGATTTGGCAGATTTTCGCCGCGTTTTCCGTGAGATTCGCCCCAGACAAGGCCTCTGGCACAATCCCCACCAGTCCGATTGTGCCTGCAATGCTGATATACACCTCGTCGGCTGTGATCGTGTATCGCTTGATGCTTTGGTAAGTTTCTGGATCAATGTAACTTATGTTGGTCCTATCGAGGCCATCGGGCCGGAAATCGGTGACGCGTAGGTAAGGGTGAGAGGTCGGCTCGTCCTGAACCAGCTTTCCCTTCGGCAAGCGTTTGCCACCACGTACCTGCGCAATTTGCCCGATTCGAACAGACGGGAAAACGGTGTTCACACTCATGTGCCAATCTCCAACAACTGTATCACATTATCGGCTATCCGCCCCTCCAACTCCCGCGCCTCGGCGTTGAGCGCCTCCAGCTCCTCGTTGAGCGCCTCCAACTGCTCGCGCCAGTCGCCGTCGTCGTCGGACCGTTCGGCCACGCCCACGTAGCGGCCGGGGTTCAGGCTCCAACCCTGGGCCGCGATCTCGACGCGGGTGGCGATTTTGCAGAGACCCGGAATGTCTGCGTAGTGCGTGGTGCGTATTGCGTTTTCGACGGCGGCTTGCTGGATGGGAGTCAGGTTCAGGCTGCTCGGATCGAAGGTGTAGCCGTTCAGATCTTCCCCGCGGTAGAGGCGCACGAGCGCGGCCAGGAACGCGATCTGCTCCGGCGTGAACTCGCGGTGCGCCCGATCCACCTGGCGGTAAATGTGGCGCGCATCGAGGAAGAGGACGGTGTCGGCTCTATCTCCCCCTCTCCTCGCAGGAGAGGGGACAGGGGGTGAGGTCTTCCCCCGATCCAAAAACCACAGCGTACACGGCAGGGTGACGGTATAGAAGAAGTTCGGGCCGACCGCCACCATCACGTCCACCGCGCCGGCCTCGATCAGCTTGCGGCGGATCTCCAGCTCGGAGCCGCGTGCATCGGCCGCGGAGTTCGCCATCACGAAGCCAGCGCGACCGGTCGCGTTCAGGCTGCTATAGAAAAGCTGGATCCAGAGGTAATTGGCATTGTCGGGTTTGGGCAGGCCAAAGGGGAAGCGGGGATCGTCGGCCAGGCGCTCTTTGTCCACCTTATCCACGTTGAACGGCGGATTCGTCATGACGAAATCGAATTTGCCGCAGGCGGTGTGCGGGTCCTCGTAGTACGAGTTGCCCTGCTTGATGTCCCCTTCCAGGCCATGCACCGCCAGGTTCATGCGGCACAGGCGCACCGTCTCAGCGACTTTCTCTTGGCCGTAGATGCTGAGGAAACCGGGGGGCACGGTCGGGAGACCGGCCCGAGCGACAGGAGTTGGGGGCACGGTCGGGAGACCGGCCCGAGCAGGTGGGGGCACGGTCGGGAGACCGGCCCGAGCAGGTGGGGGCACGGTCGGGAGACCGGCCCGAGCAGGTGGGGGCACGGTCGGGAGACCGGCCCGAGCAGGTGGTGGGAGACCGGCCCCAGCGGCAGGGGAAGCACCGCGGCGGTGCTCGGTCACGAAGCGGGCGCTCTGCACGAACATGCCGCCCGATCCACACGCCGGGTCGAAGATTCGGCCGCCGAACGGCTCGATGATCTCGACGATCAGCTTGACGATGGAGGTGGGGGTGAAGAACTCGCCGCCTTTCTGGCCCTCGCTCATCGCGAATTTGCCCAGGAAGTACTCGTAGATCTTTCCGAACGCGTCCCCCTCGATCGCCATGGGCACCGAGTTGAAATTCTTGAGCAGTGCGAACAGGGTGCGGTTGTCCAGGCGGTTGTAGGTCTTGGGCAGGACGTCCTTCAGCGCCTCGTTCTCGGCCTCGATGGCCCGCATCGCGTCGTTGATCGCCTGGCCGATGTCCGCGGCCTCGGGCAGCGCCAGCAGTCGCGAGAAACGCGCCGCATCCGGCAGATAGAGCACCCCGCGTGCCTGGTAATCAATTTTGCCGATGGCGCGGCGGCGCGGCGTAGAGACGTCCCGCCGGCAGGTTTCTACCAATTCCCGCTCGGCCAGGGCGAACTTGTGGTCAGCGTAGCGCAGAAAGATCAGGCCCAGGACGGGGACCGAATACTCGGAAGACTTGAGCTTAGAATTGGCGCGCAATTCGTCGGCTGCATCCCAGAGGCGCTTCTCGATGTCCGTGATATTGGCAGACATAGGCATCCCTAACCATCCGATTATACTCGAATCTCATGACATGCACAAGCGGAAACACCATGAGACGGCCGGAGCCCGAACCCTCCGGGCCACAAGGTCAGCGGGGTGAAACGAGTGGGGTGGTTCAAACTTGACACGACAACCTCAGGTGATACTATTCAGGGCCGTGACTGCAATGCAACGTTGGCTCAAGGGTGCGCTGCTGGCCGCGGCCGGCGCCGGCGCGCTGGCTGCTCTGTACGCGCGGTTCATCGAGCGGGCGACCGTGACGCTCGACCGCTATACGATCACGGTAGACAAACCCGGGCTTCCGGCCGAAGGGTTGACGATTCTGCATCTGTCTGATCTGCACTGCCGGGCCGAGAGCTATACACAGCGACGCAAGCTGGCGCGGCTGATGAGCTTGCTGGCTGACGAGCAGTACGATCTGCTGGCGCTGACCGGCGATCTGATCCACGATGAACCAGGCTTGCCGGCCGTGCTGAAACTGGTCGAGAGTCTCCATCCGCGGCTGGCCGGCTTCAGTTGTCCGGGCAACCACGACTACTGGGAGTCGTCTATCTGGGGCCTTTTCGGTCGCCGGCCGGCCGATGCGGGACCGTGGCGTTGGTCTGAGGTCCTCGAGGCGGGGCGGAAGCTGCTGGAGTTCGTCGGTAAGGTCATCCGCAACGAACGGGTTTACGCCAGGGTGACGTTCCACGACGTGCCGGCTATCCACGCCGCGCTCGCCGCGCGCGGCGTGCAGCCGTTGGTGAATCGCGCAGTTCACCTGCAGGCGGCCGGCGCTGATCTCTGGATTGCGGGCGTGGATGATCTGACGCAGGGCGCATCGGACCTGACGGCTGCGCTGGCAGATGCGCCCACTGGCGCGCTGTTGCTGGTGCTGGCGCACAATCCCGATGTCTGGATCGAGCCGGGCATCGAGGCTGCTGACTTGGTGCTGGCAGGTCACACGCACGGTGGGCAGGTGCGCTTGCCCTTGATGGGCGCGATACACACGCAGGGCACGCACATGCGGCGTCGGCAGCCAGCCGGCTGGTTTCAGCGCGGGGCCAGCCGGATGTTTGTCAGCCGCGGGGTCGGTGAGAGCCTGCCGCTGCGCCTGGGCGTGCCGCCCCAGGCCGCGCTGATTCGGATCAAGCCGGCCTGGACCGTCTGTCCGGCGACTCGACTTCGCAGCAACCGCTGCGAAGTCGGCCTGCGCGTATCCTCTCAATAATCCGGGGAAACGGCGGTCACAGACCGCCTACGAGCCTGCTTTCAGGGGGTCTGCGACCCCCGTCGGCCCCCACTTATTGAAAAGATACGCCTGCGCCGACTGCAATGAGCCTGCGGAGGCAGGCTTTGCCATGGTTGCTGCGGTTTCTAACCGTACTAGCGGCAGCCAGCCCAGGCATCGGTATAGACAATGCCAGATAGCCACGCGCCGACCTCAGCCTGCGCGCACCAGCCCAGGCGGCCGTTCGTAGACCACCCCGCGCTTGGCGTCCATGACGATGTGCATTCCGTCCTGCAGCGCCTGGAATGCTTCACCCACCGCGATGACCGCGGGCAGGCCCATTTCTGAAGCAAGCAGCCGGCCGTGGGCGTCTGGCTCGCCGACGCCGATCACTAACCCTGCCGCCCGACGCAACACCGGTGCGAACGAACGATCGGTATGGGACGCCACGACAATCTCATCAGGCTCTACGTGCGCCTCCACGGACAGGGGCGCAGCCAGACGGCGCACGCGGCCGATCACCTTGCGATCACCCAAACCGAGACCGCGCGCCAGCACGCGCTCGATCAGATGCACCTTCATCAGGTTCGTCGTGCCGACCCCGCTCTCCACCGAGCCGCCGGTGATGACGATCACGTCCCCTTCCCGCACATAGCCCGCGCGGCGGGCGGCTTCGACGGCGTCGCGGATCACCTCATCGGTGCTGGCCGCGCGTTGCGAGAGAAGCGGGTAGACGCCGCAGAAGAGCATCAGCTCGCGCTGGACGAATGGGTTGGGGGTAACGGCCACGATGGGACACGGCGGCCGGAAGCGCGCGATGGTGCGCGCGGTATGGCCCGACACCGTGGGCGCGACGATGGCCGCGGCGATCAAGTCGAGCGCCGTCTCGACTGATGCGTGCGCCACCGCCTCGGCGAAGGTGCGGCCGGCCTGGGCGCTCACCTGTCCGATGTCCGCGGCCGTCTGCGTCTGTTCGGCAGCCTGGGCGATGCGCGCCATCGTCTCCACTGCGGCCAGGGGGTACTTGCCCGCGGCCGTCTCGCCCGACAGCATGATCGCATCTGAGCCATCAAGGATGGCGTTGGCCACATCTGACGCTTCGGCGCGGGTGGGCCGTGGGTTGCGAATCATCGAATCCAGCATCTGTGTGGCGGTGATCACCGGCTTGCCGGCCTGGTTGCACTTGCGGATAATCGTCTTTTGCACCATCGGCACGGCTTCCGGCGAGGTTTCGATGCCTAGATCGCCGCGCGCCACCATGATGCCGTCGGCCGCGGCGATGATTGCATCAATGTTCGCCACGGCTTCCGGCTTCTCGATCTTGGCGATCACCGGCGTGGGGTGTCCGAAGGCTGATAGCTCGCGGATGTGGTCTTTTAGCGCCAGAACTTCCTCGGCGGTGCGCACGAAAGAAAGCGCCACCCAGTCCACGCCCAGGCTCATGGCGAAGCGTAGATCTTGCCGGTCCTTCTCGGTGATGGCGGGAATCGCGAGGGCCGCCTGCGGCAGGTTCAGCCCTTTGTTAGAAAGCAGCACGTCGCCGGTCACGACCTGTGTGTAAATCTCGTGACCAGCGACGCCGATCACCCTCAAATCGATTAGGCCGTCGTCAACCAAGATGCGCTCGCCGACGCTGACGACAGCGGGCAGATGCTCGTATTGCACCGGCACGCGGCCTGGCCCGCCGATGATGCGGTCGGTTGTCAGGATCAGCGTCGCGCCTTCTGTCAGCGCCACGCCATCGGCGGGCATGGCGCCCACGCGCAGCTTCGGCCCTTGCAGATCAGCCAGGATCGCCACTGGCTTCGCCAGTCTGGTCGAAACCTCGCGAATACGCCGGATATTCTCGGCATGGGTAGCCTCGTCGCCGTGGGAGAAGTTCAGGCGCGCGACGTCCATGCCGGCCTGGGTCAGCCTGGCCAACATCTCCGGCTCACAGCTCGCCGGGCCGATCGTGCAGACGATCTTGGTGCGCAGCATAGTGATCCTTACTGCAAGATTTTTTCCATCCCCGCCAACAGCTTCGCCTTCTCATCCGCGGTGAGACGAGCTTCGGGATGCAACAACAGGTATTGCTTTGGCGGCATCTCGCCCGCGTTGAGGACGCTGACGATGCGCCTGAGCCGGGCCGGCTTGATGTTCCAATCTGAGAAGCTGAACTCCGCGCGGGCTCCCACTACATCACGATAGACCAGCCACGATGCCGGCGCGATGTTCGCGTACCAGGGCCAGACCGTCTCGCTGCTGTGGCAGTCAAAGCAGGCGCGCTTGGCCAGAGCGCGAGTCGCGGGTGAATCCCACTTCGGCTCTGCTACAATGGGCGGGTTCGTGTGATCGCGACCATAGGGTACAAGCTGCAGCACGACGAAGACCGCTATGGCTGTCAGGAGGAGGAAGAGGGTGATTTTCTTTCGCAAGAGGATCTCCTGTGAGGCGAAGCCGCCGACCTGCGGGCCTCGCCTGGCTCCGAATGCTGGCAGCGATGGTGCGTCATCAGGCTGGAGCCGGAATAGCGCCCTGAGGGGTATCTGACGATCCAGCGGCCGGATTATAGCACAACGCGTTACGCCCGGCAACCGCAGCGACTAGCGTGTCAGTATGCGGTCGTCAGGGTGCGGTGATAAGGCAAGACATCCGGCCCTTGCTGGCGGCCGGCGTACCAGAGCCAGTAATCCAGGTGCAGGGCCGTGATGTCGGGTAGTCGTGGCGTCAGGCTGCGGCGCATCAGCTCCGCGGCCCAGACCGTTGCTATACGAATCTCGACCTCTGGTCGGCTGCCGGCCGGGATGCGCGTCTGGCTATCCACGGCCGCGGCCAGCTCCCGATTGTAGACGAGGATGCCCAAACGCCTCAGCACCTGCGGCAGTTTATAGTCCGCAAAGACGGTCAGCCGATCGCAATGGCTCAGTTTGCCCCATCCCTGTCCGTCGAAAGCCTCGAACAGCATTGCAGCAGCTAGTTGTGCCCGTTTGTAAAAGCGCACGGGACGGCCAGCGAACGACCACTCGTCGTCGAAGGATGGGATGCAGTGCACCAGCAGTCGCGCCAACCGCAGCGCATCGCCGCCCGCGGAAAAGATGACCGCGGTCAAACTGCTATCAAACTGATCGGATAGGACTCGGCCCAATCCCTGCCAGATCGTCAGACGCTCGGTTATCAGGGGCAGCGCGCCGCGGCCACGCATGATGTCGCGCAGCTCTGATTCGCGTAGCCGCGCGAGAAAAGCGCCTTCCAACAGTGGGATGCCGGCCTCCAGGCTGCGGTGAATCGCAGCCAACATGGCCAATGAGCCGTCCCACCACCGGCCGCCGAATTCGACCTCCCAGCGTGGTTCGCCCCAATAACAGAAGTTGACCGCGTTGAACAACAGGATTTGACCGGCAAGCTTGTCGGGATCGGCCCGGTAGAAGACGGGGAAATCCCAGGTCGGCAACCGCAGATCGCCGGGGCAGATCTGAGCGCAGACTTCGGCCAACTGCGCTTCGTCAATGCGCACGTGATGACAGCTCGGCCAGGCCGCGGCCACCGATTCGAGGACGCCGAGCGAGTCTTCAGCATCAGTCATCTACGCTTTCTCCGCCGCCGAGCCGCGAGCAGCCAGCCTCACGTCAGGATCACCCGCACTCCGAAGACCGCCTCGAACCAGCGCGCCTTCTTCTGGCCTGCCCACCGCTCGGCTTCGTCGCCGACGCCTGGCTGCAGCGTCACCCGCAGCCGGCTGCCATCGAGCTGGCAGGATAGATCCTGCACGGCATCGGTGTGACTGCGGTCAAGTCCATCGGCAAAACGAAGGATGGCGCCCAACTGCATCACCAGGCGCTGGTCGTCGTCCGAGAGTCGGCCAAATGCGCCGTGCGCGACCGGGTCGGGTTTGCTGCCGCGATGATAGCGGGCTACATGAGCCGCGAGCGCCTGGATGCGCGAGGAGAGGCCAGGGATGGTGGCGGCCAGGATCAGCCGGAACGCTGTCTTGTGGTGCTGCTCGTAGCCCTCCACGTAGCCGATGTCATGAAGAAGCGCGGCGCAGGATAGAACGGCGCGAGCCGTGATCGGCCCGGCCGGCGGCCCAGGCGATGAAGTCGAGGGGAGCTGAGGAACAGGCGCGAGATCGAGCAGCCCCAGTCGCAGCAGCTCATCGAAGAGGCGCAGCGCCAGCCGCTCGTCTTGCAGCGCATGGCCCTCTTCGAAATCGTAGCCGCGGGCCAGGGTCAAGACAGCCTCGCGCAACGATGGCTCGACCGCTGGCGGCGTGTGGGGCCCTGCGGCCATCGTCAATCGTCTCCCCGCAGCATCTTCCGGCTGAGCGTGTTGTGGCGCTGCACCAGCGCGGTCATATCCAGGCCGAGGAGCCTTCCCTCTTTGATGCGCACTACCCCGTTGATCACGCTCAAATCCACCTTGGGCGGCGTGCAGAAGAGCAGCGCGGCCAGTGGGTCGTGGAGCGCGCCCGCGAAGTCGAGCCGCTCCAGGCGATAGGCGATAAAGTCCGCAGCCATCCCGGGGGCCAGCGCGCCGATGTCATCGCGGCCGAGCACGGCCGCGCCGCCCAGGGTGGCGATCTCCAGCGCCTCCCGAGCGCCGAGCGCGTCCGGGGCGCCTCCCACGCGCTGCAGCAGCAGCGCCTGGCGCGCCTCAGCCAGCATGTGATTGCCATCGTTAGAAGCCGAGCCATCCACACCCAGCCCGACCTTCACCCCAGCGTCGCGCATGGCCCTGATCGGCGCGATGCCTGACGCCAGTCGCATGTTGGAGCTGGGGCAGTGCGCCACACCGCTGCCGGTGCGTGCGAAGAGGGCGATCTCCTTTTGATCAAGATGGACGCAGTGCGCGTGCCACACATTGTCGCCGGTCCAGCCCAGCGATTCGACATATTCCACCGGCCGCATCCCGAAGCGCTCCAGACAGAAACGTTCTTCGTCGAGCGTCTCAGCCAGGTGCGTGTGCAGGCGCACGCCGCAGGCGCGGGCCAGGCGGCCGGTCTCAACCATCAAGTCCGCGGTGACGCTAAAGGGCGAGCACGGCGCCAGCGCGACGTGTATCATGCCGAAGCGCTGCGGCTGGTGATACTGTTCGATGACGCGGCGACAATCGCGCAGAATAGCTTGTTCATCCTCCACGCAGTTGTCGGGCGGCAGCCCGCCACGCGAGCGGCCCAGGCTCATGCTGCCGCGCGTGGCCGTGAAGCGCACGCCCAGGTCCACGGCCGCCTGGATTTCGTGGTCGAGCGTGCAGCCGTTGGGGTAGATGTAGAGGTGATCGCTCGCCGTGGTGCAGCCAGAGAGCATGAGCTCGGCCAGGCCAACCTGCGCCGAGACATAGATCGCCTCCGGCGTCAGCCGCGCCCAGAGCGGGTAGAGAGTCGTCAGCCAGTCGAACAGCCCGCTGTCTTGGGCGATGCACCGGGTGAGGGTCTGGTAGAGGTGGTGGTGCGTGTTCACCAGACCGGGCAGGACGATCATGCCGCGGGCGTCGAGCACGGTATCGGCGGTCGGCGGCAGCTCGCTGGTGGGGCCTGCGTGGATGATGATGCCATCCTGGGCAAAAAGGCCGCCATCGGCCACGCGGCCGCGGTCGGCGCCCATGGTAATGAGCCAATCAGCGTGTTTGAGAAGAAGCGTGGACATCTCTGTGATCTCGTAACTGGTCATGCGTTCAAGATTGAGCCGATGCGGAGCATCCACTCCGCCTCGCAATGAGACCCCTTCGACCGCATGAATTGTCAGGAGGTTGAGGTGTATGGAGCAGGATATGATAACAGCCTCAACCCGCTGATAAAACGAAAGTCACGCTGGTTTTTCGAAATCATTGGATGTCCCAGGGTCATCGCAGTTGCGGCGATCATGGCATCCGGAATCAACAGACCATGGCTCAGGCGGTACAGCCGTAGCAGCTCAACCGCCTGCTTGCACGCCTTCTCGTTGAGCGTGAGCACCTGGAAACGCCGCAAGAAACGCTCTGTGTTGCGCTGCTCCGTCTTGTTTTGGCAGCCGATGAGCAATTCCATCTCTGTTACGACGCTGATCGCAAGAGCCGATGTGCGCTCGACTTCGTTGAGGCAGTCAATAGCTTCCGCGACTTGCCGTGCGGCATCAATCAGGATGTCGGTGTCCACAATGACCGGACTGCTCACCCCGCGTGCTCCCATTCACTCTGGCGCAAGCGTCGCACCCAAGCGCTGCTATCCTGCATATCCTCACGATCGCGCCACATGCCGATAAACGGCTCGTCCGCTAGTTTGATGCGCTTCGCCTTGCGCACGCGCGGTGTAGTTGCGTAACGGGTTTTGAGAAAGGCTACGAAGTCCGAAACCTGCTTCTGCGCTTCGGGCGGCAAAGAGATGATATCACGAACAAGGACAGTTGCTTCCATCGGCTTACCCCTCCTACTCAATCGCTATGGGCGAATTCACTCCGTTCCATCGCCAGCACGAGACAGCCCCGGATTATGGTTGGCTCATTCATGGTTCCCTTCTTCCTTGTCCGCGGTCAGTCGTCGTTTTCGGGCAGATCCAGCCGTTCGTCAATCCATTCCCTGAGCAAGGCGCTGATGGACTTCTTCGTCGCCACGGCCTCGGCGTGCAGAACGCCCCTGGTGATCTCGTCCAGGCGGATAGTGAGCTGTTGGTTGCTCGGTCTGTCCCCACCTCTAATCAGCAGCGGCTCGAAGTAGTCGGCCGGGTAGAGATAGGGTTCGCCAGAACCATCAATCACGCGCACCATGCCGCTGTCCGCTTCTTCGGGATACAAGGCCATCTGCTTGTAAACCTGGCCGACGGTCAAATCAGCGAAGGTTTCAGCCAGGTCGTCCTTGAAGAAAGTGTCGTTCTTCCGACATCTTACATAGCGGCTCATAGATCTTCTCCCCGAAACTCTCTCACGATGGTCATAGGTGCGGTTGAGCCGATGCCGGGCATCCACTCCGTGATCACGAGCGATCACTTCGATGTCATTGATTTCGCCAATAATGTCGAAGTGCTTGGACATGACGGTTGCCTCACAGCCTCCAATGGCGCGGCCTGGTCCAATTATACGCCCATTTGCGTCAGGCTCATAACGCGCCGCGTGCCACGCGACCCTCACGGATCACGCGGCACGCACCACGTTTCACGTTTGACGCCTAGAACATCGGCTCCATCATCAACGCCGGATGCCCCGTCGCTTCCAGGTGCGCCAGCAGCCCATCCGTATCAGTGCAGATCGTCTCATCAGCGATCTTGCTGATCAGGTCGGGATCGCCCTCGCGCGCGGTCACTTCGGCCAGCTCGTCGGCCATAGTTTGCTTGAGGACGCTGCTCATCCAGACGACGCGCTTGAAGCCGCCATCAGCCGGGATGAACTTGGGGCTGGTCAGGTAATACTTGCCCACGCCCATCACGCCAGGGGTCTGCAGGCCGCCGCCGGCCATGCCGGCCAGCGTGCTGAAGGTCATGCCGGCCGGGGTCATGCTGGTGTCCTCGCGGCTCACCACCATCACGCCGTTGGCTTCGGGGATCAGCATCACGATGCACTCGAAGCAGCCGCACGCCGTCATCGGGCTGGTCATGATCGAGTACATCGCCACTTCTTCGACCTTGCCTTGCGACTTGGCCCGCGCGATCTCGTTCAGGCCGGTGTAGATGCCCCGCTCCTTGTCAATCACCGAGCCCTTGCGAACCGGCTGGTTCGGGCCGGTTGGGTTGATCGAATAGCTGGCTGCGCAGTCCAGGTAGTTGTACGCGCCGCACAGCCCCAGCCGCTGCGGGCTGACCAGGCACAGGTGGGTCGGCGCGAAGGACTGGCAGAGGGTGCAGGTGTAGAACTCATCCACCGCCTCATCGGTCATGTCGGCCAGGCGGCGGTTGCGATGGTCATAGGCTGCGCGGGCCTTGGCCAGCCATTCGGCGTGCAGGGCCGGTTTAGTGATGATCTTGACCTGCACCTTGTCCACGATGGCGCCGAAATCGGCCATGAAGCGCGCGTGCAAGATGTCGCCAAAGTGCCGCAGGCTGAAGCCTTTGTCGGCAGCCGCCTTGCTAATGCGAATCCAGGCGATGTCGCGCTGGCCGATGTGTTGGATGCCCGATGCGCCGTTGACGAAGTAGTGGATCTGGCGCTCTAGCACCGGTTCGAAGTCTTGCTGCATCTTGCGGCCGGCCACCTCGACGATGATGCCGAGATCCATCGCGCCTTCGGCGGGCACGTCATCATAACCAGGGCCGATCACCTCGACCTTGCCGTCCTCCACCTGATCCATGTCCACCATGCGCAGATATTCGAACGCGCGGCTGTATTTGCCGCCGAACTCCACGCGCATGTCCTTCTTACGCACGACTTCGCCCTCGAACGCGGAGCCGTAGGGCACCGGGATGGGCACTTCGGTCAGCTTGATCTTGACTCCACGGGTCTCGATGCACTTCTGCACCAGCTTTTCGGCGCGCTCCAGGTCATCCTTGCCCTCGATCTCGTTGAACGGCATCGAGATGACGTGCTCGTAGGTGGTGACGCCGGTGGGCAGGATTTGCGGGATGCGGGTGTCGGCGATGACCGGGAAGCCGTAGTTGATGGCGCCGGCTGCGGCCGCGTACTTCAGGTCATCCACCTCGCCCAGCGCCAGCACGAACGCGAAGACGCGCTGCCGGTTATAGAGCAGGATGTCCTTGGCCTGGCCGCCCTTCATGCCGCCGAAGGTGAGGGCAGAACGGGTGGCGAAGCCGATGGGATAGATCGCGGAGAGGGTGTCCAGGCCGAACGGCACGATATACGTGTCGTAGCCCATCTCCACCCCTTCCTCCATCAGTTGGTGGATGACGGACCGGCCATTGACGTTGCCGCACAGGAAGATCAAGATGTTGCGCTTTTGGAGCTCACGCACGATCTTCACCGCGACCTCGTTGCTCTTGGCGCAGCCGACGATGGCCGCGAAGCCGGGCATGCGACCATCTACGAGTTGGATGCCCCAGGCGCGCAATTGGACATCGTCAATCGGGCCGTTCAGCCGGCCATTGGCGCCGGCTTCGCCGGCGAACTCTGGGCTGGTGAAGCTGCCGCCCGCCATGTGGAAGCCGGGAATCGAGCCAGGCTCCTCGCCATAGATGAAACGCACCGCCTCGATGATCTCCGCGGCCAGCAAAGTGGCCATGCCGCTATCGAGCGTTTCCCCCAGGTAGGGGGTCCAGCATTGGGTCGTGGGAAGCGGATGGAGCAAATCCTGGGCATGTTGCAGCACAGACGTCAACTCGCCCAATCTGCCGATTTCGCGGCCGGTCATGCCCAGGATCGTGGGCAAATAGTAAGCGGTATTGGGAAAAGCCACTGGCGTCTCCGGCCCCTTTTCCGTCAGAGCCTTGTTCAGCAGCGCCTCGGCTTCATTGACGATCAGATTCGCGCCGCGGATGGCGCGAGTGGCGATGTATCGTGACATGTGTGTTCCTCCGTCTTTGCGAGTAGACAAGGAAACAAGTAGACAAGGAAACAAGTAGACAAGGAAACAAGGTGCGCTCCATGCGGTTCCTTGTCTACTTGTCTACCTGTCTACTTGTTTCCTTTCAACCGTACAACTCCGCCATCTGCTTTTCCAGCGGCAGCTCGAAGTAGTCTTGGAGCGGCACATCACCGGAAGCGCCATGGCGAGAGGCATCGTAAGCGGGCAGCTTGAGCGCCGCGCGTTTCTTGTCAATGTGCTCGATGGTGCGCTTGACGATCTCTGGGGCGTCCACCACAAACTCCAACTTGCCGCCGAACTTCTCCTCCCACTCCTTCGCGATGATGTCGGAGACAGTGTCAGAGAAGTCCACCGGCGAGCGAACCCCCATGATGACGTACGCGCCCGATGCAACCGCGTAGGTGGCGATGGCCAGCGCCTTTTCGCTCATCCATTCCGGCGCCAGGCCGACGGCTGGGATGTCGCTGATGTCATCGCCCAGGCCGCCTTCGGTCGCCATCTGCGTGAGCACCGTGAGGATGCGCGTGTTGTCCACGCAGGAGCCGAGGTGCAGCACGGGCGGGATGCCGATAGCTTCGCAAACCTCGCGCAAGCCCGGCCCCACCTTATCCAGCCCCGCCTCGCCGCGCAGATAGCCGTATTTGCCCGCCGCGATCGCGCCGCAGCCGGTGCTGACGACCAGCACATCGTTCTTCAGCAACTCGGTGATGACATCCATGTGCACCGAATCCTGGGTGAGGCCGGGGTTGTTGCAGCCGACGTCGGCCGCCACGCCGCGAATACGGCCCGTGGCGATCGCCTCATTCAGCGGCCGGAACGACTGGCGGTAGTAGCCGCCCAACATGTAGTTGAGGTACTCGTGGCTGAAGCCGGGCACGACGTTTTCGGTCACATCGGGAATGCGCACTTCACCGCGGTTAGCATAGTTGTCAATGGCGCGCGCCACAATCCCCTTGGCGATGTCCAGCGCGTGATGTTCATCGAACTCGATGTGGGTCGCGCCGGGCATACGCACCTTGGGGCTGGTGGTGATGATCTCGGTATGGAAGTTGCTCGCCACGGCGGTCAGCGACTGCATGATGCACTGCACATCCACCACCATCGCCTCGACCGCGCCCGTCAGGATCGCCAGTTCCTGGTGCAGGAAGTTGCCGGCCGATGGGATGCCCTGGCGCATCATGATCTCGTTGGAAGTGCAGCAGATACCCGAGAGATTGATCCCCTTGGCGCCCTTGGCTTTGGCATAGGCGATCAGCTCGGGGTCTTGCACTGCCGCGACGATCATCTCGCTGAGGGTCGGCTCGTGGCCGTGGACTACGATGTTGACCTCGTCGTCCTTCAACACGCCCAGGTTCACCTGGCCCACGCGTGGGCTGGGGGTGCCGAACAGGATATCAGAGATGTCGGTGGCCCACATCGAACCGCCCCACCCGTCTGCCAGCGCGGTGCGCACGGCCGCCATCAAGATGTGGCTGGCGTCCTGGTCATCGCCCATATGAGTGCGATGCAGGATGTCCACCACCTCACGGTCAATGCCGCGCGGGACGACCCCCAGGTCGCGCCAGATCTTCTGGCGCTTGGCCGGCGCGGTCGAGATGTAGGACAGCTCCCCGCGCTGCTGCCCAAACTCACCGATGGCCTTGTTGGCGATATCCAACGCGATCTCGGTGTTCTGGCGGCCTTTAGTAGCGATGCCGTGCTTGGCCGCGACTGCGAGCAGCTTGGCCTCATCGCGAATTTCGTAGCCCTGGGCCTCGCCCAAGGCGACCGCCAGGAGGGTGAACGCCAGATCGCGGCCGTGGTCGGAGTGGGCTGAGGTGCCCGCGGCGATGGCGCGCGCCAGGTTGCGCGCAGCGATCGTCTCGATCGTCGCGCCGCACACGCCCACCTGCCCATCTTTCGTAAGACGGCACGGGCCCATATAGCAGTTCTTACAGCAGATGCCTGATTGCCCGCTGCCGATAGGACATGGCTTGGTGTCCTGCGCGCGGGTGAACGCAGTCGGGATGCCCATCAATTGGGCGTAATCCAGCACGTAACAAGCCGCAGGGTCTATGCTGGGAGTCATTTTGGTTTTGGCCATGAGTTTTGCTCCTGGTTAGAGTAGACAAGGAAATAAGGAGACAAGGAAACAAGGAGACAAGGGGTGTAGCGGGCAGTTCCTTGTCTACCTACTCCTTGTCTACTTGTTTACCTCTTCGTCTTCAAATCCCGCTCATCGGTCTTCGCCTGACGCATGCCCAGGCGGAACCAGGCGGGATCGCGGTCTCCGGTGGCAATGGGCACGCGCTGGGTAACGACGGCCGTGCCATCTGTGGCGACGGGGTAGGCTGCATCCTCCAGGGTCGCCATGATCGCGCCGGGGCTGACGACCGCAGGGTCGTAGCTCAGGGCGACCATGCGGAACGCGGAGCTGGCGATCAAGTCCTGCACGCCATTCAGTGCGGTCAGGGCAGCTCGTACCTTGAGGACATGGTGGTCGGCCCACATGTCGGGGACACTGAGTTGTAGTTTTTCCATAACGCTTGACCTGTCTCCTTTGCTGGAATGCGGCCGCCGGGCAGTTGTCGTGACCTGCGCCGGCATGCCTGGCCTGGGACTCGAATGCACAAGACCGGCGATCTCGCGCCGGTGCTCAATGTAGAGGATGCAGAAGTCACACGTGATGTGGACTGGCGCGCAGCAGCAAGGTGAGCCGCTGCCCTGCTCCCAACAGGACTGATCGTCGCCGGACATGGCGCAGTCGGCGCAGCTCACCAACCAGCCCTGAGCCGCATCGAAGGGCCAGCCGTCGGGTCTGCCGGCGGTCTGGGAAAGGTCTTGTCGGATTTGCCAACAGCTTCGCAACGGATACTCCACGTCTGATCTGTTTGTCATTGCAAGCGCAGTTTGCGAAGCTATCTCTTTCACACAATCTGGGATTGCTTCGCTGCAAACCCCGCTCCTCGCAATGACATCACAGAACACAAACGCCTGCCCCCTCGCGCGCGGCGAAACGGGCAGGCGTTCACCACCTGTGCCGAGTGCAGGCCGCCGTCAGCCTGCAGGATTATGAGACGGGGTAAGTATGCCAAAGGGTGGGATAGGGGGCAATGATGCGCGTCATGTTTGGGTCGAGAAAGCGCATCAGGCAGGCTCCATCGCCAGCGGCATGAACAGGGTATTCTCCAGGGACTGGGCCGCGAACAACCGGCAAGCCCGGATGTCTTCGTGCGTCAATCCTGTGTGTTCGTCCAGTATCTTTGCTCCAGTCGCGCCACGGGCCAACAGGTTCAGGATGTACTCGACGGTCAAGCGCGTGCCCCTGATAACCGGCTTGCCAGCCATGATTGGATCGCTGCAACCCGCCGCTTCCGGAATGATATGGTCAACGTGCATCTGCAAGCCGCAGTTCACTTCGGTGATCAGGCAGTAAGCGCAGCGGTATCGGTCGCGCTCGGCGATGAGACGGTAGAGTGCCGCGTGCGACGCCATACCCATCACTTGGCTGGCGCTTCTGACATTGTGATGCTCCTATCAGATGGAACACAGCAGGCAAGCCTGGACGTCTTCGTGAGTCACTCCCTTGATGCTACATCAAGCGACCCAGAAAGTCTAGCGCCGGTTGTCTCAGCGACCTACAACATCTGATCTGCTACCACGATCGCCTCGGCCACCTGAGCGAGCTTGCGATTGCTCTCCTGGCTTTGCCGCTGCAACCGGCGGAACGCCTCTTCCTCGGTCAGGTTCAGGCGGCGCATGAGGATCCCCTTCGCTTTCTCGATCACCTTGCGTGCCTCCAGCGCTTCGCGCAGGTCCGCAACTTCTTGCCGGAGCGCCTGGAACTGTTGGAAACGGGCCAGAGCCAGGGTGATCGCTGGCAGCAGGTCCTCTTCCGAGACCGGTTTCATCAGATAGGCCGAGATACTCGACTGCGCGGCGCGTTCCACCAGTTGGGCTTCGCTGTAGGCCGTGAGGAGGATGATGGGGATGGGGCGGACCTGGGTGATGCGCTCCGCGGCCTCGATGCCGTCTATCACCGGCATCCTGATGTCCAGGATCGCCAGATCAGGCCGCGTGAGGATCGCCATGGAGATCGCCTCTTCGCCGGTGGACGCCTCAGCGACGACCTGGTGGCCCAGCGCCGTCAACTGCCCGCGCAGGCTCAGCAGGCGGATGCTCTCGTCGTCGGCGATCAGGATGCGGAGAGGGTCCACGAGACCTCGCTATCTGAAAAAGGTCAGGGTAACGCGACTGCCGCCTTCGCTCTCCGGCATCAGCCGCAGAGTCCCTGCCAGGTCCTTTTCCACCAGCGTCCGCACGATCTGCAACCCCAACCCGCGATTGGCGTCCAGGTCGAAATCGGCCGGCAGGCCCCGACCGTTATCGGCCACCGAGACGGTAACCCGTGGACCGTCTTGCGCCAGCGTCACGGTCAGGCGGCCGTCGAGGGTGTCCGCGCTGAACGCGTGCTCCAGCGCATTCGAGACCAGCTCGTTCATCACCAGCGCCAACGCCGTCGCTTGTTTGGACGGCAAATAGATGGCTGGCCCGTTGATCTCGACATTCACCTGCTGGCCTGGGCGCACTAGGTGGCGGAGCGAAATGTCGCACACCTGCCGCGCCAACTCGGTGATGTCGGTGAGCCGGAGCTGCTCCAACGACAGCAACTGGTGGACGGCCGCGATGCTCTTGATCCGGCTGATGCTGTCGTGTAGGCTCTTGCGCGCCTCGGCGCTGCGGCTGGCCGAGATCTCCAGACTGAGCAAATCCGCCACCGTCTGCAAGTTGTTCTTGATCCGGTGGTGCATTTCCTGGATCAGCGTGGAGAGCGCCTCAGCGCGGCGCGCCTCCTCGCGCAGCCGCATATTCTCCACAGCCACGCCGATCTGTGCTCCGATCGAGCGCAGCAGCGCCATCTCGGCGGCGTCGAAGGCGGCAGGGCGCTGGCTGGTCACATGTAGAATGCCGAGCATGCGTTCTTTGGCCAGCAACGGCACGGCCGCGCAAGCCTGCCCATTGTGCCGCCGGCAGGCCTCGCGCGTGACTCGTAGATCGTGGCCAAGCTCGCTGACCTGCAACGTATCGCCGCCGGGCGCAGCAAGCCCACACAAACATGCGCCAGATGTGATCGCGGGGTCGTGTGGATCGAGCCGAGGCGGGTCGCCCTGGGCCGCCGCCAGCGACAGGTGGCCCGTCTGCCCGTCCAGCAGGTAGATCCTGCCGCTGTCCAGGTGAAGCACCGCGAGGCCGCGGTTGAGCGCCTGTGTCAGCGCCTCTTTGAGGCTGGGGGCCTGATTCATCGCGGCCGAAACGGCATAAAGAGCCGTCAGCTCTTGGCCGCGCCGCTGATCCTCAGCCGCCAGCGCCGGGAACCGGCGGCTGGCGTGCAGGGTCGCTATCCCACCTGGCCAGAGGCCGGCCACGGCGCGCGGGGGGATGAAAGTGATCTCGACTGGCAGCTCGCGGCCGGCGCGCGTGCACACTACCAGTTCGCAGTTGTGTGCGATCTCAGAAGTGGTGATCTGCTCCCAGGTTGCGCGCGGCTCACCCGGGGGCACGAACAACGCGGATGCCGAGCGGCCCAACGCCTCGTGCGCCCGGTAGCCAAAGAGCGTCTCTGCCCCACGATTCCAGACCGCGATCTGACCGTGGGGATCAAGGCCGACTATCGCATCTGCCGAGCTGGCGATGAAAGCAGCGAGGTAGTGCTCATGGGCGCGCAGCGCGGCGATTTGCACGGCGGCGGCCTGCCCGGCCGCATCAAATCTGACGAGCTGGCGCGCCAGCCGCCAGATTGCCCATGGGCCGAGCAGGCCAAAGACAACGATCTCCAGGCAGAAAATGACCAGCGGCCGCGCGTGCTCGACGGTTGCCTGGTAGACGACCTCGTAGATGATGACCAGCAGCCCCAACCCGGCAGGCGCACCCCAGGTGAGCCAGGCTGGCCATGCGGATTGCGAGCGGGAGGGCAT
This sequence comes from Chloroflexota bacterium, assembly GCA_016876015.1. Lineage (GTDB taxonomy): Bacteria > Chloroflexota > Anaerolineae > CG2-30-64-16 > CG2-30-64-16 > VGOD01. Next base: position 21,454 of record VGOD01000017.1, read on the forward strand.
GGCCATAGCGCACCCGCACCTCACGCACTACACCTGCTTCTCCTCTGCCGGTTCCGCCGGCTTTTCAGCTTTCTTCTCACCCTTGCCTTCTGGGCCTTTGGATGCCTCGCGGAATTCGCGAATACTCTTGCCGACAGCGCCGCCGATCTCTGGCAAGCGGCCGACGCCGAAAACGATCAGAACGATCACCAGCAAGATGATCCATTCCCAACCACCGAGATTTAGCATGTGTGTCTTCTCCTCAGAAATAGTCTAGCGCGCCATCACGGGTCCCGCTCGCCCCGCGCGTCACGGATGCCGGGCATCTCACCTGTGCGTTTGGCGCTTGACGCCTGACGCCTGACGTTTCACACCCCTCGTATCACCTTTTCGTCTTTCCGTCAAGTCTGCGGCGTTGGTTCGACAGCGCCAGGTCAATCCCATTGCCGATCAAGCGGCGCACGAAAGGCGATTCTGCAGCCGGCGCCAGGGCAAGCTGTTCGCTCACGGCCTGCGCCAGCGCGGCTGCTTCTGGTTGGCCGGCCAACGCCAACCAGCGGGTCATCGCAGCCAGACGCCTGCGGTAACTGGCGACGACTTCTGGCCCGAATTGGGCGTCGGCTATGGCGATCACCTGCGCACGTCGCGCGGCTGCATCATGACGCCGGCCCAACTGGCGGGCGGTCTCCTGGAGATCGGCCGAGTACCAGAACCAGCTCGCAAAGGCCGGATGGTCTAGTAGCGCGGCCGTATGTGCGGTTGAGGCCGGCGCCAGTTCAGGTTCAGACGCCGCGGAGCAAGGAGCGGCCGACCAGATGAGCGGGTTCAACAACTGGTATTCCAGCGGCGGCGTGGTTTTGGCCGCCCAGTGCAGCTCCAGCGCATCTCGCACGGCCCGCCGCCCTGCTTCGAAAGACGCCTCCAGCAGGACCAGCGGCGGCAGACCTTCTGCCTGTGGCACGGCATGTTGACTGCCGATGGGTCGCGCAGGCGGCAGATCTTTCATCGGTGTGGATTGCGAACCGAAGCCCAGGACAATGCCGGCGGGGTCTTGGGCCAAAACGCCGAACAGCTTGCCAGGCGCGTTGTCCTCCTCCGCCTTGACAAACCAAATCACCTGCGCACCGCTGCCATCCACCGGCGATAGCAATGCTCGCCACCCCGCGGCTGATGAAGGCGTGACTGCCACGCCGCTCAGTCGCAGCTTGCGCAGGTTGCGCTCGGCCAGCGCGGCCTGGCCAGGTGGGAGGGTGTGGGTCAGGGCGGCCAACGCCTGGGCTGCTGCAGGCATCCGCGTGCGCCCCAGCAGATCCAGCGCTTTCTGCGCTGCAATCGGCTTCTGTCCCTGGGCGAACATGCGCAACAGCGTGACCAGGTGTTCGTGCGGCGGCATCTCGGGTATCGCGGCCAGGAGCATGTCAGGCACATCCGGCGGCTGCTCGGCCAATTGCGTCAGATACTCGGCCACTGCGAATTCGCTGCGTTCCATCTCGAGCATGAGCTCGCGCAGCGATTGCCGGGCCATGGCGCGGGGATCTTGGAGGGCCGACAGCAGCTCACTGTCTGGCGCCTCGTGCAGATAACGATCGAGAATCGTCAGCGCGGTCAAGCGCGCCGCCTCGCTGCGCTCACGCGCCCGCGCGGCCAGGCGCAGGGCCGGCGCAACCAGCGTTCGCTCCAAGCGCGCGGCCACTTGTCCCAGGCCGCCACGCAGTTGCGGGTCCTCGGTATCCAGCATCGCCAGCAGCACCGGCAGCGCGGCGTTGCCGTGTTGTGCGATCGCCTCGGCGCGCGCAACTTGCTGCGCGTAGTTCGTCGTCTCGGCCAACTCGCGAAACGCCGCTTCCAGGGCGCGCCGTTCCATCAGCCCCATTAGAACCTTGCCGCTCTCGTCCACGGTCGGCCATTATAGCACACGTCGGCGAAAGCAGGAAGTTGGAGGTTGGTCGTTGCGTATGGTACACTAAGAGAGATCAAACAACGCTTCCAGAGCAGTCGCGGCATCGGGAGGCCGGCATGGCCAGCCAAGCACTCTATCGCAAATGGCGCTCGCAAGACTTTGATGAGATCGTGGGACAGGAGCATGTAACCGTCACGCTGCGCAATGCGCTGCGCGACGGACGGCTGTCGCACGCCTATCTCTTCGCCGGCGCGCGCGGCACCGGCAAGACCAGCACGGCGCGCATTCTGGCGAAGGCGCTCAATTGCCTGACAGAAGACCCGCACGGTCGGCCCTGCAACCAGTGTCGCATCTGTACGGCCATCACCGAGGGCCGTCTGCTCGACTTGATCGAGATAGACGCCGCCTCCAATCGCGGCATTGACGAAATCCGCGATCTGCGGGACAAGATCGGCTTTCGGCCCAACGAAGCCAGGTACAAGGTGTACGTAATTGACGAGGTTCACATGCTCACTCGTGAGGCCTTCAACGCTCTGTTGAAGACCCTCGAAGAGCCGCCTTCCCACGTAGTCTTTGTGCTGGCCACCACCGAGGCCGATCGTGTGCCTGAAACCGTGCGCTCGCGGTGTCAACGCCACGACTTTCGACGCATTCCGACCGGCGAGATCGTGCAGCATCTGATTCAGGTGTTGCAGAGCGAAGGCTGCCAGGCTGCGCCCGAGGCATTGGTCGCCATCGCCAGGCGTTCCACTGGCAGCATGCGTGATGCCCTCAGTTTGCTGGATCAGATGCTGTCTTACGGAGACGAGGTGCTGAGCCTGGCGCGGGTGGAGAGCGTGTTGGGGCTGGTGGACACACAGGGCATTGGCCGGCTGGTGGATTGCCTGGCGCAGAGCGATGTGGCCGGCGGTCTGGCGCTCCTCAACCAGCTGGTTGCAGGGGGCGTCGAGTTGGGCCAGTTGGCCGATCAGATCGTGGCTTATCTGCGGGCGGTGCTGTTCGTGCGAGTTGCAAACGCAGCGGATCAGCTCGATCTCTCTCAGGATATGATTGCCGTAGTCACGCGCCAGGCGCATGCGCTGACGCCGGCCGTGTTGCTGCGTGCGCTCCGCGAGTTCATGGACGCGCGCGCTGTGCTGCGCGACCAGGTGCCGGGCGCACCGCAATTGCCCATCGAGCTGGCGTTCCTGCGCTCGGCGCTTCCATCTGAGCCGCCGGCCGCGCGCGGGACGGCGGCCGAGCAGGGGCAGCCGGCTCCTGTGGCCGCGGCGACTGCGGTTGCCGCGGCTCGCTCCGAGCCGGCGCGTCCTGCGCCGGATGCGCCCCGGGCCGCGGTTGCCGGCCGTGAATCTGACGCACGGCCGCAACCCGCCGCGCCAGATGCCGAGTTCTCGAAGACCGTGCAAGCAAGCTGGGATCGCGTCTTGGGGTTAGCGGGCAAACGCTGCGGCATGAAAGTGCAAGCTGCCTTGCGTGCGGTGCGGGAGATTGAGGTGATCGGCGACACGATCATCCTGCAGTTCTCCCACGCGTTCGCTCGCGACCTTGTGGGCCAGGGTGAGAACCGCCTGCAGGTGGAGGCAGTCTGGAGTGAGCTGTTGAAGCGCAACGTTCATGTGCGCTGTTCGCTCTTGGGTGAGGCGGCTGTAGCAGTTGCCGCGGCGCCTCAGCCGGCGAGCGCCCGGCCAGAGAGCGATGACGAGATGTTTCTGCGCGGCGCGCGTGATCTAGGCGCCGTAGTCAAGCGTTTGGGATGAGCCATCGTTCGGCCGTGGTGCGAAACGCGATCGAACAACGTGATCATGAAAGCGGAGGTAGGAGATGAGCAAAGGGAAAGCGCGTCCGATGTACGGCGGCCCGCGAGCAGGCGGCCTGCCGGGCGGCGGCATGATGGCGCAGATTCAGAAACTTCAAGAAGAGATGGTCAAGACCCAGGAGAGGCTGGGAGAGGAGACTGTCGAGGTAACGGTGGGTGGGGGCATGGTCAAGGCGGTCATGAACGGCCATCAGAAGCTCGTCTCCATCGCCATCGCGCCGGAAGCGGTCAATCCCGAGGATGTGGAGATGCTGCAGGACATGGTCTTGGCCGCGGTCAACGAAGCGATCGAGCGGGCCCAGGGTCTGGCTGCTGACAAGATGAGCGCGCTGACCGGCGGCTTGAAGATCCCGGGTCTGATGTAGGCGCTCTTGGAAGACAAGCCATGCCTCAGACCCTGGCGCGACCCGTAGCGGATCTGATCGAAGCGTTCTCGCGACTGCCGGGCATCGGTCCCAAAACGGCATCGCGGTTGACCTTTTTCCTGCTGCGCGAGCCAGAGGACGCGGCGCTAAAACTGGCAGAAGCGCTGCAGGCTCTGCGCGCGGGCACGGTGCTTTGCGAGCAATGCTTCAATATCACAGAACGCAGCCCGTGTCCCATCTGCGCGGATGCGACACGCGATCATGGCGTGATCTGCGTCGTCGAGGAGCCATTGGACGTGCTGGCCATCGAGCGTTCGGGCGTGTATCGTGGCGTCTACCACGTCTTGCACGGCGCGCTGTCGCCGATTGACGGCATCTATCCCGAGAAGTTGCGTATTCGTGAGCTGGTAGAGCGCGTGCGCAGTGCGGCGTTGCGCGAGATTGTCCTGGCGACCAATCCCAGCCTGGAAGGAGAGAACACGGCAGCCTTCATTCATCAGCAATTGGAGTGGGCCGGCATCAGCATCACGCGCCTGGCGCGTGGCTTGCCTGTGGGCGGCGACCTGGAGTATGCGGACGCGATCACATTGGCGCGTGCCCTCGAGGGCCGGCGGGCGATGTGAAAAAGCATCGGGCCCGGATTTGACATCCTGTGGAGGCTGTGGTAAATTCGGCCCTCGTTGCGCCGCGAACGGCCCGGTATCGAGATCAGCCAGAGCGGATCGGGCAGCGAAGGTCTTGACAAGCGTCGAGGCTGGATTTGACAAGATCGAGTCTTCTGAGTAATGTCTGACGCTTGTGCGCTGCGAACAGGCTCGCCACTGATCGAGTCAAGCCGGTTGTACGAAGCGGTCCCCACAGAGGGGCTTGCCAGGACGGGGCGGCGAATTTGACAAGTCACGGATGCTGTGGTAATCTTAGTGACTGTTGCGCTGCGGGAGACGGTCCCCGGTGGAACCGGTAGTGATCATCAGTAGTCTTAAAAGTCCAGAAAAACCCACGTTATGATCTTGACATGACAGGGGTTCTGTGCTAGAATAGGATACTAGGCACGGTGCCTCAATCAGAAGATCGCGTGGGCCTGAAGTGCGAAGGCGATATTGTGTTGAATCGCCAGCGAGTGGCGCGGCACTTTAACAACTGAAGAGTGATAGGAAGGAAACCTGTCAGAGTTCGAGCCTGTGGCCTGCATAAGGTCGCAAAACAGTTCTTACGGAGAGTTTGATCCTGGCTCAGGATGAACGCTGGCGGCGTGCTTAACACATGCAAGTCGAACGAACCCAATCTTCGGAACGGGTTAGTGGCAGACGGGTGCGTAACACGTAGGTGACCTGCCCCGAAGTGGGGAATAACTCCGCTAACGCGGAGCTAATACCGCATATGTTCGGTGATTCGATTCGCCGAGTAAAGCTTTGGCGCTTCGGGATGGGCCTGCGGCGGATTAGGTAGTTGGTGAGGTAATGGCTCACCAAGCCAATGATCCGTAGGGGGCGTGAGAGCGTGGCCCCCCACACTGGCACTGAGACACGGGCCAGACTCCTACGGGAGGCAGCAGTGAGGAATATTGCACAATGGGCGAAAGCCTGATGCAGCAACGCCGCGTGAGGGACGAAGGCCTTCGGGTTGTAAACCTCTTTTCTGAGGGAAGAGACCAGGACGGTACCTCGGGAATAAGTCTCGGCTAACTACGTGCCAGCAGCCGCGGTAACACGTAGGAGGCGAGCGTTATCCGGATTTACTGGGCGTAAAGCGCGCGCAGGCGGCTTCGTTAGTCGGACGTGAAAGCTCCTGGCCTAACTGGGAGAGGCCGTCCGATACTGCGAGGCTTGAGGTTGGGAGAGGGGTGCGGAATTCCCGGTGTAGTGGTGGAATGCGTAGATATCGGGAGGAACACCTGTGGCGAAAGCGGCACCCTGGCCCACACCTGACGCTGAGGTGCGAAAGCGTGGGTAGCAAACAGGATTAGATACCCTGGTAGTCCACGCTGTAAACGATGTCAACTGGGTGTCGGTGGTTTTACACTATCGGTGCCGAAGCAAACGCGTTAAGTTGACCGCCTGGGGACTACGGCCGCAAGGCTAAAACTCAAAGGAATTGACGGGGGCCCGCACAAGCAGCGGAGCGTGTGGTTTAATTCGATGCGACACGAAGAACCTTACCTGGGTTTGACATGTACGTAGTAGTGAACCGAAAGGGGAACGAGCCTTTGGGCAGCGTACACAGGTGTTGCATGGCTGTCGTCAGCTCGTGTCGTGAGATGTTGGGTTAAGTCCCGCAACGAGCGCAACCCCTGTTGCCAGTTACATGTGTCTGGCGATACTGCCGGTATCAAGCCGGAGGAAGGTGGGGACGAAGTCAAGTCAGCATGACCTTTATGTCCAGGGCTACTCACACGCTACAATGGTCGGTACAATGCGTCGCCAAGTCGTGAGGCGGAGCCAATCGCACCAAAACCGGCCTAAGTTCAGATTGGAGGCTGCAACCCGCCTCCATGAAGTCGGAGTTGCTAGTAAACGCCGGTCAGCCATACGGCGTTGAATACGTTCCCGGGCCTTGTACACACCGCCCGTCACGTCATGGAAGCTGGTAACACCTGAAGTCGGTGTGCTAACCGCAAGGAGGCAGCTGCCGAGGGTGGGATTGGTGACTGGGACGAAGTCGTAACAAGGTAGCTGTACCGGAAGGTGCGGCTGGATCACCTCCTTTCTAGGGAGTGCAAGCCTGCCGAGGCTGATGAAGCTGTCGGATGGCTCATTCCCAGGTCAATCCCTGGCCTACGGGCTGGGTTCTGGCTCACCTTGACAGCGATCTTCCTATCACTCTTCAGTGGTTAAAGTGTTGAGACACGGGCCTGTAGCTCAGATGGTTAGAGCACTGTGCTGATAACGCAGGGGTCAGTGGTTCGAATCCACTCAGGCCCACCTGGGTTCAGGCGAGGTACACTTGAGAGACTTGTTCGCAAAGCTGGCAATTGTATAGCAGGTTAGTTGGCTGGTCGTGGGGTACTTCTGCCCGGCGATGAGCCGGGCGCTTTTGTCTCTTGAACATGCGAAAGATGGGCCGGTGGCCCTTGGGTTCGAGCGCATCGAATCCAGGGGCTAGCGACTCATCGCTAGTCAGTCGTCAGACTGGGCTCTCACAAGGACGTGAAGAGCGACCGTCGGCACATTAACAACTGAGCGGAAGAATAAGACGTATCAAGATCTGCCGTCTCACGTGAATTAAGCTAGTAAGAGCATGCGGTGGATGCCTTGGCGTCAAGAGCCGATGAAGGGCGCGGATGGCTGCGATAAGCCCCGGGGAGCTGTCATCAAGCTTCGATCCGGGGGTACCCGAATGGGGGAACCCACCCGAGCAATACTCGGGTACCACTGGCTGAATCTATAGGCCAGTTGGGGGGCACGGAGGGAACTGAAACATCTAAGTACCTCCAGGAAGAGAGATCATTCCCTGAGTAGTGGCGAGCGAAAAGGGAACAGCCCAAACTCATTTTGTGTAACAGGCGGCAGCCGTTGCAAGGTGAGGGTTGTAAGGCTCAATCGGGTCTTCTGCCGCGGGCCCAGGGAGTTACAAATCGTGTTGCTAGTCGAATGGCGCTGGAAAGCCCAGGCACAGCGAGTGATACCCTCGTAGACGAAAGCGGCCCGACTCCCGTTGAGTTCTTGAGTACCGCGGGGCACGCTAATCCTGCGGGAAACCGGGAAGCCCACTTCCCAAGGCTAAATACTCTTGACGACCGATAGTGAACAAGTACCGTGAGGGAAAGGTGAAAAGAACCCCGGTGAGGGGAGTCAAAAGAACCTGAAACCGCATGCTTACAAGCAGTCGAAGGACAATGCCCTTCGGGGCAAGTCTGACGGCGTGCCTCTTGGAGAATGAGCCGGCGAGTTACTCTCTGTGGCGAGGTTAAGCCAGTGACAGGCGGAGCCGTAGCGAAAGCGAGTCTGAATAGGGCGTTCAGTCGCAGGGAGTAGACCCGAAACCGGGTGATCTACCCATGGCCAGGCTGAAGCGAGAGTAATGTCTCGTGGAGGGCCGAACTTACTAATATTGCAAAATTAGGAGATGAGCTGTGGGTAGGGGTGATATGCCAAACGAACCCGGAGATAGCTGGTTCTCCCCGAAATAGCTCTAGGGCTAGCGTCATGCGTTCAGTAACGGAGGTAGAGCACTGGATTGGCTAGGGGGCGTATAGCTTACCGATCCAAACCAAACTCCGAATGCCGTTACTCCAAGCGTGGCAGTCGGTCGGTGGGAGATGAGTTTCATCGACGAAAGGGAAACAGCCCAGATCGCCAGCTAAGGTCCTTAAGTACAGGCTAAGTGGTGAAGGATGTGGGGTTACTGGGACAGCCAGGAGGTTGGCTTAGAAGCAGCCATCCTTTAAAGAGTGCGTAATAGCTCACTGGTCTAGTGATCCTGCGCCGAAAATATACCGGGGCTTAAGCCTGTCACCGAAGCTGCGAAAGAGGTGAGTACACAAGGAAAAAGTAGATAAGGAAACAAGGTCACTTGTCTACCTGTCTACTGTCTACTTGTCTACCGCCTTTTGGTAGGGGAGCGTTCTGTGCGCGTTGAAGCCTGACCGCGAGGACAGGTGGAGCAAACAGAAGTGAGAATGCCGGCATGAGTAGCGATATGCACGTGAGAACCGTGTACCCCGTATGTCCAAGGTTTCCGACGGAAGGTTAATCCGCGTCGGGTTAGTCGGCCCTAAGCCGAGGCCAAATGGCGTAGGCGATGGACAACAGGTTAATATTCCTGTACCACCTGGATCGAGCGATGGGGGGACGCAGGAGGGTCAGTCAGCCTCCGATTGGTTGTGGAGGTGCTAAGCCTGTAGGGAGATGAGGGTCCCAGGTAAAGCCGGGACCTGATCCTGAGAGGTGGGCGGCGCCCTTCGGGGCCACAAGTGACCCAGCCCATACTGCCGAGAAAAGCCTCTAAGCGTTGAAGTCCGGGTGCCCGTACCGAGAACCGACACTGGTGGACGGGTAGAGTATACCAAGGGGATCGGGAGAACCTTCGTTAAGGAATTAGGCAACATGGCTCCGTAACTTCGGGAGAAGGAGCGCCGCAGTAGGATGAGACGACTAGCTTGTCGAGTCCGAGGCGGCCGCAGAGAAGTGGCCCTACCGACTGTTTACCAAAATCACAGGTCTCTGCAAACGCGCAAGCGGATGTATAGGGGCTGACGCCTGCCCAGTGCCGGAAGGTTAAAGGGAGAGGTTAGCGCAAGCGAAGCTTTGAACTGAAGCCCCGGTGAACGGCGGCCGTAACTATAACGGTCCTAAGGTAGCGAAATTCCTTGTCGGGTAATGGAAGAATTGCCCGTAACTGGCTGATAACGGTGAAGCCCAACCTTGTTGCGGTGATCAAGGGCACCGTGCTAAAGAGGGGGTAATACCGTGGGAAGTCCTATTAACCGCTAACGTACAGTGAATGGTTAATAGTGACCCTGTAACGACTGAAGGCGAAATGCCTGAGATAGCAATCCTGGCCCGTAGGGGTCAAATCTATGATTGCTATCAAACGCCAGTATCTCGTCGAGGGGTTACTCGATGGATGTGAGATCATACCTGTCTGGGTATGTTGACGGAGAAGGATGTTTTTGTGTGTCCTTCAACAGAAGCGATAGACATAGCTTGGGATGGGAAATCCGTCCCAGCTTCTCTGTCAGTCAAAATCGTGACCGGGCTGAAGTGCTGGAGATGTTGCAGCAGCATTTTGGTTGCGGAACGATCCGACCAGATAGGTCTGATCAAACGCTCAAGTACGAAGTGCGTAGTGTGAGCGATCTGATTGAACGCGTGGTTTCTCACTTTGAGAAGTATCCGCTCTTGTCTGGTAAGCAACGGGACTTCGAGAAATTTGCAGTCATTTGTCGGTGGATGTATGAAGGACGACATTTGATTCGGGATGGGTTCAATCGAATCGTTGAGCTGGCCTTGGCAATGAATTCATCGGGTGAGCGCAAGTACACAAGAGACGAGATAAAGCTATAGTCTACGCTCCTGGAAACAGGAGAAGTACGTGAAGTTCCGACCCGCACGAATGGCGTAACGAGTGGGGCACTGTCTCGACGAAGGACCCGGTGAAATTGAAATAGGCGTGAAGATGCGTCTTACCCGCAGCAGGACAAAAAGACCCCGTGGAGCTTTACTGCATCCTGGCATTGTGTTAGGGCTGGGTCTGTGTAGGATAGCTGGGAGACTGGGAAACTGGGGCGCTAGCCTCGGTGGAGTCGCCGTTGGAATACCAGCCTGATTCAGTTTTGACCCTAACCTACGGCCGTTATCCGGCGTGGGGACAGTACCAGGTGGGCAGTTTGACTGGGGCGGTCGCCTCCTAAAAGGTAACGGAGGCGCCCAAAGGTTCCCTCAGGATGAATGGAAACCATCCGCAGAGTGTAAAGGCACAAGGGAGCTTGATTGCAAGACCTACAAGTCGAGCAGAGACGAAAGTCGGGCTTAGTGATCCTACGGCTCCGAGTGGAAGGGCCGTGGCTTAACGGACAAAAGCTACCCCGGGGATAACAGGCTGGTGGCGCCCAAGAGTTCACATCGACGGCGCCGCTCGGCACCTCGATGTCGGCTCGTCGCATCCTGGGGGTGTAGTAACTCCCAAGGGTTGGGCTGTTCGCCCATTAAAGCGGTACGCGAGCTGGGTTCAGACCGTCGTGAGACAGGTCGGTCTCTATCCGCTGTGGGCGTAGGGGATTTGAGGGGAGCTGCTCCTAGTACGAGAGGACCGGAGTGGACCGACCGCTGGTGTGCCAGTTGTCCCGCCAGGGGCACCGCTGGGTAGCTAAGTCGGGCAGGGATAACCGCTGAAAGCATCTAAGTGGGAAGCTCGCCCCAAGATGAGATCCCCCATCCCGTCAAGGGAGTAAGTGCGCTGGAAGACTACCAGCTCGATAGGCGGCAGGTGTACGCACAGCAATGTGTTCAGCCAAGCCGTACTAATGCACGAGGGCTTGATTCACGTGAGATCGCAGTTCTTGATTCGTTCCGCTCAGTTGCGAAGTGCCCTGTCAAGGGTATCCTGATTGCCGACCGATCAGTTGGTCTTTTACATCGTGAAAAGGCTCTGTTGGTGACGTTAGCGGAGGGGGTACACCCGGTCCCATCCCGAACCCGGAAGTTAAGCTCTCCAGCGCCGATGGTAGTTGGGGCGCAAGCCCCTGCGAGAGTAGGTAATTGCCAACAGAGCTTTTTTGTTGCCAATCTCTGCCGCGATCATCTCCGTAATGAGTGGTCGCGGCTTTGCTTTAAGGACGCCCACGTGCTACAATCACCTGGTGCTGACTCACACAGTGTTCGCGAGGTTTCCATGCGTTTGACAGCCGTTGTGCTGGCCGCGGGCCACGGCACGCGAATGAAATCGGCCTTGCCGAAAGTCCTGCACCCATTGGCCGGCCAGCCGCTGGTGCACTTTGCAGTAACTGCCGCCGCTGCCGTCACGGGCCAGCCGCCGGTGCTCGTAGTCGGCCACGGCGCAGAGCAGGTGAAAGCTTTCTTGGGCGATCGGGCGCGCTACGTGACCCAGACGCAGCAGCTAGGAACCGGGCACGCCGTCTTGCAGGCCCGTGACCTGCTGGCGGGTTGGGCTGATGCCATCCTGGTGAGCTACGCCGATATGCCGCTGTTGACCGAGCACACTTTGCGGGCGATGGTGGACGGCTATCGCCAGGGCCGCGGTGTGTTGAGCTTCCTGACGGTGATCGCTCAGGATCCGCGCGGGTTCGGCCGCGTGGTGCGCGATGCTGCGGGCCAACCGCAGTGCGTGGTTGAGGAAGCCAGTTGCACGCCAGAGCAGCTTGCCATTCGCGAGCTGAATGCGGGCGTCTATTGTTTCAACGCCGATTGGCTTTGGGAAAACCTGACCCGGCTATCGCCCAGTCCAAAGGGCGAATACTATCTGACGGACATGGTTGGGCTGGCCGTCAGCCAGGGGCAGCGAGCGACCGCAGTTCAGACCGCTGATGAGTCTGAGTTAGTCGGCGTCAATACGCGCGTTCACCTGGCCGAGGCCGAACAGATCCTCCGTGCGCGCATCAATCGGCATTGGATGGAAGCCGGCGTCACGCTGCTCGATCCCGCCACGACGTACATCGAGCCGTCGGTGACGATTGGCCCTGACACGATCATCCTGCCCAACACACTCTTGACCGGTCGCACGGCTATCGGCGTGCACTGCCGTATCGGACCAAACAGCGTGGTCGAGGATAGCCAACTCGGGAATCACTGCCTGGTCGTCATGTCTGTGCTCGAAGGCGCGGTGATGGAAGACGAGGCGAGTATCGGCCCCTTTGGCCACTTGCGTAAAGGCGCTCGGCTCTGTCGCAGCGCGCACATGGGCAATTTCGGCGAACTGAAGAACGCTACCCTCGGACCCGGCAGCAAGATGGGGCATTTCAGCTATCTGGGCGATGCCGCGGTAGGGGCGAACGTCAACATCGGCGCGGGCACGATCACCTGCAACTTCGACGGGGCACGCAAGCATACCACGGTGATCGAAGACGACGTGTTTGTGGGCAGTGATACACTGCTCGTCGCACCGTTGCATATCGGTCTGGGCGCCAAGACAGGGGCTGGTTCTGTGGTGACACACGATGTGCCCGCGGGGACCCTCGTCTATGGCGTGCCGGCGCGCGTCAGAAGGCGCCCAGGCGAAGATTGACCGCTGTGCCAGAGGCGGCAGTGTAGGGAGCAGAGGTCTTCAGACCTGTGCCTACCGGTGCACCTGTTCCTCGGGCTGAATTCGGCGGTCGGGGGTGAGGGAGTTTGGATCCTGACAGTTGGTTGCTGATCGGGCTGTTCGCGTTGGGCTCAGCGCTGGCAGCCTTGGCAGCCTCGGCCGAAGCGGCGCTCGCAGCAGTCAGTCGAGCGCGCATCCGCGAGATGCTGGCGGCGGGCCAGGGGCGCGCCAGATCGGTCATTGCGCTTTTGAGCGACCCGGTCCGTTTGCTCTCGACATTGTTGGTGCTGAAACTGGCCTGTTTTGTGTTGGTGGCTGCCACAGCAACGCTGCTCGCGCAACGTCTGGGCGTCGCCCACTTGCTGGCTTGGGTGCTGGCTGGCACGCTTCTGCTGCTCATCTTGTTGCAGTTGCTGTCCAGAGCGTGGACCGTCGGCCGACCAGAACGCGTGACGCTGTGGCTGGCGCCCTTGGTGGGGTTGGTTGCGTTTCTCTTTTCTCCCCTCACCGCGCTTATGCGGCGAATCGGTCGCGAAGCGGTTCCCCAAGGCGCCGCCCCTGAAAGCATCTTCTTGAGCGAGGATGGTCTGCGCTTCCTTCTGAACGCCACCCAAGAGGAGACCACGATCGAGGATGATGAAAAGGAGATGATCGCGTCGATCTTCGAGTTCGGGGAGACGTTGGTGCGCGAGGTGATGGTGCCGCGCATTGACGTCGCTGCCGTGCCCGTCAACGTGCAGATATTGGAGGCGTTGGATCTGATCCTCAAGCACGGGCATTCCCGCATCCCGGTCTACAGGGACACGATTGATAACATCGTTGGCGTCTTGTATGCAAAAGACTTGCTGCGCTATCTGCGCGACGGTCGCACTGATGTGTCGTTGGGCAAGATTCTCCGTCCGGCGCATTTCATCCCCGAATCCAAGAAGGTAGATGAACTGCTGGGCGAGCTGCAACAGCGCAAGGTGCACATGGCCGTAGTGGTGGACGAATACGGCGGTACGGCGGGCATCGTGACGATTGAAGATCTGCTGGAGGAGATCGTCGGTGAGATTCAGGATGAGTATGATGCCGAGGAGCCGACGGTTGAGGAAGTCAGCGCGCGCGAGTATCTGTTCGACGCACGCGTGCCGCTGGATGAGGTCAGCAAGTCCCTGGCGGTAGACTTGCCGACCGAAGGGGGCGACACATTGGGCGGCTTCATCTATAGCCAGCTCGGCAAGGTGCCGGCTGTGGGTGATGCCATAGAGTTTGACGATGTGACCTTCGAGGTGTTGTCGGTCGCGGGCCGGCGCATTAAACAGGTGCGGGCGGCGCGCCAGCCCAGTCATTCAGGCGATGGCCGGCTGGGTGATGCTGTGAATCATCGCATCGGCGCAACAACGAATGGGCTGTGAACCGATGGGCATTGCAGGGAGAGCGATCAGCGCCGGGACAGACGAAGGGTCGGCTGATGCCAAGATAGATGAGTTGGTGGCAGCAGCCAACGCGGCGCGCGCGTCAGCGTATGCACCCTACTCTAGCTTCGCCGTGGGAGCTGCGCTGCGCGGAGCTGACGGGAGGATCTATACTGGCTGCAACGTTGAAAACGCTTCGTATGGGTTGACCATCTGTGCGGAACGTGTGGCCGTTTTCGCCGCGGTGGCGGCCGGCGTACGCAAATTCACCGCCATAGCTGTGACGACCGAGAACGGAGTGACGCCGTGCGGCGCATGTCGGCAGGTGCTGGCCGAATTTAGCCCGCGGATGACAGTGATCGTCGCTGATGCGCACGGCAATCGGAGTGTGCACGATCTGGCGGAGTTGCTGCCGGCGGCTTTTGGCCCGTGGGTTTGGCAAGGGCCGGGCCAATCTTGAAATGGTTTGCGTAAACCTGAGATCCGGCAGGCCTCGATTGACAGCGTATCAAAAGCTATTATAATGCACCCGTACGACTTGATGTGCGTCTTTTGCTACGCAGTTGAGAGAAGGTGAATCATGACGGAAGAGTTCTCATCAGAACGCGTCGCTGAATCGAGGCTGCGACGCGCCCGACGCTGGCCCGTTGTGTTGGGCGTGCTGGGTGTTGTGGGTTTCCTGTTCTTGTTCTTTCTCGGTTCACTCGAGCTCGTACACTATACCGAGTCCACGGCTTTCTGCTCGGCATGTCATGTAATGAAGCCGGAGGTGACGGTTTACGAGAACTCGCCACATGCGCGAACTGAGTGTGGAACATGTCACATCGGTCCGGGCGCATTGCCGGTGGTGCAGGCCAAACTGGCCAATGTCCGCTATTTGTACGTCTATCCGCTCAACTTGTTCCCGCGGCCCATCGAGTCGCCCATTCACAGTCTGCGGCCTGTCGAGTATGTGTGCGAGCAGTGTCATTGGCCCGAGAAGTTCTACGAAGACCGTCTGCTGGTCTTGAACAAATACGGTGCGGACAATGCCAACAGCTTGACGCAGATTGCGCTGATGATGAAGACCGGCGGTGGACTCAAGATCGAAGGCCGCGGCCGCGGCATCCACTGGCACATCGAGAACCCCGTGTGGTACATCGCCGCCGACGAGAAGCGGCAAAGCATCCCCTGGGTGAAAGCGGAGTTCGGCGGGTCCACCATCGAGTATCTGTCTACCGATTCAACATTAACGCCAGAGCAGATCGCAAAGGCGGAAAAGCGTAAAATGGACTGCGTGGACTGCCATAATCGTGCTACTCACGTTTTTCGCCGCCCTGCCGACGCACTGGACGATGCCCTGGCGCGCGGCTTGCTTCCATCTGATCTGCCGGCCATCAAGAATCAAGGCTTGACCGTCCTGGAGCGAACCTACGCCACGGAGACTGAGGCGGCGACCGCGATTGCAGCAGTGGAAGAGTTCTACCGCAAGTACTACCCCGATGTGTATGCGAAGCGAGAAGCGGATGTGAAGGCGGCTGTGGCCAGCCTTCAGGCGATTTTCGACCGAACCCAGTTTCCCTTCATGTCGGTGAACTGGGAGACCCATCCCGACAACATCGGGCACAAGGATTTCCCGGGCTGCTTCCGTTGTCACGATGGCAAACACCTTAGCAGGGACAACCAGGCGATTCGACTGGAGTGCAACATCTGCCACAGCATTCCGCAGGTGGCCGATCCAGGCAAACCCTTGCCAGCCATCCAGATCTCCAGCGCCAGGGAGCCTGAGTCGCATCGCCGGACGACCTGGCTGGCCGAGCATCGCTACATATTCGATGTCTCGTGCATCGGCTGTCACACGATAACCAATCCTGGGGGCAGCGATAATAGCAGCTTCTGCGCCAACAGCGCCTGCCACGCCAGCCAGTGGAAGTTTGCGGGCCTGGATGCTCCGAAGATTCGGCAGCTCAGTGCGCCTCCAAAGGTGCCATCGCGCGGCACGCCTGATCCGATTCCGCATCCGATCGGCCAACGCACCGACTGCACCATCTGTCACGGCGTCGGCAAGGTGCATCCGAGCCCCGAGAATCACGCCTCCTTCAAGCCGGATATGTGCACCTCGTGCCACAAGCCGGCTCTGCAGGAGTCGTCAGCCCCCCTTGCAGCGCCTGCAGGCGCGACGCCTGTGGCTCCGCGTGCCGGGCAACCGACGCCTGCTCCGGCGCCGGCAGGCATCATGGCCATCCCGCACGATCTGGCTGGCCGGGACAACTGCTTGATGTGCCACAACCCTGAAGGCAACATCAAACCCGCGCCCAAGGATCACGTCGGTCGGGCGAACGAGACGTGCCAGATGTGTCACAAGCCCAAGGGCTGAGCAACGTACCCGCGAAAAACGACCGCTGTCGTGCAGGCAGCGGTCGTTTTTTTCTTGGCTCGCATATTGCCAGCCACACACTATCGGATGGATACTACTCGGTCTAGTATTCCAGCAGTTTCGGCAGATCTTTCGCCTGCGCGACCCAATCCTTCACCATGTCCAGGGTCGGCTGCCGCCCCGAGATCTTCTTGGCCTGGTTGAGCTCGACCAGCGTGGCGTGCAGGTTCTCTGGTACGCGGCGGGCCAGCTCCTTCACGGTGTCCACGCCGCCCTGTTCCAAGAGATCAGCGAAAACTTCTCCGATACCCTTGATACGCGCCAGGTCAGCGCGGTTGGCCAATTCCAGGATCGCCTTTTCGTCGGCGGCCAGCGCCTTCGCCAGTTCCGCTCGCTGTTTCGGCGTCTTGACCGCCGCCAGGAACTGCTCGCTGTCCTTCAAGCCGCGCTCCTTAAGCTTACTCGCCAGATCGGTTGTGATGCCCCGCAACTGCGCCGTTGGAAGTACCATCGGAAGCTCCTTTCCCCATTAGTGAGTTTTTATCGTAGCAGAAAGCAGCACTGCAGCTACTTTCGGCCGAACAACCCGCCCAAAGCACCGATGACCTGGCTGGCCTGCTCGTTGGCGCCCGCGCCAGCCAACAGACCATCAATCTGTCCGGCGACGGGTGCCGGCAACTTCTCTTTCAGATACCCAAGCACCGTCTCCACGACCGTGTGGGCCTGCTCCGCCGGAATGCCTGTGCGTTCCGAGATCAACTTGACGAGCTCGTCCATGTCATACCTCCTATTCAGTATGCAATTATACAACTTAAGCCATGCAAGTGCAAGCGCCAATGTCTGCTATTCACTTGCCCAATGGTATCGTCTCGGTGTTACAAGCGTGATTACAAAGACGCGGCCCATTCCAGCGGTCGGTGCGGCCTCTATGTTGTTTTTGTGTTGTGACAACCTTGAGTATAATATGCTCTCCAATCGTCATACCCGCGCCAGCATCAGTCAGGAGGGAATCATGAGCAGTGTACGGGAATCCGCGGAACTCTTTGCGCCTTCGCCTGATGTGGTCGCGCAGGCCAACGTCACGAGCTACGAGGAGTTGGCCCGCTGGGCCGAGCGCGATCTGGAAGGCTTCTGGGCCGCCCAGGCCGAGCAGTTCGTGTGGCTTCAGAAGTGGGACAGGGTCCTGGATGACTCCAACAAGCCCTTCTACAAGTGGTTTGTCGGCGGCAAGACCAACATCGTCCATAATTGTCTGGATCGCCATCTGACGACCTGGCGCCGCAACAAGCTGGCGCTGATCTGGGAGGGCGAGGATGGCGATCTGCGCACTTTTTCATATCATGCTCTCAATCGCGAAGTATGCAAGTTCGCCAATGTCCTGCGCAGCATGGGGGTGACGAGGGGCGATCGCGTCACAATCTACATGGGCCGCGTGCCCGAGCTGCCCATCGCGATGCTCGCCTGTGCCAAGATCGGCGCGGTCCATTCGGTGGTCTACGGCGGCTTTTCGGTGGAAGCCCTCCATGGCCGCATCGAGGATAGCCAGTCCAACGTCTGCATCACCTGCGATGGCGGCTACATGAACGGCAAGATCGTCGAGCTCAAGAAGATCATGGATGAGGCGCTCAAGCGATCGCCCACCGTCGAGCATGTGATCGTCTTGCGGCGCACAGGGCAGGATGTAGCGATGGAGGCCGGCCGCGACTACTGGTGGCACGACCTGATGGCGCTGCCCATCGCCCGCTCCGCGACCGGCAATCGGTCCGACACGGCTGTCATGGATGCCGAAGACCCGCTGTATATGCTCTACACCTCTGGCACCACCGGCAAGCCCAAGGCCATTCTGCACACGCATGGCGGCTATATGGTGGGCATCGGAACGACGCTGCGCTGGGTGTTCGACTTGAAAGAAGAGGATCGGTGGTGGTGCGCGGCCGATCCAGGTTGGGTCACCGGCCATTCCTACATCGTCTACGGTCCGCTGCTGTTGGGCGCCACCAGCTTCATGTACGAAGGCGCGCCGACCTATCCGTACCCCAACCGCTGGTGGAGCATGGTCGAGAAATACGGCATCAATGTGCTCTATTGTGCGCCCACGGCCATCCGCGGGCTCATGCGGTTTGGCGAGGCCTGGCCCAATCGCCACGATCTATCCTCGCTTCGTCTGTTGGGCAGCGTGGGCGAGCCGATCAACCCGGAGGCGTGGCGCTGGTATCATCGGGTCATCGGCAAAGAACGCTGCCCCATTATGGATACCTGGTGGCAGACCGAAACCGGCATGTTCATGATTACTCCGTTGCCCGTGACCAACCTGAAGCCGGGCAGCGCCACGTATCCCTTTCCAGGCGTCGAGGCCGAGGTCTATGATGAACATGGCAAGCCGGTCGCGGCCGGCGAGGAGGGATATCTGGTGCTCAAGCGACCGTGGCCGGCGATGCTGCGCACCATCTACAAAGACCCCGATCGTTACGTCAGCCAATACTGGAGCCGGTTCCCTGGCGTCTACTTCACCGGCGACAGCGCGCGCAGGGATAGCGATGGCTACTTCTGGATCATCGGCCGCGTGGACGACGTGATCAAAGTCTCGGGCTATCGTCTGGGCACGGCCGAAATCGAGAGCGCGCTGGTGAGTCATCCAGCCGTGGCCGAGGCCGCGGCCATCGGTCTGCCCCACGAAGTCAAGGGGAACGCCATTCACACCTATGTGATCCTGCGGGCTGGTCATGAGCCATCGGAGGGGCTGATGGAGATGCTGCGGCAGCACGTCGCGCACGAGCTGGGGCCCATTGCCCGGCCCGAAAAGATCACCTTTGTGCCGGCGCTGCCCAAGACGCGCAGCGGCAAGATCATGCGCCGCGTGTTGCGGGCGCGGGCTTTGGGCCTGGCCGAAGGCGATCTCACGACGTTAGAGGAGTGACGATGGCCTGCACGCCCAACTTGCCCAGTGCTCGGCGTTGTGGTATACTACGATACCAAGACTGGGACACGCGCCATGGTATTCCAGCGGTGTCCTGGTCGAGCACATCGAGAGGAGTTCGACATGGCGCTTTCGAAAGCTGACAAGGATGCCATCATCCAGGAATACCATGTTCACGCCAGTGACACGGGCTCGCCGGAAGTGCAGGTGGCTATCCTGACCAATCGGATCAATGCGTTGATCGAGCACTTGAAGGCTCATAAGCAGGACATGCACTCGCGCCGGGGCTTGCTGAAGATGGTCGGTCAGCGGCGGCGGCATCTGGCCTATCTGAGCAAGAAGGATCCGCAACGCTACCGCGATCTGATCGAGCGGCTGGGGTTGCGGAAGTAGCCGATGACCGTCAAACGGCGGCTTGAGGCCTATCGCTGACAACACGATGATCCGATTTGTGACGACAACGAATAGACACGCCAGCCGGCGTGTCTATTCGTTTGGTATCTGGAGGTGAGTTACTGAATACTTGATTTCTCGCGCGCCCGGAGGTGCAGGAATTGGGGAGTGCGTTTGAGGCCGCGCCGCGCTGAACCGGCGGGTTGTGATGCGTTGGCGAATGCGCTCGAAAGCACTCCCCAGTCCCTGACCTCTTGGATGCGTGAGAGCTGGACGCCGCCGGCGATATGCCACCGACGCGCACCAGCGAAACTGATCCATCCGGCACGCGCAAGCGTGCGCCACACAAAAAGAGGTCTATCCTATGCAAAAGCACGTCTACACCACAGCGGCCGGCGCCGATGAGATCATCATCGAGACAGGCAGCCTGGCTCAATTGGCCGCGGGCGCGGTCACCGTGCGCCACGGCGACTCGGTCGTCCTTGCCGCGGCGACACATGCCGCGCCGCGCGAAAGCGGCGATTTCTTCCCACTCAGCGTTGACTTCGAAGAGCGTCTCTACGCCGCAGGACGCATCCCCGGTAGTTTCCAGCGTCGCGAAGGCCGGCCCAGCGAAGACGCCATCCTCGTCTCGCGGCTGACTGACCGGCCGTTGCGACCGCTCTTTCCGAAGGGCATGCTCAACGAAGTGCAGATCGTCGTCACGGCTCTGGCCAGCGACGGCGAGCACCTGTTGGATATCCCCAGCATCATCGCCGCCAGCACGGCGTTGCACATCTCCGACATCCCCTGGGCCGGCCCGATCGGCGCGGTGCGCGTCGGTTTTGTGGATGGTGCGTTCGTAGTCAACCCGACCGCGGCTCAGTTGGCGGCCAGCACCCTCGACCTGCGCCTGGCAGGCACTGCGGACGCGATCTTGATGGTGGAGGCCGGGGCCGACGAAATCCCGGAAGACATGATGCTGGAGGCGCTGAAGCTAGGCCACGAGGCTATGCAGCCGGTCATCGCGCTCCAGAACCAGATGCGTGGGGAGCTGGGCAAGCCCAAGTTCACCTATACGCCTGTCTTGCCCGATCCGGCTGTGACCGCCGCAGCGGGCGATTGGTTGGGCCGTCGCGTGCGCGACGTGCTGGTGCAGTCGGCCGACAAGCAAGCGCAACATGCAGCCATGGCGGCGCTGAAGGCCGAAATGGTCGCCGCGCTCGGCGAGACATACGATGCGAAGGCGTTGGCCCTGGCCTTCGACGCAGTCGAGAAGGCGGCCGTGCGCGATCGCATTCTGGGCGAGGGCGTGCGGCCCGATGGCCGGGGCTACCGGCAGATCCGGCCGATCAGCGCCTTGGTTGGCGTGTTGCCGCGCGTGCACGGCAGCGGTCTCTTCACCCGCGGCGAGACGCAGGTGCTCACCATTGCCACGCTGGGCACTCCTGGCGATGCGCAGACGTTGGACACTCTCACGCCAGAAGAGTCCAAGCGGTATATGCACCACTACAACTTCCCCGGCTTTTCCACCGGTGAAGTCGCGCCGCAGCGCGGTCCGCGACGCCGCGAGATCGGCCACGGCGCGTTGGCCGAGCGCGCCCTCGAGCCGATGATTCCTGCGCAAGAGACGTTTCCCTACACGTTGCGCCTGGTCTCCGAAGTGCTGGCTTCGAATGGCTCGACCTCGATGGCATCGGTGTGCGGCAGCACGCTGGCCTTGTTGGATGCCGGGGTGCCCATCAAGGCGCCGGTGGCCGGCATCGCAATGGGCCTGGTGACCGATGGCCAAGCGACGGCCGCAGCGCCACGTTATGCGGTGTTGAGCGATATCCAGGGTCTGGAAGATCACCTGGGCGACATGGATTTCAAGGTGGCCGGGACCGCGCACGGCATCACCGCCTTGCAAATGGACATCAAGATCCATGGCCTGGCCTATCAGATCCTCGAGGAAGCATTGGCGCAGGCCCATGAAGGCCGGCTGATCATTATGGACAAAATGCTGGAGGTGCTGCCAGAGCCGCGCAAACACCTCTCGCCGCACGCGCCGCGCATCCTCACCATCCACATTGACCCCGAAAAGATCGGCAAGGTGATCGGCCCGGGCGGCAAGATGATCCGTGGATTGCAGGACACCTACAGCGTCAAGATTGACGTGGAGGACGATGGCTCGGTCTTTGTTTCGGGCGTGGACGGCGCAGCCGCCGACGCGGCCGTGGCCGAGATCGAACGGATGACCGAGGAAGTCAAGATCGGCCGCATTTATACCGGCACGGTGGTGCGCACCGAAGCCTATGGCGCTTTCGTGCAGATTCTACCCGGCCAGGACGGTATGGTGCACATCTCGCAGTTGGCCGACTATCGTGTGCCCAGCGTCGAAGATGTCGTCAAGGTCGGCGACGAGATCACCGTGATGGTGACCGATATTGATCAGGCCACCGGCAAGGTGCGTTTGAGCCGGCAGGCTGTCTTGGAGGGCTGGAGCGCCGAGGAGGCCCGCGAGCGCGATCGGCAAGTGGGCGGCGGCGGTCGCTCTGGTTCCGGCGGGCGTCCTGGCGATCGCGGCGGTCGCGGCCCCGACCGCGGGCGCGGCGGTTTCGATCGGCGACGCTAGTTCTGCAACAGGCTGCTGGTCCGGCTCCGCAGCCGCCGACCGGCAGCCTTACACCGTTTTCACCATGCAAGCTGACCCCTCGCCAGAGACTTCCGCTTCGCCCTCTCAGCGGCGCGCCGGCCCGGCCGGGTTGCTGGCCGACTTCATCGGCACGATCGCACCGGCGGTCGTCATTGCCTTGCTCATTCACGTCTTTCTGGCGCAGGCGACGCGGGTGTACGGACAGAGCATGGAGCCAAATCTGCACAGCGAGCAGCGACTGGTAGTCGAAAAGCTGACCTATCGCTTTCACGGCCCGCGACGGGGTGACGTGGTCGTGTTGCGCGATCCTGGCGGCGGCTCCGAGTTGCTCATCAAGCGTGTCATCGGGCTGCCGGGTGAGTGGGTGGGCATCGCTGATGGCCGCGTGTATGTGGACGGCGTGCTCCTGGAAGAGCCGTATCTGAACCAGATTACGCTGGGCAGCGGCCGCTCCTGGGTGACGCCTCCGCTGCACGTCTTCGTCATGGGCGATAATCGCGGGGCCAGCCGTGACTCGCGTGTCTTTGGGCCGGTCTCTCTGGATCACATCGTGGGCCGCGTGCTCGTGCGCTATTGGCCGCCGGCCGACATCGGACTGGTGCATTGATGCTTCTGATGGATACCGATACATTCAGGCCGCCAGAAGGTTCTATTTCTCGGCCGCTGCTCGGACAGCGGCGGCGGAGCCGCTGGCTGAACCATGTGCTGCGTGAGCTGTTCGGCACGATCGTGCCGGCGGTGGTCATTGCGCTGCTCATCCATATCTTTCTGGCCCAATCCACGATCGTTTATGGGCAGAGCATGGAGCCCAACTTGCACACCGACGAGCGGTTGGTAGTTGAGAAGATCAGCTACCATCTGCATGGTCCGCGGCGTGGGGACGTCGTGATTCTCGAGGATCCCAGCGGCGGCCCGATACCGTTGGTCAAGCGAGTGATCGCTTTGCCTGGCGAGCGGGTCAGCATTGCTGATGGCCGCGTGTACATTGACGGCGTCCTGCTCGATGAACCGTACTTGAACCAGGTGACGGCGGGCGGTTCGCGTTCCTGGCTTGTCCCGCCCCTGCACGTGTTCGTGATGGGCGACAATCGCCGCGATAGCCGCGATTCGCGTTACTTCGGTCCCGCGCCTCTTGAGCAGATCATAGGCCGCGCGGTCTTCCGCTATTGGCCGTTGCCAGAGTTTGGCATCGTAAACTAACACTCCTATGAGCAACCGCTGGACCCCCTTTATCAAGCAGCTCGTGATCGTTGTCGAGCTCGCGGCGTGCATCTGGCTTTTTTTCCGTGTTGAGATCATGTTGGCCCCGCTGGCCCTGGCTTTGCTCCTGGCCTTCCTGGTCACGCGCGGGGTGAATGCCGTGGTGCAGCGCACCGGATGGTCGCGCACGCTCATGGTGGTGGTGGCCTACCTGATCGTGATTGTTCTGTTGGCCACCGTGCCTGCGGTCATTCTGCCGCGCCTGGTGGCGCTGCTCACGGGGTTCAGCAATACGCTGATCAAAGTCGTGAGCGAGTTGGCCAGGGCCGATCCCACGCCGATCGAAATCGCGCCGAACTTGATCCTCGATTTGGGGCCGTTCTACGCCCCCATCGGCCAATTTCTGAACAGCTTCCTGACGCCCGGCCCCGGCGCGCTGCCGAATCTGCAAGACCTCCTCTATCCTTTTGCCAGCGGCGCGGCCGTGGTCGTGCGCGGGGCAGTTACGACTCTACTGACGGTATTCTTTGTCCTGGTGATCAGCTTCTATATCGCCAAGGACTGGCCCAGCATCAGCCGCTTTGTGCTCACCAGCATTCCCGAACCGCTGCGACCTGAGCTGCAAACCCTCTGGCGCGAGCTGGGGGAGGTCTGGGATGCGTTCCTGCGGGGTCAACTGACGATGGTGCTGGTGATGGGTGTCATCGTCTGGATCGCCATGATGATCCTGGGGGTGCGCAACGCGCCCGCCCTGGGTCTCGTCTCGGGCTTTGCCGAGTTCATCCCAGGGGTCGGGCCGACGGTGGCAGGCGTCATCGGATTTCTCATCGCGCTGATCCTCGGTCCCACGTGGCTGCCGCTGCCCAACCTCTGGTTTGCGGTGATCGTCGGGCTGACCTATTTTCTGTTGCAGCAGATCGAGAACATGTATCTGCTGCCGCATATCGTGGGCCGGCGCATTGATCTGCATCCCGTCGTGGTGATCATCGGCGCGCTGGCCGGCGCGCAATTGGCGGGCGTGCTGGGGATCCTGCTGGCTGCGCCGACGATCGCCTCGGTCCGGTTGGTGTTCGCCTACGCATTCCACAAACTGATGGATGAGGACCCTTTCCCGGCGCCCGCAGCCGAGCCCAGCCAGGACACGTTCTGGCGTTCGCGCCTCAGCGAGCGGCCCGTGCAGGCTGTGCTTTTCGACCTGGACGGCACCCTGATTGAAACCGACGATCAGATAGTCGCCAGCCTCGCCCGGCGTCTGGCTTTCCTGGAGCGCCTGTTGCCCGCGGCCAAACGCATGCGCGTTGCGCGGCGCATGTTGATGACGAGCGAGGTGGTCGTGAATGGCGTCATCACGTTGATGGATCGGCTGCGGCTCGATGGGTTGCTGTTCCGGCTAAATGATACCTTGCATCGCTGGGGCGGCATCCGCACCTACGAGAAACTCCTGCCTGTTCCTGGCGCGCCGGCGATGCTGCGGTCTCTCAGCGAGCGCTACCGGCTGGCGATTGTCACCTGTCGCAATCGCACGGAGGCAACAGCCTTCCTGAACCAATATGGGCTGGCCGATCTGTTCCAGGCCGTTGTGACGCGTGACGACTCGTCGCGGCTCAAGCCGCACCCCATGCCGGTGCGGCTGGCCGCCCGCCAACTCGATGTGCCGCCAGAGGCGTGCGTGATGGTGGGCGACACGAGCGTGGATGTGCGATCGGCCAAGGCGGCCAAAGCGCATGCGGTCGGCGTGTTGTGCGGATTCGGCGAAAGAAAAGACCTGGAAGCGGCCGATTTGGTGATTGACTCCACCGCGGAACTGGGCGCGTGGCTGTGAGCTGCCGCGGCCGGTCGTAGGGGTCGAGGAAATAGAGGATGCAGACACCGTCCTGCCTGCTCGCCATCGAAACATCGTGCGATGAAACTGCCGCCGCGGTGATCGAAGACGGTCGCCGGATTCGGTCGAACGTCGTCGCGTCGCAGATCGAGCTGCATCGTCCCTATGGCGGCGTCTTTCCAGAGATCGCGTCGCGGCAGCACGTGTTCGACATTGCGCCAGTCATCGGCCGGGCGCTGGCCGAGGCGCATGTTGACTGGGACGATCTGTCTGCGCTGGCGGTGACGCGTGGGCCGGGTCTGGCGGGGTCATTGCTGGTGGGCGTCAACGCTGCCAAAGCGCTTGCCTGGAGCCGCACGCTGCCAATCGTTGCGGTCAACCACCTGGAGGGACATCTCTATTCCAACTGGCTGGACGCAGGGGGCAAGATTGATCCCGCCACGCTGACCAAACCCACCCTCTCGGAGCTGGATGCCGCGGGCCAGGCGTTTCCTCTGTTGGTCCTGATCGTCTCCGGCGGCCACACCGAGTTGGTTCTGATGCGGGGTCATGGGGCTTATGAACGGCTGGGCGCGACCCTGGACGACGCGGCCGGCGAGGCGTTCGACAAAGTGGCGCGGCTGCTCGGATTAGGCTTTCCGGGCGGGCCAGCGATTCAACGCATTGCGGAGGACGGCGATCCCACGGCCTTCGACTTCCCGCGTGGCCTCACAACCCAACCGGAACACCGTTTCAACTTCAGCTTCAGTGGTCTG
>VGOD01000018.1 GCA_016876015.1 Chloroflexota bacterium
CTGATACGATAGGGGCATCTATGAGCTCCTCTGAAGAGCAACGCGCGTATCTTCTCAATTTGTAGGGGCGCACCCTCGCGGTCGCCCCGGTGGGCAGGCGCAAGGCCGTGCCCCTACCCCGGATTATTGAGAAGATACCAACGCGCATATCTTCCACAAACAGAGCCAGCGAGCGGTCGTTCTTGGCCGCCCGGTAGAGATCCATAGCCGCGACGAGCTCTTGCGCGAATTCGATGCCGCCCAGAGTCGGGATCTGACCAGCATCACGAATACCCTTGACAAGCAATGACCTGTATACGTCACGGCCGCACTTCTGTCGTCCAAGCGTCGGCTGGCTGCCGACTACTTCATGGAAGGAGACCGGATCGGCCAGGAACCAGCGTTCGATGTGCGGGTCGGGGCAGGCGATCACGGACTGCTGTTCCAGGGGGCCGGTCAGGTGCTTTTCGATCTCCTTGAGGGCCTCGCTGAGACGCAAGCAGTTGGCATCAATGGCTACCACACAAAGGTCGGGCGTTGAGACGCCGCCTTTCTCCACGAGACGGCGATAGCTGTCCAATTCATCAAGGGCGCGGCCATGGCCGCCGCGAGCCGCCCGGAGACGAAGCCTGACCTGCCGCGTTTCTTCTTGGGCCAGCCTATCGATCAACGCTTTCCGGAACTCTTCGTGCGCGCGATCCTCTGCGCTTTGGCACAGCATGGCCGCGTGGACGCGATCCAGCGTGATCGCGCCGCGGCGGTCTTGCAGCGCACTGAGCGTCTGGATGGGAGATCAGATTCGGATTATCCCCCACTTATCCCACTTTATCCCACATTCATCCCTCGCCGGCCCACGGAGGGGTCAGGGCTGGAGCGCCTCCAGCGTTTTGAGGAGGTCTCGCCGCCAGCCGTCGTCGCGCTGCTCCAGCCAGATGGCGCGGCGGGCCACGCGGCCGGGGACGCCCTGGCCGGCAAGCTGCGCCTGCAGCCGGCCGCGATCCAGCTCTTCCAACCGCGCGCACTTGATGAGGAACTGCCCCTCTTCCTGGCCAATGGACTCGATGCCCGCATTGATGGCCAGCACTTTGACGCGCACGATGTAAAGCAGGTTCTCGATCGCTTCCGGCAGGGGGCCGAAGCGGTCGGTGAACTCCTGGGCCAACTCATTGATCGCTTCGAGCGTGGTCAGGCCGGCCAGACGGCGGTAGAGCTGCAAACGCAGGGCCGCGTCTGGCACATAGCCATCGGGGATGCGCGCCGGCAGGTTCAGGTCAAGCTGCACGGCGGGGGCCAGCGGCTCTTCGAGAAGGTTGCGCCGCGAGTCGGCGGCTTCGCCAACCTCCTGCAGCCCGTGGCCTGCCGGCCTTCGCCCATCCCCTTTTGTCAAACCAGTGCGCGCATCCTGAACCGCCTGCGCCAACAGCCGGGTGTAGAGATCGAACCCCACGGCCACGATGTGACCGTGCTGCCGCGCGCCGAGCAGCTCGCCCGCGCCGCGGATTTCGAGGTCGTGCATCGCGATGCGAAAGCCCGCGCCCAACTCGCTGGCCTCCTGGATCGCCTCCAAACGGCGGCGGGCATCCTCGGTCAGCGTCTTGAACTTATCCACCAGCAGGTAGGCGTAGGCGCGCGCCGCCGACCGCCCCACGCGACCGCGCAACTGGTAGAGCTGCGCCAGACCGAACTGATCTGCGCGATTGATGATGATCGTGTTGGCGTTGGGAATGTCCAGCCCGCTCTCGATGATGCTGGTGCAGACCAGCACGTCGTACTCGCCCTCGGCGAAGGCCAGCATCACCTTCGAGAGCTCGCGTTCCGGCATCTGGCCGTGACCGATGGCGATACGCGCCTCCGGCGCGATCCTCTGCACCCGCGCGGCCATCTGCTCGATGCCCTGGACGCGGTTGTGCACGAAATAGGTCTGCCCGTTGCGATCCATCTCCCGCAAGATCGCCTGGTGGACCAGAGCCTCGTCGTAGTCTCCCACGAACGTCTTGACCGGCAGGCGCTCCTCGGGCGGCGTCTCGATCGTGCTGAGGTCGCGCACACCGGTAAGGCTCATGTGCAGTGTGCGCGGAATGGGCGTCGCGGTGAGGGTCAGGACATCCACCTCGGTGCGCAGTTGTTTGATGCGCTCCTTGTGCGCCACGCCGAAACGCTGCTCCTCGTCCACGATCAGCAAGCCCAAATCCCGGAAGCCAACGTCGCTGCTCAGCAGCCGATGCGTGCCGATGACCAGGTCTACGCCGCCGCTGGCCAGCCCTGAAAGCACACGGTCTTGTTGCGCGGGCGTTTGGAAGCGGGAGAGCATGGCCACGTTGACCGGGAAAGCGGACAATCGTCGCGTGAAGTTGGTGTAGTGCTGTTGGCACAGCACGGTCGTCGGCGTGAGCACCGCGACCTGCTTGCCGTCCATGATCGCTTTGAACGCCGCGCGCAGCGCGACCTCGGTCTTGCCGTAGCCCACATCGCCGCAGATCAGGCGATCCATCGGCCGCGCCTGTTCCATGTCGTGCTTGACCGCCTCGATGGCCACCAACTGATCCTCGGTCTCGACGTAGGGGAAGCTGGACTCCAGCTCTTGCTGCCAGGGCGCATCTGGGCTGAAGGCGTGCCCTTGGACTACCTCGCGCGCGGCGTAGAGCTCCAACAGGTCTTCGGCGATGTCAGCCACGGCGCGTTTGGCGCGCTCCTTCACGTGCTCCCAGTCGGTGGTCCCTAATCGGTGCAAGGCAGGCCCGCCATCGCCCACGCCCACGTAGCGCGCCAGCCGGTCAGCCTGGTGCACCGGGACGTAGAGCTGATCGTTCTGCGCGTACTCTACCTGCAGATACTCGCGCTCGACGCCGTCCAGGGCCAGCTTCACCAGGCCCAGGAACCTGCCGATGCCGTGCTCCAGATGCACGACGAGATCGCCAGGCTGCACATCGGCGAAGAACACCTCGGGCGAGAGACCGCGTGTGCGCTGCGGTCGCCGGGGCCTGGGCTTGGCCCAGCCGAACAACTCGGCATCGGTGAGAAACCGGAGTATCGCCGATTGCGGACGGTGGACAACCTGCCCCGTTGTTCCGGGCATTGCAGATTCATGCGCCTCAGATGCTTCGGATTCCGAGACCAGATTCAATCCCAAATCCGCAATCCGAAATCCACAATCGAGCACCCATCCTTCATCCATCACCCCCTGCACCAGTGTCAGGCCGGCCGGGGGGGGGGTGGTCAGGTTGTCGAACGGCGCCACCGCAGGGCGCGCCTCGCCAAAGAGGTCCGCCAATCGCGGGGCCTGGCGGCTCACCAGAATGATCGTCTCGCCCGCGTGCAGACCACGCTCCACCTCGGTGACGATAGTGCGCACCTGGCCGCCGTAGCGTGGGCCGGCGCGGAAGGCGCGCGCCAGCGGGGTATCCACAGAGGTCGCCCAGCCATCGAGAGCCGCGTTGCCCAACGACAGGACGCGGCCTCTCGCTGCCGGCGTGAGAGGTCGAGAGGCGCCGCTGTGCGCATCATCGGGGGCAGGGCCGCGTGCGCCGTTCGTCCCCGCGATCCGTTCCCGGAGGACTTGCCGCGGCAAATAGGGCGGAGCTATCCCCACCGGAAGATCGCCGGCTGCGGACAAGTCGCGGCCCAGTTGCTCGGCCTGCCCCTCCAGATTGGCCAGCGCCGGCAGCAGCTCGGCCGCATCATCGAGCAGCAACAGGCAGGAGCGCGGCGCATAGTCCAGCAGGCAGGCGGGTTGCGAGTAGAGATACGGGATCCACCACTCCAGGTTGCGAAAGCCGCTGCCCGCCAACAAACTGCTGATCTCCCGCTCGTACTCGATGCGCGCCGGCGGGTGGCAGGGGGTTAGATCGAGGCCGCGCAGTCGTTCCACCATGCGCTCGCCCATCTTGGGCAGCGCCTCGCTTGCGGGTCCGATCCACGTCTGCTGGATGCGGTTGAGGGTGCGCTGCGTCGAGGGATCGAACACGCGCAGGCTGTCAATTTCATCGCCGAACAGCTCGATGCGCACCGGCTTGCGCAGGTTGGGCGGCCAGACATCCACGATCCCACCTCGCCGGCTGAACATGCCGGGCAGATCCACCACGGCCGCGCTCTCGTAGCCCAGCCCCACCCACAGCGCCAGCATCTTGTTCATGTCGAAAAGCTGGCTCTGGCGAATGGATCGCAGCCCCGCGCGCAGCTCGCGCGGGGGCAACGTCGCGTGCATGAGCGCACGGGCAGAGGCAATGACGATCGGAACTTTCTGATCGGTGATTTCGGATTGCAGATCGCCGCCCGCGGCCTCGTCGCGCCACGTCAGCAGGCTGACCAGGGTCTCCAGCCGGCGCTGCCGCGTCTCGGGCGCCCAGGGGATGCGCTCATAGGGCAATGCATCGGGATCGGCGAAGGCGTGAACAGGGTAGGGATCGGGGAGCCAGATGCGCAGCTCGTCCACCCACTGCCGCGCACGTTGGGTGCGTGCGGTGAGAACGATGAGCGGCCGTTGCAGGTCGCGCGCCAGCAGCGCCGCCAAATAGGGGCGAGCGGCGTGATAGATGCCGAGTGGCTCGGTCAGTATGGCTTCGGCCTTCAGCGCGGCGAGCAGATCGCGATACGCCGGCGCAGCCCGGCCGATCTCCAGGAGCCCGTCGAGTTTCATGATCCTGCGTTGAACTGATTCATGGCCGCAGTGATGCCCTGGGCCAACCATACCTCGATAGCTTCGACGACGTGCGGCCGGACAAAAGCCATCTCGGCCTCTTGGTCAGCCGAAAAAGGCTGGAGCACATAGGCGGCGGGGTCCATCTGGCCAGGCGGCCGGCCGATGCCCACGCGTACGCGCGGAAACTCCGCGGCGCCCAGGCTCTGAATGATGGACTTGACCCCTTTCTGGCCGCTCGAGCCGCCGCCTGGCCGCAGGCGGATGCGCCCCACCGGCAGATCCAGGTCGTCGAAGATTACCAGAAGATCGGCCGGCGCGACCTTGTAGAACTTGGCCAGCGGCCCCACAGCCTCGCCGCTGGCGTTCATATAGGTCAGCGGCTTGACCAGCAGCACGCG
Organism: Chloroflexota bacterium; assembly: GCA_016876015.1. GTDB lineage: Bacteria > Chloroflexota > Anaerolineae > CG2-30-64-16 > CG2-30-64-16 > VGOD01. The sequence continues at coordinate 5,017 of VGOD01000018.1, forward strand.
GCCGGACCAACCGGCCGGCAACTGCACGCGGCCCAGCGCCGTGCGCGCGCGTTTCTGCACCTTGTCGAACTTGAGGCCGTGCCGCGCGGCGAACAGATCGGCCGCCTGAAAGCCAACGTTGTGCCGGTTGGCCGCATGTTCGGCGCCGGGGTTGCCCAACCCGACGATCATCTTCAGCGGCCCCGTCGCCTCGTCGCCCGCCGCCCGTCTGCCCAGCAAAGACCGCACGAAATCCATCACACCCTCACCCGCCTGACGCCTGACGTTCGACGCCCCACGCCTCACGGCCTGAACTTATGCCACAGCCAGACCAACACGCCTTTCACCCCGAAAAACACGCCAACCACTGCGAATGCGGCAAGCGTGTACATGGCGGCGGTCCTGGCGGCCTCGAGCAACCTTTTGCCGCTGAAGATCTGTTCCACCACGGTCGCGGCCGGCGCAGACGCACCGCCTGGCAGGATGGGCGTGGCCTGGACTTGCGATGTCGCGGTGGCGGTCGGCCGCAGCAGTTGCACCGTGGGAACCGCGATCGTGGGTGAAGGCGGCAACGGCGTCGGCGGCGTAGACGGCGTATTGGTCACTGACGGCGTCGGCGTGTCTGGCAACCTGGTGTTGGCCACGGTGATGCGCCGCGGGTCGCTGTCAATGTAATTCCCATCTTGCTTCACCACGCGCACGCGCAGGCCATACGCGCCATCAGGCACTGCACGGGTATCCCAGGTTCCCAACAGCCCCAGCGGTTGCTGCTGGAAGTGCGCGTCGCCGACGAAGATCCATGACTGGTCGGACGCCACCGGCCAGCGAGCATAGTAGATCTCATAACGCTGGAATTGCGGATGCGTGGCTGAGCCGACGATCTGCACAACGCCCCGCACTGCGGCATCCTGTTCGGGCTGTGCGATGACGGGCTTGCCTTGCTGGGCCAGCGGCGCAGCGAATACGGCTGTCGCGGCAGCCAGGGCGACGAGCGCTATCACAAAGATGAAGAGCAACCGCTTCATACGCGTGTCATGACCTCGGAACTGGGATGTGGGCGGCGGTCGGTCGCTGCGCCGAATTCAGCGCAGCGATGACCGCGCTCTACCAAATGATCAGTGTAGCACACAAATGGCCATCGGGCAAAACGCAGTAAAACTGTCGGAAGCCAACCGAACCACATTTGACATACGTCCGCCAGACGATTATAGTTTCGTGGATCGGGGAATGTGAGACCGAAAACCAGACTTCCAAGCGTCCCAGACTTCGGAAGTCTGCCGCCCCCTCGCACAGTATCTTTTCAATAAGTGGGGGCCGACGGGGGTCGCAGACCCCCTGAAAGCAGGCTCGTAGGCGGTCTGTGACCGCCGTTTCCCCGGATTATTGAGAGGATACCTCGCACACCAGGAGCGACTTCATGACCGAAATCACTGCCAAACTCGACCTGCTCCGCGGCTTGCTCGCGGTACATGACCTGGACGCCATCCTGCTCAGGCGCGTCGCCAATTTCGCCTGGCTGACGGACGGCGCGACCGGCTACGTCAACACTGCCGCCGACTTCGGCGCGGCTTCCCTGCTGGCGACCCGCGACTGCCACTACGTTGTGACCAGCAACATCGAGGCCCCGCGGCTGGAGGCCGAAGAATCGTTGCACGCCCAGGGCTTCCGCTTCCAGGTGGAGCCCTGGCACAAATCTGGACAGGCGCTGGCCGAGCTGACGCGTGGGTTGCGGCTGGGCGCCGATGCGCCTCACCCGGCCGCCAGCGACCTGAGCGCAGACGTGAACCGCCTGCGCCTGACGTTGACGCCTGCGGAGGGCGAGCGGTTCCGCACGGTGGGCCGCATCTGCGCCGAGGCCATGAACGCCGCGATTCGCCAGGTGCGCCCCGGCATGAGCGAATACGCCATGGCCGCCGCGCTGTCTCGCGAGACTCAGGCCCGCGGTGCGCAGCCGATCGTCCTCCTGGCCGCGGCGGATGAGCGCATCTTCCGCTTCCGCCACCCCCTGCCCACCGACAAGAGATTGGAGCGGTACGCCATACTGGTGTTGGGTGCACGCAAGTTCGGGCTGGTCGGCTCCATCTCGCGCTTGATCCACTTCGGGCCGCTGCCCGAGGAGCTGCGTCGCAAGGAACGAGCGTGCGCCCAGATAGATGCGGTCTTCATCGGTCGCACGCGGCCCGGCGCTCGCATCGCTGATATCTTCCAGGCGGCCGTCGAGACCTACGCAGCCGAAGGCTTCGCCGATGAGTGGCAGCTCCACCACCAGGGCGGCGCGGCCGGCTATCTGCCGCGCGAGTTCGTGGGCAGCCCCACTTCCGACCAGGTGGTGCAGGCCGGGCAAGCGTATGCGTGGAACCCATCTATCAGCGGCGTCAAATCAGAAGACACGATCCTGATCGGCCCGGCGGGCAACGAGATACTGACAGCGATTCCCGACTGGCCGATGATCGCGGCGACGGCCGCCGGACAGACCTGGCAGCGTCCCGCCATCCTTCAGATATGAGGGCTCAGCCGGCCCAACAGGAGCAATCCCGATGCCTTCATCTAGCATCCCCTCGTCGCCGACCAAGACCACGGCAGGCATGACCGTCCAGGCTGCGGTCATGCCTGCAGCCGGCGCGCCGATCGAGCTGCGCGCGCTGCTGCGGCCGGCCCTCGAACCGGGCGCGATCTTGCTCGAAACGATCTACAGCGAGGTGTGTGGTACAGATGTGCACCTGCACCACGGCCACCTGGCCGGCGTGCCCTATCCCATCATCCCCGGCCATGTGAGCGTGGGCCGCGTGGCCGAGACCGGCGGCGTGGTGAATGATCTCGATGGCGCGGCGCTGCAAGGGGGCGATGTCATCACCTTTCTCGACGTGCACGAGACATGCGGCAAGTGCTGGTATTGCACGGTTGCCAAGGCGAGCACGCGTTGCCCCAGCCGGCGGGTCTATGGCATCACCTATTCGGCCGACGAAGGGCTGCTGGGCGGCTGGGCCGAGGCGATCTACCTGAAGCCGGGCGTCAAGACGCTGCGCCTGCCGGCAAACCTGCCGCCGGAACGCTTCATTGCGGCCGGCTGCGGCCTGCCAACCTCGGTTCACGCCATCGAGCGCGCCGAAATCCAGCTTGGCGACAGCGTCGTGATCCAGGGCAGCGGGCCGGTGGGACTGAACGCGGTGATCCTGGCGCAGCTTCAGGGCGCGGGCCAGGTGATCGTCGTCGGCGCGCCTGCGCAGCGGCTGGAGGTTGCGCGAGCGTTCGGCGCTGACGAGACAGTGGACATCACGGAGCACGCCCCAGGAGGGCGCATCCGCCGCGTCAAGGAGCTCACCGGCGGTCGCGGGGCCGATGTGACGATCGAGGCCACGGGCGTCCCGGCCGCCGTGCGCGAGGGAATGCAGATGACCCGCGACGCCGGGCGTTACGTGATCGTCGGCCAATACACCGACGTGGGCGAGGTGGCGCTCAACCCGCACTGGGACATCAACCGCAAGCACCTGGAAATCCGCGGCTGTTGGGGGTCCGACTTCAGCCACTTCTACCGCGGCGTGCGGGTCGTCGCACGCTATGGCGACCGTTTCGGTTGGGAGCGGATGATCAGCGGCGAGTACCGGCTGGCCGATGCAGGCCAGGCGCTGGCCGATGTGGAGAGTCTCAAGGTGGTGAAGGCGCTGATCAGGCCGCGATAGCAGGATGGGAGGCAACATGAGCAGAACCCTGATTGTCGAACGCGATGTCGAAACCCCCATGCGCGATGGCGTGATCCTGCGCGCCGATGTGTATCGGTTGGCCGATGCCGGTCCGCTGCCCGTGCTCCTGCAGCGCACTCCCTATGGCAAGAACTTCTCGCAGAACGCGTTCGCCCTGCTGGCCGCAGAACGGGGCTACGCGGTGGTGATCCAGGACACGCGCGGCCGCTGGAGCTCGGACGGCGACGGCTACCCCTTCATCCACGAGATGGCCGATGGCCATGACACCGTGATGTGGGCTGCGTGTCAGCCCTGGGCCAACGGCGCGGTTGGGATGTTCGGTGGATCGTATGTCGGGTTCACGCAGTTGGCTGCGGCCGTGATGCAGCCGCCTCCGCTGAAGGCCATCGTCCCAGCGGTCACCTTCTGCGATCCGTATCGGATCATGTTCGCGGGCGGCGCGCTGGCCCTGGGCGCGGCGGTGAGTTGGAACCTGGTGGCTGGCGCGCAGATGGCTATCATGCGGTCGCCGGCCCCGCCCGAGGAGAAGGAGCGCTGGACCGACCAGCTCGTTGCCCTGGCCGACGGCATGGCGCGCGGAGAGACCTTCACCCGTCGGCCGCTGGATGAGCTGCCGCTGATCGGCCGCGGCGGCATCGCCCCCTTCTTCGCCGATCTACTCGCGCACCAGGCGCACGACGACTACTGGCAGCCCATCACCTGCGCCCACGACCGCATCACGGTCCCGGCCTTGCACATCGGCGGCTGGTATGACATCTTCGCCGCCAGCACCGTCAGCGACTTCGCAGCCATCCTGCGCAACGGCGGCTCGGCGACGGCGCGAATCAGCCAGCGGCTGCTGATGGGGCCGTGGCTGCACGGCCCCATGGAAGGGTTGGTCGGCCAGGTGGACTTCGGCTTGCGCGCCTCCTCGTTGCTGGTGCTGCCCGATGAGATCCAGTTGCGCTGGTTCGACCACTGGCTGCGGGGAATTCCGAACGGCATGATGGATGAGCCGCCGGTGCGGATCTTCGTGATGGGTACGAACGAGTGGCGCGATGAACAGGAATGGCCGCTGGCGCGCGGCCAGTACACGCGCTACTACCTGCACAGCGGCGGCGCGGCCAATTCCCGCCGCGGCGACGGCGGTCTCAACCCGCAAGCGCCGGCCGAAGAGTCAGCGGACGCCTTCCTCTACGACCCGCGGCATCCGACGCCCACCCGCGGCGGCGGCCTCTGCTGTTGGTCGGCCGCGATTCCCGGCGGCGCCTTCGACCAGCGCGAGATCGAGGATCGGTTCGACGTGCTCGTCTACACCAGCCCGCCGTTGGAACATGACCTGGAGGTCACCGGTCCGCTCGAGGTGCACCTGTGGGCGGCCAGCAGCGCGACCGACACCGACTTCACGGCCAAGCTCGTAGATGTCGGACCCTGCGGCTTTGCGCGCAACATCCAGGATGGCATCATCCGGGCCAGCTATCGCGCGGCGACCGATCAACCGCAGCCAATCAAACCCAGCGAGGTCTATCACTACGTCATTGCGCTGGGCGCGACGAGCAACGTTTTCCAGGCCGGGCATCGCATCCGGCTGGAGATCTCCAGCAGCAACTTCCCGCGTTACAATCGCAACCCGAACACGGGCGGGCCGCTCGGTCAGGAGACAGTGCTGCGGCCGGCCATGCAGACCGTCTTCCATGATGCCAGCCGGCCGTCGCACATCGTCTTGCCCATCATCCCACGCGCGGTGTAGGACTTGGACCCCCATAGCGACTGTCAGGCGCCAGATCGGACGTGGGGCGCGGCAGGGCAACCTGGTTTGGTGCACAGCCTGACTTCGGGTATCATGACGGTCGTCATCATCCATCAGGAGGGGTCCGCGTCATGCCGATAGCCCGACGCATCTTCTGGCTGCTGGTGGGATTGTGCGCGGCGCTCAGCGCGTTGATCCTGCTCGTCATGCCCGATGAGAAGACCATCGGCCCGGTCATCAAGCTCGTCTATCTGCACGGCGCGCTCAGCCGGGCAGGAATGCTGGGGCTGATCGCGGCCGGCATCGCGGGGGCGATCTATCTGGCGTGGCCGCGCCGCGCGGCGCTCGCGTGGAGCCAGGGGTTAGCCATCAGCGGCTGGTGCTTCTGGGTTGGCCACTTCATCGTCAGCTTGCCGGCCACGCGGCTGACCTGGGGGCCGTGGATCGCGTGGGGCGAACCGCGGGTGACGATGACGCTGCAGATCGCGGCGGCCTGGTTGATCGTCTACCTGGTGAGCCGATTCCTGGATCATGCGCGCTTCACGGCCAGCGCGCACGCTCTGTTCGGCGTCGCGGTGGCGGCGCTGGCCGCGGCGGCCGGCGTGCTGCGCCATCCGCTCGATCCGATCGGCGCGTCGCCCTCGGTCACCCTGCGCGTGATCTATGTGGGCCTCTTGATCCCTGTTCTTGCGGCAATGAGCCTGATCGCCTGGCGCCTGGCGGCAGCCGTGCGACCGCCAACAGCCACGTGAATGTCACTCCCCGGAGGACTCCCATGAAGATCGTAAACATCGAAGAGATGCGCCAGATCGAACAGGCGACCGATGGCCGCGGCCATTCCTATGCCGCCATGATGGACATGGCAGGCAGGTCCGTCGCGACCCTGGCCAGCGCGCTCATGCTCGCCGAGCCGGAAAGCCATGCGCTGGTGCTGGTGGGACCTGGCAACAACGGCGGCGATGGCCTGGTCGCTGCGCACTACCTTCTCGAGTCGGATCATGAGGTTTCCATCTACGTGTGGAAACGCGACACGAAGGGAGACGAGAACCTCAAACGACTCAAACGCCGCCGACGCGGTGTAGCCATCCTCTGGTCCGACAACGACGCAGACTTCACCAAGCTGCGCGCCGAGGTCCAGAAGACCGACCTGGTGATAGACGCCCTGTTGGGCACGGGCGCGACGCGGCCTATCGAGGGCCGCCTGGCCGAGCTGCTGGCGGTCGTGCGAGAAGAGGTCAACGCCCGCCGCTTTGCTCTGCCTGAAGAGCCGCTCCCGCCGCTCTTGCCCACTCCCCGCTTCCCGTTGATGGAGGCTCAGGCCTTGGGGCTGAACATGGAGCCGCCCGGCCCTCCGCGTGAGCCCCTCGATGCGTTCGACGAGGATTACGAAGACTGGGACGAGGATGACGAGACAGATGATGACGTCTTGGACGACGAAGATGATGGCGGTGATGCATACGAAGATGATTGGGACGAGGATTGGGAAGATGAAGACGAGGCCGGAGCCATACCCACCCCGCCCTGGCCGCGTCCCGCCATCCTGGCCGTGGACTGCCCCAGCGGCTTGAACTGCGACACCGGCGCGCTCGACCCTGCAACCCTGCGCGCCGAGATCACGGTCACGTTTGCGTTTCCGAAGTGGGGCCAACTAGAGTACCCAGGCGCGGGTCATTGCGGCCTGCTGGCGGTCACCGATATCGGCGTGCCGCCCGACCTGGCCGACAAGGTGATGACCGAGCTGGTGGGCCCGTCGGAGGTGCGTCGCTGGTTGCCCGGCCGGCCGCCCGATGCGCACAAGGGTACCTTCGGCAAGGTCATGATCGTTGCCGGATCGCTGAACTACACGGGCGCGGCTTATTTGAGCGCGGCAGCCGCAGCCCGCAGCGGCGCTGGGCTGGTGACGCTGGCGATCCCCGCGGCCCTCCACGCGATCCTGGCATCCATCCTGGTCGAGGTGACCTGGTTGCCGCTCCCTGATCCCCAGGGCGTGCACTGCGGGGCAGGCGCGCCGCGGCTGCTGCAAAGCCTGGCCGGCTACGGCGCCTTGCTGATCGGCCCTGGGCTGACGACGAGCGACGATGCGCAAGACTTCGTCAGGGCGTTGTTTGCGGCCGATGGGCTGCCGGCCGAGCATTGGCTGTCGCGCACCATCATAGATGCAGACGCGCTGAACATCCTGGCCGCGTTGCCTGACTGGCCCGGCCGGCTGCCGCCGCAGAGCATCCTGACGCCGCACCCCGGCGAAATGGCGCGGCTAACCGGCCAGACGCCAGAAGAGATCAACGGGCAGCGGATCGCGGCAACCCGACGCTATGCCGCGCAATGGGGCCACATCGTGCTGCTGAAAGGCGCACATACCGTTATCGCGGCTCCCGATGGCCGGGCCGCGGTGTTGCCCTTCGCGCTGCCAACGCTGGCCACGGCCGGCAGCGGGGATGTGTTGGCCGGCGCGATAGCGGGTCTGGTCGGCCAGGGGCTGCCGCCCTACGAAGCCGCGCTCTGCGGCGCCTACCTGCACGGCCAGGCCGGGCTGCTGGTCACGCGTTCCCTGGGGCTGTCAGGCGGTCTCGCCAGCGACCTGCTCAGCCGATTGCCGGAGGCGTTGCGCCAATTGTACGTGGGGAGTTGAGACAGGGGACAGGGGACAGGGGACAGGGGACAGGAGACAGGGGACAGGAGATCGAAGTTCATGCGCTGACCGGCGGTCGGTGCAAAGCCTCACTATGAGACATACCCCGTCTCAGCTTGCATTCGTGACTTGCTGAGACCTCGAGCCCGCGTGTCCAAGAACAACAAGGCGACAAGGCGACCGGATCCCTCACCCCGTCACCTTGTCACCTTGTCACCTTGTCACCCTGTCACCCGTGACCCCTCACGCTGCCAGGTTCTCGGCCGTCTCGGAGGCCTTGCCCAGCCTGGCCTGAGTCTCCTGGATCGCTTGCTGGGCCTTGCGGACGTTCTCGGTCAACACGATCCGGCCGCGCTCGCTGGCCTGGACGACCTGGCTGCGAGCTTCCTCGGCCGTTTCTTCGGCCCGAGCCCTGGCCTCCTCAGCCGCTTTGGCCGCGCGCGCTTTGGCCTCGTCAGCCAGCCGTTCGGCCTGGCCCTTCAGTTCGATGCCCCTTTCGCCGATCTGCCTGCGCGTGGCCTCGCCTGACTGCGGCGCGAGCATGAGAGCCGCCGCCGCGCCTGCCAGGGCGCCGATGATGAAGCCCACTACGAATTCGCCGCCGTTATCGCTCATGTTGCATCCTTCCTTTCATTGACCCTGTCCATTGCGGCCGCTGCGGCCGAACAACATGCTCACGGCCCGGCGCGCGCCGGCCGCATAGCTCGATACCTTGACCATCGGCTGCACCAGGTGATCGCTCACGAACGCCGCTGTGCCGCGCACGGTTCCCACAGTCTCCTGCGTGGAGTTCAGGATCGGCATGACTTCCTCGCGCAGCAGCCTGACAAGACGAATCACCTGGATGACCAGCACAGCCAACAGCAGGCCGATCACGATAGATTCGAGAGCCAGAATGATGATGGCGATGTCTCGCACGGTTTCCATACCTCACCTCCGACCAGGGCCAGTGTAGCACAAAACGCCCGATTCGCAAAAGCGACGCGCGCGCCGCCTGTGACACGATCGCAGATCGCGTGCGGCAGCGATAGGGCTGTCTTGTGTTGTGAATTCCTGACATCGCCGCGCTTGACAAAGCGGCGGTCTTGGGACAGGATGTCTTGGACAACAGAACCCATTGTACCATGTGTCCGGGATGAGGAACACCTGGTATTGCATTGGGAGGAACGCATGATACTGGCTGCGCGAGAACCGACCTTTCAGGACTACTTCGCCAATCTCCAGGAGGGCATGGTCACAGCGATCTCTTTGCTGGGCAGCGCCGCGGGCTATCTGTGGCTGGCCGCCAACATCTGGGGAGCCTACCTGGCGCGTAGCAGTTACGATCCATCTCCGTCGTTGACCTCATGGGTCGGGAGCGGCGTGCTGCTGATCAGCGCCATACTGGCTTTTGTATGGCGGGGCTCCCGGCTGCGGCTGGCCGCACATCTGCTTGCCTGGGGCATCCTGGGTGCTGTGGCCTGTGCCGTGCTGGGCATCGCCTCGTTGGCTTCGGCCGCCGCCTATCTGTTCATCGTACCCATCCTGTTTGCCAGCGCGCTTCTGAGCCAGACCGCCTTCGCGTTGGTGGCCGGTGCAGCCTTCGTGCTGACGTTGGAGGCAGGCTTGGGACGTGCGGGAATCAGCCTGGGGTTTGCCGAAGTCGGTTCACCCATGGTCACCCTGGCGCTGGTCACGCTGGCGGCGTGGCTTTCTACACGCCGTCTCTATACGGCCCTGCAATGGGTTTGGAGCGGCTACGAACAGGCGCGTCACAACGAAACGGTGGCGCGCGATCGTCAGGCGGAGCTCGAGCGAACTCTCAAGGCGTTGGATGAGGCATCTTATCGCCTGGAGCGCGCCAATTACTTGCTGGCCATTGCGCGGGATCAGGCAGAGGAGGCGCGCCGGCTCAAGCAGCAGTTTGCCCAAACCGTCAGCCATGAGTTGCGCACGCCCCTTAATCTGATCGTGGGCTTCACCGAACTGATGATCCAGTCGCCAGAATACTACGGTGAGCAGCTTTCCGCGCGCTACTTGCGCGACCTGCGAATCGTCCATCGCAATGCCTGCCATCTGCAAACACTGGTCAACGACGTGCTGGACCTGGCACGCCTTGAGGCGGCCCAGATGGCTTTGGTGCAGGAGGAGGCCGATCCGGCCGCCCTGGTTCGGGAGGCAGTGAACACGGCCCGCAGCCTGATCGAGTCGCAGGGATTGGCGCTCAGGCTCGACATCGAACCGGACCTGCCGCCATTGTGGGTTGATCCGACGCGCATCCGGCAGGTGCTTTTTAACCTCCTGAACAATGCCGCCCGCTTCACCGACAAGGGCAGCGTGACGGTAAGCGTTCGGCGTCGCGAGGCGCTGGTGATCTTCTCGGTCGCCGATACAGGGACGGGGATCCCCGAGGGACAGCTCGGTCTTATCTTCGATGACTTCCATCAGGCCGACGGCGGCACCCAGCGCCGTCATGACGGCGCTGGGCTGGGGCTGGCGATCAGCAAACGCTTTGTGGCGCTGCATGGTGGGCACATCTGGGTGGAGAGCCAGGTAGGGGTGGGGAGCACCTTCTACTTCAGCCTGCCTGTTGCTCGCGAGGATTGGGACGCGACCACCATGCCGCCTACAGTCAGGGCGGCGGGCGCGATCTCGGGCGCAGAGAGCGAAAAACCTGTGCTGCTGGCGGTGACACGGAGCCTGGCGGCTTCGACCATGCTGGCGCGGTACGTACATGGCTGCAACACGGTCATCGCACCCGACCTGGCGCAAGCGCAGACGGCTGCGGCGCGGCTGTTGCCGCAGGCAGTCGTCGTGGATCAAGCCGAGCGGACCTGGACACCCGGCGACCTGGAGGAGATCGCGCGCGCCTGGGGCATCCCGCAGACACCCGTGATGGCCTGCCCGTTGCCAGGGGAAGGCTCGATGGCGCAGAGGCTGGAGGTGGAGGGCTATCTGGTCAAGCCGATCTCGCGCCAGGCGCTATGGGATGTGCTGCGCCAGTTCGGGGAGAAGGTGGACCACGTGCTGGTTGTTGATGATGCCGAGGACTTCGTGCAACTCATGGGCCGACTGCTCGACAGCCCGGTGCGACGCTATCGGATGACCAGCGCCTACAGCGGCCAGGAGGCGCTGGCGATGATGCAGCGGCGCCGGCCTGACCTGGTACTGCTCGACATCCGGCTGCCAGACATCTCAGGGCCGGAACTGGTCAAGCAGATGCGAGCGCGGCCCGAATGGCGCGACATTCCCATTGTCATCGTCACGGCGCAAGACGAACCGGACGTGCAGGAGAGCCAACCCGGCTCGATCACGATTGCAAGGGGCGCACCCTGGGTCTCGGCCGAAGTGATCAGGTGGGTGCAGAACCTGGTGGGCGTTACCGCTATGCCAGCCCTGCGGCCGGCTGTCGGGCTTCCAGCGCCTGTAGAGCCGCCAAGAGCTCCCGTTCGGTGACCGGTTTCGCCAGGAAGGCCGCTGCCCCCAAGGAGAGGGCCAGTTCTTTCTGCTTCAAGACAGAGCAGATAATCACGGGGATCCGTCGCGTGCGCGGTCGGTTGAGCAGGTTCTGTAGCACGTTCCAACCATCTTCTCCCGGCAGCATCAGGTCGAGCGTGATGGCATAGGGCTGGAGTTGCGACGCCAGGTCGAGTGCTTGTTGGCCGGAAGTGACGGCCAGGACCCGGTAGCCATGCGGCGCAAGACACCGTCGGAAAAACTCCAGGACGTCCTCGTTGTCATCCACCACCAGAACCGCTCGTCGGGTTTCCGCTGGCAAGCGTATCTGAAAACCTATCACGGTTGGGCCAGCGTGAAGCGGTCGGGAGCTGACTCCGATCAACGCCCCCATTTCTGCAAATGCCGCGCATCGTTCCTGCGCTTCGGCAAACGCCGTTGGTCGGAGAGCCGTGACCGGATCAATCTGCAGAGAAAACAGGAGAGCCGCCTCGTCAGCTACCACATTCACCTGCAGGGTGGCGTCGCTGGCGCGCTCGACAAGATAGCCTATCATGCCCAACACCATCTGGCGCAACAGGGCCTGGTCCGCGGCGACAGCCGGCAGGGCTTCCGGCAGGGTCAAGTCAAGATTCAGCTTGTTGTGCCGCAGCTTTTCGCCCAACAGCGCCACGGCGCCGGACACGATGTCATTCAGATGGGCATAGCGACCAGCCTGAGCCGTCCGCGCAGTTTCCAGGCGCAAGAGCTCCAGGTAGCTGGTTGGGGCGCCGGCTGGGGTTGCGGCCGGTGAGGTGAGCAGGGATGACTGAGCAATATAGTGCTCCCACAACACGCATGCGATCGCCTCGATCGCGGCTTCATGCTCGCGATAGTACTGCCGCTTGCTGACAGCTATCTCCTGCATGATGGCGCCCGGTTCGAGGCCATGCTTGTAGCGCTCCACCATCAGCCGATAGCGTCGCCATTCGCGCGAATAGGGAGGTGCACGCGGTCCAGGATCCAGTTCATTGATCGCCTCCAGCAACAGGTTGTGCAACTGCCAGCCTTTCTGTTTGCGCGAGGCGGCTGCATCTAGGACCAGCACATCCGTCAATGGATGGGTGCGCAGGTAGACGAGATCGTAGAGATGGATGTAGAGGTCGCTGACCTGTTGCTGGAACTGTATGCGATCCATAATGGCCCACAGGCGGCACAACCTGGCACAATCCGGCACTGCACTACTGGCTTTTGGCTGTTCGCCGCGGTAATAATAACACAAACCTGTCGGTGATCAAAGGCCAATTGCAACCCTGGCAATCCGGCGAAGGTCGGCTGAGCAGGAGTACGGCTCGTAGTCCTGCCATCGGCGGTCTGTCTTCCGCAAAGGAGGTGAGGCAGCCACATCCCAGCATTCCACGCAACGTTTCCACCCATTTCTGTTCGATCGCACGAACGCCATGGCCTGACCAATTTTCAAAGCATTACCCACAAGGAGCACAACGATGGACAAGCTGAATCGCCGCGACTTCCTCCGTGGCGCCGCCTTCGCTGGCCTGGGCTCGGCCCTGGCCGCCTGCGCGCCCGCCCCTGCGCCCGCCCCCGCGGCTCCGGCCGCGCCCAAGGCTGAGCCGACCAAGGCCCCTGCCCCGGCCAAGGCCAAGATTCGCTTCATCTCCAACCACGGCGCAGCCGATGTGCCGCTCTTCAAGAAGGTGCTGGAGAATTTCGCGGCCAAGAACCCGAACATCGATGTCGAATACCTGGACATCGCCGGCAGTGAGTTCTACAACTCCATCAATACTCAAGGCGCGGGCGGCCAACTGCCCGACGTCTGGTACACGCGCACCTTCGACGTCCCGGTATACGCCAGCAAGGGGTGGACCGTTGACTTGCAACCCCTCGTTGATCGCGATGCGAAGGAAGTCAACGTGGATGACTTCTGGCCGGCGGAGTTGGCCCAGATGAAGTGGAAAGGCCACATCTACGCACTGCCCTACGACTTCTCGAACATCGGCATCTACTATAACAAGAAATGGTTCGACGAGGCCAAGGTCGGCTATCCCGCCGCCGAGAACTGGAAGTGGGATGACCTCCTCCAACTGGCACTGAAGTTCATCAAGAAGGAAGGCAACCAGTTCAAGACCTGGGGCCTCGATATGTACCTGTGGAACTGGGTCTTCCACGGGGTCATGTTTGGCTGGGGGGGCAAGATCTGGTCGGACGACTTCAAGACCAGCCTGGTGAACAGCAAAGAAAACCTGGAGTGCTTCAAGTGGTTCATCTCTGCCCGCAAGCAGGGCCTCTATCCAGAGGCCGGCGCCATGCCACAGGGCGTGAATCCATTTGGCGGCGGATTGGTGCCGATGGCCTTCCAGGGCTCATGGGCCACGGTCAACCTCCGCAGTGTCATCCAGGACAAGTTTGACTTCGACGTGCAGGCCATGCCCAAGTCGCCGACTGGCGCGGCGTGCCTCAACGCGGCTGGCGGCGCCTGGGGCATCGCGAAGAACACCAAGGCCCTCGAAGCGGCCTGGACCTTCAACAAGTTCCTGACGAGCACCGAATCCACCAATGTGCTGATTTCGGACCCGTTGCGCAGCATTCCCGGCCGCAAGAGCTCGGTGCCGCGCTGGAACGAAACGGCCGCCAAGGGCGGCATGCCACCCAAGAACGTCGCCATCTTCGGCAAGCAGATGGAGGCCGCCGCGGCCGCGCCCTATCCGCCTTACTGGCAGGACTATGGCACCGCCTGGAACAACATGATCGTGCCGTTGCTCAGCGGCCCGTCAGACGCCGATCCCGCCAAGGTGCTGGTGGACTTCGACGCTGAGCTGAAGCGCATCATTGACGTGAACAAGGCCAGCCTCGGCTAAGGTTCACCTGGCTTGACGTGCCAGGCGCTTGCCAGGCGCCTGGCACGTGTTGTATCATGGTCCTGTCAAACACTCTATTCGTTGGGAGGCCCCCTTCATGGCGCTGAAATTCCAAACGCCGAAGTCCGGATTGGCTCGCCGGGAAGCCCTGGAAGGCTATCTCTTCATCCTGCCGTGGATCCTCGGCTTTCTGATGTTCCGCTTCGGCCCCATGCTCTACTCCCTGTTTCTCAGCTTCACTGACTACGCGGCCCGCGGCGCGCCGCAGCTGATCGGTTTCGAGAACTACGTGTACATGTTCACCAAGGACCCCCGCTTCCTGGATTCCATCCGCTCCACGTTCGCCTTCGTCGTCGGCTACTTGCCCCTCAATCTGTCCATCGGCCTGGCGATTGCCCTCCTGATGAATCAGCGCGTGCGGGGAATTTTCGTCTTTCGCTCGATCTACTACCTTCCTGCCGTCACCAGCGGCGTGGCAGTCGCTATCCTCTGGCAGTTTGTCTTTCACAAGCAGTGGGGCATCCTCAATGCGATCCTGATGGTCTTCGGGGTAGAACCCATCGGCTGGCTGGTGGACCCGAAGTGGGTGATGGTGGCATTCGTCATCATGTCCATCTGGGGCGTCGGCGGCAGCATGATCATCTACCTGGCCGGCCTGCAATCCATCCCGACCGAGCTGTACGAGTCAGCCGCCATTGACGGCGCGAACCGCGTGCGGCAGTTGTGGCACATCACCCTGCCGATGCTGACGCCGACCATCTTCTTCGTGCTGATCACCGGTCTGATCGGTGCGTTCCAGATCTTTGAGAGCGCCTACGTTATGACCGGCGGCGGGCCGCAATACGCCACCTATTTCTTCGGACTCAATATCTACTTCACCGCGTTCCAGTCGCTCCGCTTCGCCTACGCCTCCACTCTGGCCTGGATGCTGTTCGCAATCATCGCAGCGCTGACGATCTTCGTCTTCGGCACCTCCCGGCGGTGGGTCTTCTACGCCGGCGCGCGCGAAGACGTGTAGGGAGGGCGAAATGACGACTGGAGCTCAGATCTTAACCAAATCCTCAGCCGTCCCTGCCGTGCGCGCCGCCGGTCTGCGCGTGAGCCGGCGCCAGGTCGTGCAAGCCAGCGTCACCTATGCGCTGTTGGTCGCCGGCAGCGTCTTCTTGATGGTGCCCTTTTTCTGGATGCTCTCGACCAGCCTGAAGACGCTGGCTGAGGTGCAGACGTGGCCTATCGTGTGGATTCCGAGCCAATTCATCTGGGAAAACTATCCGGCGGTGTTCCAGAAGACGCCGTTTGGACGTTACATCCTGAACAGCCTGACCATCGCCAGCGGCGGCATCATCGGCACACTGATCGGCAGTTCGCTGGCCGGCTTTGGTTTCGCCCGGCTGCGGTTTCCGGGCCGCAACGTCCTCTTCTTCATCAACCTGACCACGCTGATGTTGCCGGCCTGGGTCGTGATCGTGCCGCACTTCATGATGTTCAGCTACGTGGGCTGGCTCGACACCTATCTCCCGTTCATCGTGCCTGCCTTCTTCGGCAACGCCTACCACATCTTCCTGTTCCGCCAATGGTTTCTGGGCATCCCGCGCGAGCTGGAGGACGCCGCGCGCATTGACGGCTGTTCGACTCCCCGCATCTATGCCCAGATCTTCATGCCGTTATCGAAGCCGGTCATCGCCACTGTCGCCATCTTCGCGTTCTTCTACTACTGGAACGACCTGATCTACCCGTTGGTCTACCTCCAGTCGCAGATGAAGTTCCCCGTCAGCCTGGGGCTGCGCATGTTCCAGACCGCTCATATGGGTGTCGTGGACATGCCCAAGATGATGGCTGCCTCCATGATGGCTCTCCTGCCTTGTGTCCTTCTCTTCTTCTTCGCCCAACGGCTCTTCGTGCAGGGGGTGGTGATCACGGGCGTGGAGAAATAGCAAATTGCAAATGGCGGATGACGAATCAACGCATGGCGAACGTTTGACGTTTCAGGTTTCACGCATCACGTTTCATGGAGACGCTCATCATGACAATCAACGTAGGTATCCTCGGCTTCGCGCACGGGCATGTGGGGATGTACTGCAACCAGTGGAAGCAGAACCCGGCCCTGGAGATCAACCTGGTTGCAGGGTGGGATCACGACGCGGCGCGACTGAAGAAGAACTGCGACAACTTCGGCGCAGAGGGCCACGTTGACCTGGACGCATTCCTGGCCCGGCCCGACATGCCGGCGGTGGTGATTGGGGTGGAGACATCCATGCACGCTGATGCGGTCGAAAGGGCGGCCGCGGCCGGCAAGATGATCGCGCTCCAGAAGCCGCTGGCGCTCACCATGCCGCAGGCCGATCGCATCGTCGCTGCGGTGCAGCGCCACGGCGTCCCCTTCACGATGGCCTGGCAGATGCGCGCCGATCCCCAGAACATCGAGATCAAGGAGATCATCGCAAGCGGCGCGCTCGGCAAGATCTTCATGGTGCGCCGGCGACACGGGCTGCCCTCGCAGCTTTGGGATATCCCCAGCATGTGGCACTTCGACGCGGAGCTCAACCGCGACATCTGGGCCGACGACGCGGCGCATCCGATTGACTTCATCCACTGGCTGCTGGGCGCGCCGGAGACGGTCACGGCTGAGATCTCCTCGCTGCTGAACCCGCTTGCGCCCAACGACAACGGCATCGCCATCTATCGCTACGCCGACGGCCTGCTGGCCGAAGTGGTCTGCTCCTTCACCTGCGTGGCGGCCGAGAACACGGTCGAGGTGATCGGCGAACGGGGCAGCATCGTCCAGAATTACGGCGACGTGCCGAGCTGCAACGTGCCGCGGCCGGCCGGCGCGGTCGGGCAGAAGTGGTACATGCTCGACAAGAAAGACTGGACCTCTAGCCAGATTCCCAGCCCGACCAACCACGGCATGCGCATCGCCGCCCTCTCCAAAGCCCTTTCGGACTTCTTCCACAGCCGGGCCGGCCCCATCGCCACGGTCGAGGAGGGCCGCGCCTCGCTGCGCATGGTGCTCGCCACCTACGTCTCGACCCGCGAGGGCCGGCGGGTGCGAATGGACGATCCGGCGATTGAGACGGTGTAACACAACCGCGCTTGACGCTGTGTTCCTTCGCGCTTAGAATACGGTCGAATCGCCGACCAAACGATGACACGGATAAGAGGACAGAGGGAGAGCGAAAATGACCGTTGCATCACCGACCGTAGAGCGACTCCAGGCTCTGGAACAGCTCTACGCGCAAGGATACCGAGACAGCGTGGTGGACTTGACTCTGCGGAAGCTCCTTGAGCGTCAGGTACAACAGGATGAAGCTCAGTTAGCGTACCTGCGGAGTGAGTTGCTGCGCTTCGAACAGCAATACGGAATCGCATCGAGCGACTTCTACGCACGATATCAGGCCGGCCAGGCGGGCGACGATCTGGATGCCTTCGAGTGGAACGTCACCTACAAGATGTACGCCCGGCTGACCAAAGCCGTCGAGGCGTTAAGCGGCCAACTGCGAGAGTAGATTGTGTCGGTTCAGAGCCTGATCGAACACGAATATGCTGTCCTGCTTAGCCATCCAGTCGTCCAAACCATTGAATTGATCCGTCAGACGGTAAATCGGCTGGATGGCTATCTGCGTGCCCGCTGCACCCTTCGCAACGGCGATTTCCTCGAAGTGGCGCTCCATGTAACTTCAGGAAGGGCGACAGCATTCGTGGATGACTATCGCTATCAATGGATGGATGGAAGTCGGGCGGTGTTACGCCGGCGTTGGGACAACACGCCGCATTTTCTCTCGCTGCCCGGTGCGCCCTATCATTGTCACATCGGCGAGCACACTGTTGAGCCCACTCCACTGATGGATCTGACCCGTCTCCTCGACAGCATCTCTTCGCTTATTGGCTTATGAGATATCTATCCTTGTCCAACGCCCACCTCACCCCCTCCGCCATCTGCCTGGGCTGCGGGCAGTATGGTACCGGCATTCCGGCCGAGCAGGCGTGGGCGCTGCTCGATGCGTTCGCCGAACAGGGCGGGTCATTCCTCGACACAGCCCGCGTCTACGGCGCGTGGGCCACGGCCGGCGCCGGGGCCAGCGAGCGCGTGTTGGGCGCCTGGCTGAAGGCGCGCGGGCTGCGCTCGCGCATGATCATCGGGACCAAAGGCGGCCATCCAGAACTGGCGACGATGCACCTTTCGCGCCTCTCCCCGGCCGAGATCACGGCTGACCTCTGCGCCAGCCTGACCGACCTGCAGACCGACGCCATTGACCTCTACTGGCTCCACCGCGACGACCCTGCCGTGCCCGTGGGCGAAATCCTGGGTGTGCTGAACGACCACCTGGCGGCCGGCCGCATCCGGGCGATCGGCGCGTCCAATTGGACGGCGCCGCGTCTGGCTGAGGCGGCGAGCTATGCTCGTGTCCACAAGCTGACCGGCTTCCAGGCCAGCCAGATCGGCTGGAGCCTGGCGACCGCGAACCCTGCCGCGGCGGGATTCGCTGGCATGTTGTACATGGACGAGCCGATGCTGGCCTATCACCAGCGCACCGGCCTGCCTGTCGTGGCCTACTCGTCGCAGGCCGGCGGCTTCTTCTCCGGCAAGTATGCCAGACCTGACGCCGCCAAACCGGGTGGGTCTCGGGAGGCCCATCAGGTCCCCAAACCCGTTCCCCGCCTCTACGCTGGCCAGGAGAACTTCGCCCGGCTTGATCGCGCGCGGGAGCTGGCCGCCAGACGCGGCTGCACCCCCAACCAGATCGCGCTGGGCTATCTGCTCAGCCAGCCATTCCCTGTCTTCCCCATCGCCGGCTGCCGCACGGCCGAGCAGGTGCGGGCCAGTTGCGCGGCGGCCGAGGTGCGGCTCACCGCGAAGGAGATCGCGTACCTCTGGACCGGCGTCCAATCCACCATATGCTGAGCAGCCTCCCGGTGTGATATAATGGGAGTTGAAGCGATTCTCGCGGAGATGGGGCTGCCGCGGAAAGCCGCGTGAGGCGCGGCCTGTGGCTGTTGCGCCACCGCAGGCGGGCTGCCTGCTGGCAGGAGTACGCTCAGGAGGATCAGCAGAACAACGAAGGAGAACCGCAGCAATTCCGATTAGGACATATGTCCTAATCGGAACTACTGGGAGAACCGTTGCCAGGTTGCCTCGGAAAACAGGATTGTGGTATAGTGAAGCCCGCAGCAGGTTGAAGTGTGCGAGGTTCGATACGCCTGGCGGTGGGCGGAGGAATGACCATGACCCTTGATGACATCATGCGCGACATTCAGGCGATGCGAGAAGACTTGTTGGTTTTCGAGCGCAAGTACGGCGTACCCACGGAGATTTTCTACGAAGCCTACCGGCGCGGCGAAGAACCGGACGATTCAGCCTGGGTCTTGGATTGGAGCGAGTGGGCGGCGACCCAGCAGTTGCTCCAGGAGCGGCTGGCCGCGTACAACAGCGGTGTGCGTCGGCTGTTGGTCAATACCGTGGTCACTAACCTCACAGAGTTGATCGGACGGACGGCGCGGAGCGTACCAGGCGCGCCAGGAAGCGCTCCGCATCCGCTGGGTCTGCCCTGGACTGGTTGCCGGGTGAGGGCGCCGGTCAACAGATAGGGAGCTACAGGGAAGGAGATGACACGCCATGAAAACTCTGACGTTGGGACACTCTGGGATGGAGGTCAGCGCGTTGTGCCTGGGCATCCTCCCGTTCGGCACCAGGGTGGATGAGCGGACCTCGTTCGCCATCCTGGACGCCTATTTCGAGGCCGGCGGCCGGTTCATGGATACCGCCAACAACTACTCGATGTGGCACGCGGGCGGCGTCGGCATCGAGAGCGAGACGGTGCTTGGCAAGTGGATGTGCGCGCGCGGCAACCGCAGCCAACTCGTCATCGCCACCAAGGTCGGCTTCAACCGGGCGGACATAGGGGCCAGCCTGGCAGCCAGCACGATCGCCGCCGAGCTCGACGGCAGCCTGCGTCGCCTGGGCACGGACCACGTTGACCTCTACTACGCGCACGGCGACATCCGGGAGAATCCCCTGGAGGAGACGCTGGCGGCCTTCGATCGCGCGGTCAAGGCCGGCAAGGTGCGGGCCTTGGGTTGCTCCAACTACCTGACGTGGCGCATCGAACGCGCGCGCCAGCTCAGCCGCAGCCGCGGCTGGGCAGAGTACTGCTGCATCCAGCAGCGGTTCACCTACCTCCGGCCGCAACCTGGGGCCGCGTTCGGCCGGCAGCGGAGCGGCACGGATGAGCTGCTCGACTACTGCCGCGAGAACCCCGATTTCCGCATGTTGGCCTATAGCCCGCTGCTGGGCGGCACGTATACCCGACAGGACAAATCGCTGCCCAGGCAGTACGCGGGAGCCGATTCCGAGCGCCGGCTGGCGGTGCTGGCTGAGATAGCAGATCAGGCCGGCGCGACCCCCAACCAGATCATCTATGCCTGGCTGATCGGTTCACACCCGGCGATCATCCCACTGACCGCGCCGACCTCGTTGGCGCAGCTCGCAGAGAACCTGAAAAGCCTGGAAGTGACGTTGACTCCCGAACAGATGGAGCGCCTGAACACCGCGGGGAACCCCTGAAGCTTGCGGGGGGTCCAACGCTCCGACTTCATTGCAACAGTTCCACAGGAGCACAGTCATCATGCCCGACCGACCCAACATCCTCTGGATCTGCACTGACCAGCAGCGTTACGACACGATCGGCGCGCTGGGCAATCCGCACGTGCACACGCCCAACCTCGACCGCCTGGCGGCCGAGGGGGTGGCGTTCACCCATGCCTTCTGCCAGAGCCCCATCTGCACACCCAGTCGCGCGAGCTTCCTGACCGGCATGTATCCCAGCACGGTCCACGCCTGCACCAACGGCAACGAGGTCTGGGCCGGCGCTGCGCCGCTCATCTCCAGGCTGCTGGCCGACGCGGGCTATGACACCGGGCTGGCCGGTAAGCTGCACCTGGCCGGCGCCCAGGGCCGCATCGAGCCGCGCGGGGATGACGGCTATCGCGTCTTCGAGTGGAGCCACCACCCCGAAAACAACTGGCCCGCGGGCCACGCCTACGCCGACTGGCTGCGAGGCCGCGGCTACGACCCCGACCTGGTCAAGGCTTCACCCGAAGCGTTGCCCGTCGAACTGCATCAGAGCATCTGGTGCGCCGAGCGGGCCATTGCGTTCATCGAACAGGCGGGGGACCGCCCCTGGCTGATGAGCGTCAACCCCTTCGATCCGCACGCGCCGTTCGATCCGCCGGCCGAGATCCTGGCGCATTACGATCCGGCGGCGCTCCCCGGCCCCCTCTTCCAGGAGAGCGATCTGGCGAGCCAGGCAAGGCTGAGCGATGTGGATTTCCAGAACCCGGCTCGCCGGCCAGAGGAGTTCGACGCGAAGAGGATCCAGGCCGCCTACTACGCCATGATCGAGTTGCTTGACATGGCGGTGGGGCGCATGATGCAGGTTGTGGAGCGCCTGGGGCAGCGCGAGCGGACGATCGTCATCTTCACCAGCGATCACGGCGAGATGCTGGGCGATCACGGTCTGCTGCTCAAGGGCTGCCGGTTCTACGAGGGGCTGGTGCGCGTGCCGTTGCTCATCTCGTGGCCTGGTCGCTTCCAGGCGGGCCTGGTCAGCGATGCGTTGGTGGAGCTGACCGACCTGGCGCCGACCTTGCTGCACGCGTGCGGCCTGCCGATGCCCGAACGGGTGCAGGGCCGTTCACTGCTGCCGATTCTGACCGGCCAGGCTGAACCCCACGTGCATCGCGACTTCGTGCGCTGCGAGTATTACCGCGCGCTGAACCCGGACGCGCCAGGTCGTCAAGGCCTCTTCGAGGGTACCTATGCCACCATGTTCCGCGACCAACGCTACAAGCTGGTCGTCTACCACGGCCATCCCCTCGGCGAGCTGTTCGATCTGCAGGCTGACCCCGGCGAGTTCGACAATTTGTGGAATGACCCGGCCCATGCCGCGGTCCGGTTCGACCTGCTGAAGCGCAGCTTCGATGCCCTGGCGTTCGCCGTGGACATCGGGCCGAAACAGGTGGCGTATTATTGACAGGAGTGATTCATGCCAACGCACCTCGAACGTTTTCTGGCCGTCATGGAGTATCGGCCCGTTGACCGCGTCCCCAACTGGGAGCTGGGCGCGTGGCCGCAAACGCGCGACCGCTGGGAGGCGGCGGGTCTCGACCCGGCCCGCTATCATTGGGATTGGTTCTCGGGCGACGCCGAACAGGGGATGGATCCGCGCGAGTTCATTCGCTTCCGCGGCGACCCCCTTCCGCCCTTCGAGGCGGAAACGCTCGCGAAGGATGAGCGCACCGTCACCTTCCGCGACAACTGGGGCCGCATTCGCAAGGCGCTGAAAGAAGGGACCGTGCGCGGCGGCCGGATGTCTATGGACACCTACATCGGCTTCCCGGTGACCGATCTGCCCAGTTGGCGAGCCTACAAGCATCGCCTGCGCATCCAGGCTGACCGTTATGAGCCGAACTGGTGGGTCACGCGCCTGAATAGCTGGCGGACGCGCGACTATCCGCTCGTCTTCGGCCCGAACTGCACCACCCTCGGCTTCTACTGGTTCGCCCGCGACCTGATGGGCACCGAGCCGCTGTCGTACGCGCTATACGATCAGCCGGAGCTCGTCCACGACATCATGGAGCACCACGCTGACTTCCTGATCGAGGCGGCCCGGCCGGTTCTCGAGAAGACGAATGTCGAGTACGTCTGCTTCAACGAGGACCTTTCGATGAAGAATGGGCCGCTGATCAGCCCGAAGGCGTACAAGATCTTCATCTACCCACGGCTCAAGCGCGTGATCGAGTTCTACAAGTCGCACGGCTGCCGCTACGTGGCGATTGACACCGACGGCAACCCGGAAGTGCTCGTGCCGCTGTTCATGGATGCGGGTGTAGATGTCCTGTGGCCGTTGGAGCGTGCGTCGGATCAGGACCCGGTGCGGCTGCGCAAGAAGTTCGGGAAGAGCTTGCGGCTGTGGGGCGGCGTAGACAAGCGCATCCTGGCCGAAGGGCCGGAGGCGATTGACG
Source organism: Chloroflexota bacterium (assembly GCA_016876015.1). GTDB lineage: Bacteria > Chloroflexota > Anaerolineae > CG2-30-64-16 > CG2-30-64-16 > VGOD01. The sequence continues at coordinate 28,366 of VGOD01000018.1, forward strand.
CGCACCTGCGCGCCCTGCGGCCGCTGATCGAGGAGGGGGGGTTCATCCCGGCTGTAGATCACACCGTGCCGCCGGACGTGAGCTGGCCGAATTTCCAGCACTACATGGCGAGCAAGGAGAAGCTGCTGCGCGGGGCGCTGTGAGGTGTTACGATGTTGCCTGCTGCAGGTATGACCATGCGGCATCTTCCTCCGGGCGTAGCCAATCTTCGGCCAACACCGCTTCGCTGAGCAAAGCGGTCTCAGCCACAGGAAGCGAAGGCTCATCAATAATCACAACAAACGCGCGGCGCGCGGCCGAAATCGTAATCGGGTGGAGAACCTTAACGTTGCCCGCCGTGTCAATCAGCGCTTCAACGGCTAATACCATGCCTCACCTCATATCTGGGTCTTGCTCCGCATCTTCTCGCCGCTGCTGAGCCCTATGCCAAGGAGCGGTCTCTGCCACAGTATACACCTTGGTCTGACTGCCGTCAAAGGCGAAACGCGCGGTCGCTGGTCTTCGCATGTGATGTTCACCATGTGCCGTTCGTCGCGGTTAAGGGCTATCACGCCGCTGGGCTTCGTGCCGCAAGGCCGAAAACCGGAGCATGCCGACTTCCTCGAAAGCCAGCGCGCCGCTATGGATTGCATCCAGCAACATGCGCGAGATGGCTGACCAGCGCGATGATGCCCGGGCCAACAGATCGATCTTCATGCCAGCGCCGTCGTTCCCATCAGATACCGATCCACCTCGCGCGCGGCGCTGCGGCCTTCGCGGATCGCCCACACGACCAGGCTTTGCCCACGGCGCATGTCGCCGGCCGCGAAGACGCCCGGCACGTTGGTGGTGAACTTGTCATATGGCGCCTTCACGTTGGAACGGCCATCGCGCTCCACGCCCAGTTGGTTCAGGAGCCCCTCTTCGGGACCGAGAAACCCCATCGCCAGAAGCACGAGTTGCGCAGGCCACCGCTGCTCCGACCCCCGTATCTCGGTGAACTTCATGCCTCCCCGGTCATCGCGGCCGACCTCGACCCGGACAGTGTGCGCCTCTCGCACCCGACCCTGGCTGTCGCCCACGAATCGCTTCGTCTGCACGCAGTATTCGCGCGGGTCTTTGCCGAAGGCGACGAGCGCCTCTTCCTGGCCGTAGTCTACCTTGAGGATGCGCGGCCATTCGGGCCAGGGGTTGCTGGGCAGACGACGCAGCGGGAGCTCCGGCAGGATTTCGAATTGCGCCACGCTGTTGCAGCCGTGGCGGATCGCCGTCGCCACACAATCAGTGCCGGTGTCGCCGCCGCCGATCACGATGACATCTTTGTGTCGCGCCGAAACCCAATCGCCAATCCCGTCATCGTCCAACATGCTGCGGGTATCCGCGCTGAGAAAGTCCACCGCCAGATGAATGCCAGCCAACTCACGACCTTCGATGCGTAGATCGCGCGGCCGGGTGGCGCCGCCGCAGAGCACCACGGCGTCGAACTCAGCCAGGAGCTGGCTCGCCGCCAGATCCACCCCCACTTCCGTGTTCGGCACGAAGACCACCCCCTCGGCCGCCATCAAATCCACCCGCCGCTCGACGACGCGTTTGTCAAGCTTCATGTTGGGGATGCCATACATCAGCAGGCCGCCGATGCGATCCGCGCGCTCGAAGACCGTGACCCAGTGGCCGGCGTTGTTGAGCTGATCCGCGCACGCGAGCCCTGCCGGCCCCGAACCGACGACCGCGACCCGCTTGCCGATGCGCACAGGCGGCGGGGTCGGCAGAATCCAGCCCTCCTCGAAGCCGCGCTCGATGATCGCATACTCGATCTGTTTGATCGTCACCGGCGCCTCGCGCAACGCCAGCGTGCACGAGCCTTCGCACGGCGCAGGACAGACGCGCGCCGTGAACTCCGGGAAATTGTTGGTCTTCGACAGACGGTGCAGCGCCTCTTTCCACAAGCCGTTGTAGACCAGGTGGTTCCATTCCGGGATCAAGTTGTTGAGGGGGCAACCCGAAGCCATGCCGCTGATCAGGGCGCCGGTGTGACAGAAGGGCAGGCCGCAGCTCATACAGCGCGCAGCCTGGCTGGTCAGCCGGTCATCAGAAAGGGTCAGGTGAAACTCCAGATAGTCCAGGGCGCGCTCATCAGCAAAGCGATCCTGGGCCAACTCACGCGAGTATTCGATAAAGCCAGTTGGTTTGCCCATGCAAGGAATCCTCTCCACCACAAAGATCAGTTGCCGCTCACGCGCGCCGCATCGCTCTTGTTCGCCTCGAAGGCCGCCATCTCGGCCCGTTCACCGCTCAACCCTGCCTGCTTGACCCATGCCAGAGCTTCGAGCATCCGCTGGTAGTCCTTGGGCATCACCTTCACGAACTTCGGCGCCAACTCGGACCAGCGCGCCAGGATGGCGCGACCGAGATCGCTGGCGGTATACGCGACGTGCTGCTGAATCATCGCCTTGATCTGTTCGGTCTCGTCAACGTCTGGACGCTCCAGAGCGACCATCTCCTGGTTGCAGCGGCGGTCGAAGTCGCCGGCTTCATCCAGCACGTAGGCGATGCCGCCCGACATGCCGGCCGCGAAGTTGCGGCCCGTTGGCCCCAACACCACCACCCGGCCGCCGGTCATGTACTCACAGCCATGATCGCCAACCGCCTCGACCACAGCACGAGCGCCGCTGTTGCGCACCGCGAACCGCTCGCCAGCCATCCCTCGCACATACGCTTCGCCGCTGGTCGCGCCGTAGAGGGCGACGTTGCCGATGATAATGTTCGTCTCCGGCGCAAAGGTGATATCGGCCGGCGGATAGATGACGAGCTTGCCGCCCGATAGCCCCTTGCCGAAGTAGTCGTTGGCGTCCCCTTCCAGCGTCAGGGTGACGCCTGGCGGCAGAAACGCGCCGAAGCTCTGGCCGGCCGATCCGGTGAAGTCCAGCCAGATCGTGTCCTCGAGCAGGCCGGCCGCGCCGTAACGCCGGGTAACCTCGCAGCCCAGCGTCGTGCCGGTCGAGCGGTTGGTGTTGCGGATCGGCAGGCTGGCGCGGATGGGCTCGCCCCGGGCCAGCGCGGGCTCGCACAAGGGAATCAGCACTTGCCGATCGAGCGTATGGTCCACGCCGTGATCCTGCGGCTTTTGAAACCGGCCGCCCACCGTTTCGGGCACTTGGGGCCGGGCCAGGATGGCGGTCAGATCAACCCCCTCGGCTTTCCAATGGCCGTTCAGCTTGCGCCGCAGCAGCCGATCGGAGCGGCCTACCATCTCATCGAAGGCGCGGAAGCCGAGCTGCGCCATCAGTTCGCGCACTTCCTGCGCCACAAAACGCATGAAGTTGACGACGTAGGCCGGATCGCCGGTGAAGTTCTTGCGCAGCTCAGGGTTCTGGGTGGCCACGCCCATCGGACAGGTATCGAGATGGCACACGCGCATCATGGTGCACCCCAACGTCACCAGCGGCGCGGTGGCAAAGCCGAACTCCTCCGCGCCGAGCAGCGCAGCGATCACGACATCGCGACCTGTTCTGAGCTGGCCATCCGTCTCCAACACCACCCGGCTGCGCAGGTCGTTGACCAACAAAGTCTGGTGCGTCTCGGACAGCCCCAACTCCCACGGCAGCCCCGCGTGTTTGATGCCCGTCTGGGGCGAGGCGCCTGTGCCGCCATCGTAGCCGCTGATCAGGATCACGTCGGCATGACCCTTCGCCACGCCCGCAGCGATCGTGCCCACGCCCACCTCTGACACCAGCTTAACGCTGATGCGCGCCGCGGGGTTGGAGTTCTTCAGGTTGTAGATCAGCTCAGCCAGGTCCTCGATGGAGTAGATGTCATGATGGGGCGGGGGCGAGATCAGCCCCACGCCAGGCGTCGAATGCCGCGTGGCCGCGATCCAGGGATACACCTTGCGACCCGGCAGTTGGCCGCCTTCGCCGGGCTTGGCGCCCTGCGCGATCTTGATCTGAATCTCTCTGGCGTTCGTCAGATAGAGGCTGGTGACGCCGAAGCGACCGGACGCGACCTGTTTGATGGCGCTCGAACGCGAGTCGCCGTTCGGCAGCAGCGCGTAGCGCGCCGGGTCCTCGCCGCCCTCGCCCGAGTTGCTCTTGCCGCCCAGCCGATTCATGGCGATGGCCAGCGCCTCGTGCGCCTCCTGGCTGATGGAGCCGTAGGACATGCCGCCGGTCTTGAAGCGCCGCACGATGGATTCGATCGGCTCGACCTCGGCGAGAGGAATCGGCTGGGAGGCGAAGTCGAAGTCTAGCAAGCTGCGCAGATAGGCGGGCGCGGCAGTGTGGTCGTTGATCAGCGCGGAGTACTGCTTGAAGATCTGGTAGTCGCCGTCGCGACAGGCTCGCTGGAGCAAGTGCACCGTCATGGGGTTCAGGACATGGTGCTCGCCGTCTGAACGCCAGTGATAGTGGCCGCCGGTATCCAGCGTCTGCGGCTGGCCGCTGCGGCCGGCGAACGCGCGCTCGTGGCGCTGGAGCGCCTCGCTTGCGATGACATCTATCCCCGCACCGCCGATGCGCGAGGCCGTCCACGTGAAGTAGCGGTCAACCACCTCGGCGCTCAGCCCCAACGCCTCGAACACTTGCGCGCCGCGATAGCCGTCAATGGTGGAGATGCCCATCTTGGACATCACTTTGACCACGCCCTTAACGACCGCGGCGATGTAATTCTCGACCCCGCGCTCGTAGGATACATCCTTCAACAGACCGCGGCGGATCATGTCGTGGAGGGTCTCGAAGGCCAGGTACGGATAGATGGCGCCCGCGCCATAGCCGATCAGCAGCGCGAAATGGTGTACCTCGCGCGGCTCGCCCGACTCGACCACCAGCCCCACCTGCGTGCGCGTCCCCTGCCGGATCAGATGATGGTGCAACCCGGCCACCGCCAGCAGCGCCGGGATCGCCGCGTGCTCGGCATCTACCCCGCGGTCCGAGAGGATCAGGATGCTCGCGCCGTCCCGAATGGCCGCATCGGCCGCCGCGCACAGCGCATCCATGCCGCGAGTCAGTCCCGCGGCGCGGGACGCAGGCAGCCCTGTCGCGCCATCAGATGCCCGGAAGAGGATCGGCAGCATCACGCTGCGCAGCCCCGGCAGGTTCAGGCTCTGGATCTTAGCGAACTCGCGGCCCGTCACGATCGGCCGCTTCAGGATCACCTGCCGGCAGCTTTGCGCCCCTGGCTTCAGCAGATTGCCTTCCGCGCCGAGCGCGACCGCCTTGCTGGTGACCAACTCCTCCCGCATGGCGTCAATCGGCGGATTGGTGACCTGGGCGAACAGTTGCTTGAAGTAGGAATAGAGCACCTGCGGCTTGTCGGACAGCACGGCCGGCGGCGTATCGTTGCCCATCGAGCCGACCGGCTCCACGCCATCGCGCGCCATCGGGCCCAGGATCAGGTTGAGGTCTTCGTAGGTGTAGCCGAAGGCCAACTGGCGGCTCGCCAACGGCTCCTCGCGCCCGCCCGGCGTCGGCCGGTCGCTGGACCGGTCGGGAACATCCTTCAGCTCGATCAGGTTATCTTGCAGCCACTTCGCGTAAGGCTGAGCCGCGGCGATCTCCTGCTTCAGCTCCTCATCCGAGATCAGCCGCCCCTCCTGGGTGTCCACCAGCAACATCCGCCCCGCTCGCAAGCGCCCCTTCTCGACCACCGACGCGGGCGGGATATCCAGCACGCCCACCTCGGACGCCAGGACGAGCAGGTCATCTTTGGTGATGTAGTAGCGCGAGGGGCGCAGACCGTTGCGATCCAGGACCGCGCCGGCGTAGCGGCCGTCGGTGAAGGCGATCGAAGCCGGGCCGTCCCACGGCTCCATCAGACAGGCATGAAATTCGTAGAAGGCGCGCTTTTCTGCGCTCATGTCCGGATCGCCGCTCCACGGCTCCGGGATCATCATCATGACCGTATGGGCCAACGAGCGGCCGGCGAGCATCATGAACTCCAGCGCGTTGTCGAACATGGCCGAATCGCTGCCGTCGGCGTTGATGACCGGCAGCACGCGTTTCAGATCATCGCCGAACAGATCCGACTCGAAGGCGGCCTGGCGCGCGTACATCCAGTTCTGGTTGCCGCGGATGGTGTTGATCTCGCCGTTGTGCAGCATGTAGCGGAACGGCTGGGCGCGGGCCCAACTGGGGAAGGTGTTGGTGCTGAACCGAGAGTGCACCAGGGCGATCGCGGCCTCCATCTCTGGTCGGCTCAAGTCAGGGTAGAATTCTGGCACCTGGGTTGCGGTGAGCATACCCTTGTAGACGAGCGTGCGACACGAGAGGCTGGGGATGTAGAAGAAGTTGTCGCCGTCGGGAGCATAGCGGATGGCTTTCTCGGCCAACCGGCGGATGACGAACAGCTTGCGTTCGAACGCCATCTCGTCGGCGATCCCATCGCCGCGGCCGATGAACACCTGCCGCACGACCGGCTCGCCAGCACGCGCGGTCTTGCCGAGAGTGCGGCCGTCGGTGGGAACCGTGCGCCAGCCCAGCACCGCCTGGCCCTCATCTCGGATGATCTCTGCGAAGCGCCGCTCGCACGCGGCCTGTCGCTCGGGATCAGGCGGCAGGAAGACCATGCCGGCCCCGTAATCGCCGGCCGCGGGCAGGCTGAACCCCTCGGCCGCGCAGATTGTGCGCAGGAACGCGTGCGGCAATTGCATCAAGATGCCCGCGCCGTCCCCGGTGTTGGGTTCGGCGCCCAGCGCGCCGCGGTGCTTCATGTTGGCCAGCACCGTCAACGCCTGACGCACGATCTGGTTGGAGCGCCGGCCTTTGATGTCCACGACCAGGCCAACGCCGCACGCATCGTGCTCGTGACCGGGCGAATAGAGTGTGCCATTGAGAAGATCTGGGTTCGGTATGTACATGCGCTAGTATCCAGGTACAGAATGAATCAGCTTGGCAGTTGTCGCAGACCCGCCGCGCGGCGCAGCACAGAGACAGCGCAGGAGGCCGCCCGCGGCCGTGCGCAAGGCAACCCAACTGTGGGTGACGATCATGCGGCAATGCTGCCCTGGAACTACGCGCAAACGGAGCAACGCCGTTCAAGGGGGTGTGTCAACGAAGGCACGAATCACGCGTCAATGCGAGACGCGTGGACTGCGAGGAAGAGCACAGTCCAGCTTGTGACGCTTCTTATAGCACAGGATGGGGGTGGTGTCAAGGATGCATCAGAATATTGTACCACATTCCCCTGGAACTCGTCGCACCGACGAACGACTGATGCGGAATGTACAAAACCCGCGTCCCATGCTACCATAGCCTCGCAGTCGCTCGATCCGATCCAATACCCCACTCGGAGGAAGTCCCATGACCGACAACCTGACCGTTCTTCGACAGAGCGCCAACCTGGCGGTGATGCGGTTGCAGCACGCGCAGGATCGCCTCCAGGCCGAGCTTCAGTTCGCCGGGCTGCTTTGCGATCTGCACCCAGGCGAGGCGAAGGCCTGGCGCGCCTTGCTGGCGAAGGCCGCCAGCCGCGCCGAAGCGGCGTTTGCGACGGGTGATATCGCCCGCGCGCAGACCGCCGTCGCCCGCGCCGAGGAGCTGCTGGCGCCCATCGCCGCAGTCGCCAAGAGCTACACCATCTACTGCGTGGGTCACGGCCACATTGACATGAACTGGATGTGGTCCTGGCCCGAAACAGTCGCGGTGACGCACGACACCTTCGCGACCGTCCTCAAGCTGATGGACGAATTTCCCCAGTTCCGCTTCAGTCAGAGCCAGGCGAGCGTCTACGCAATCATCGAGGAGTTCAACCCGGAGATGCTGGCGCGCATCGCCGACCGGGTGCGCGAAGGCCGCTGGGAAGTGACGGCCAGCCATTGGGTGGAGAATGACAACAACCTGGCTGGCCCGGAATCGCTCTGCCGCCACCTGCTCTACACGCGGCAGTATATGCAGCAGCTTTTCGGGCTGACCGCCGAAGATGTGCCGATCAACTGGTCGCCCGATACCTTCGGCCATGCGATCACCATGCCGACCTATCTGGCCCGCGGCGGGGTGAAGTACCTCTATCTGCATCGGCCCGGCGCGGTCGGCCCGACGCGGCCGCCCCTCTTCTGGTGGCAAGGACCAGACGGCTCGCGCGTGCTGGTGCGCAACGACATGCTGGCCGGCTACAACGGCGTGCTGCGGCCCGATGATCTGCTGCGCCAACTGCGTGCGTTCGCCGGCCCCACCGGCCTGCGCGACCTGATGTTCGTCTACGGCGTGGGCGATCACGGCGGCGGGCCAACGCGCCGCGATATCGTGGCCGGCATCGAGATGGATGCCTGGCCGGTCTTCCCGAACATCAAATTCGCGACCACGCGCGAGTACTTCGAGCGGGTCGAGGCCACGGCCGCAGAGTTGCCGACCCTGGACCGCGAGCTGAACTTCGAGTTCACCGGTTGCTACACCTCCGAATCGCTCATCAAACGCAACAACCGCTTCGCCGAGAACCGCCTGACCGACGCCGAGCTGGCCGCCAGCCTGGGGTGGCTGGCCCAGGGCCGCGCATATCCAGCCGACCGGCTGCGCCAGGGGTGGCGCGACACCCTCTTCTGCCACTTCCACGATATCCTGCCCGGCTCCGGCGTCCACGATACCCGCACCTACGCCGACGGCCTCTATCAACAGACGATGGCGACGACCTCGATGATCGAGACGTTGGCCTACCGCGGTCTGGCGGGCCAGATTGATACGACGTTCGCGGGCAACCCGGCCGGCCCGGAGGTTCCCTCGCTGCGTCTGTCGAACGGCCTCGGCGCGGGGGGCGGCTTCCGCTCGGCCAATGGCGCGATCAGCCAATCGGAGCAGAGCAGCGGTTCGGGGGTCCGGCCGTTCGTCGTCTTCAACCCGCTGGCGTGGCCGCGCGACGAGGTGATCGAGACCACCATCTGGGACAACACACCGGCCGTCTCGCTCCTCCCGCCGCTGAGCAAGCGCGCGTTCTCGGTGCGCCTGCCCGATGGCCGCAGCTTTGCGCCACAGGTCATCGAGACAGGGCGCTTCTGGGGCCACGAGTTTGTCCGGTTGGCGTTACCGGTGCAAGCGGCGGGGTTGGGCTATACCGCGTTTGCGATCTGCGAGGAAACCGAGGCAGCCAGCGCGGGCGAGCCGGGGGTTTGGCAGCTCGGCGAGCGCCAGCCGCAGCCGCGCAGCCACGCCGAACAGTATCGGGAGGGGCTGGAGAACGCGCTGGTGCGGGTCGAACTGGACATGACGACTGGCGGCATCCGGTCGCTGGTAGATAAACGCACGGGCGTGGCGCTCATCAGCCCCGACCGGCCGGCGCCGGTGCTGGAGTACGCGGTCGAGCGGCCGCACGGGATGACCGCCTGGACGATCGAGAACACCGGGCCGGTTTCCCACGGCGAAGTTCTCTCGATCAAACGCCAAATTTCTGGCCCGTTCAAGGCTTCCATCGAGGTCAAGCTGCGGGTACACGACTCGAACGTGACGCTGACCTACGAGGTGGCCGCGGGCGACCCGCAGCTTCACCTGCGCGTCGACGCAGAATGGTTCGAGCGCGGCACACCGCAGACGGGGGTGCCGGTCTTGCGGATGGCGTTCCCGCTGGCGTTGACAGGGGCGCAGGGCCGCTACGAGATCCCGTTCGGCGCGATCGGGCGCGATCTGAACGCGGGGCAAGAGGTTCCCGCGCTGCAATGGGCGCAGGTGATGGGGTTGGCGAATGGCAGCGGGGCGCCGGCGGGATGCCTGCTGGTGAACGATTCTAAGTACGGCTATTCGCTCGACGGTAGCACGCTGCGCATGACGCTGATCCGCAGCAGCTATGACCCCGACAACCTGCCCGAAGTGCGCAGCCATGAGATCCACGCCGGCCTGCGGCCACTGGCCGCCGATCTGCCGGGCGTGGAGGCGATTCGCCTGGGCCGCAACTTCAACCACGCCCTGCGCGTCGTGGGAACCGATGTCCACGCGGGCGCGCTGCCGGCCGCCGCGGCGTTCATCGGCGCAACGCCGGACACGGCCATCTTGAGCAGCGTCAAGAAGGCCGAGGCGGAGGACGCGCTGATCCTGACCTTTTTCGACCCGACCGGCGATGCGGCTACGGTCTCGATCCACTTCGACGAGAAGCTCTTGGGACGGCCGGTCGCCGCGACCGAAGTGGATCTGATGGAGCGACCGCTGGCGCGTTCGACGGCCGCGGTGGTGGGGGATGCGGTGACCGCGAATCTGCCCTACCGCGGCATCGTCTCGATCAAGGTCGGGTGGGATCGGCACAGACCCGCCGCAGATTGATCCGCCGCTCCCAAAATCGCCCCGCGACGCGCCAGGCACATGCAAAGCGTCTGGCACGTCGCGGGGTTTGTCTCATGATATGGCAACGGACCGCACGATGAGGAGGTTTCCGCATGGTGTTCCAGCACCAACCTGACTTCACACGACTGCGCACCGCCGTCGCCTGCCAGGGCGAACCGGACTTCGTGCCCTTCGCTGACATCGGCGTGTACGCGGGACACAAAGCGCGCCTGCTGGGGCATCCGGCGCGCAGCCTGGACGATGAAGTCGAGTTCGCCTGCCAGATCGGCTACGACTTCGTGCCATTCAGCGTCGGCTTCCAGCAGACCCGCGCCCTGCTCGGCGCGATGGCCGAGGGACATCACCCCGGCGGGGCCGGCGCGACCGATGAGGTCGTCGAGCGTCACTGGGCTGCGGGCACATCCAGCGCCATCGCCAGCGACGCGGACTTCGACGCCTTCCCGTGGCCCGATCCCGATGACCTCGATTACTCCTTCCTCGATGAGGCCGACCGGCGCCTGCCCGCAGAGATGAAGATCATCTGCGCCATCGGCAAAGTGTTCAATCCGGTGTGGTGGCTCACCGGGTTCGAGATGTTCGCCGTGCTGCTGAACGAGAATCCGAGCCTGGTCGAGCGGCTGTTCGAGAAGGTCGGCGCTTTCCAGTTGCGCGTCGCCGAACGTTGCCTGGCACACCGCTCGGTCGGCGCGCTCTGGCACGCGGACGATGTGGCGTTCAACACCGGGCTGGTCGTCTCGCCGCGCGTCCTCCGGCGCTACGCCTTCCCCTGGTTCCGGCGGATGGTCGAAGCGGCGCACCAGGCGGGCGCGCTGGCGATCTTCCACAGCGACGGCAAGCTCGATGCAATCATCGAGGACATCATCGGGCTGGGCTTCGACGGGCTGAACCCCGTGGATCCGATGTGCATGGACATCGTCGCGCTGAAAGCGCGCGTCGCCGGCCGACTGGGCCTCCTCGGCAACATTGACCTGCGCTACACGCTGACCCTCGGCACGCCGCAAGAGGTCGAGGCCGAAGTCAAGGAGCGCATCGCGGTGTTGGCGCCGGGCGGCGGCTACTGCCTTTCGTCGGCCAATTCGATCCCGGACTACGTGCCGTTCGAGAACTATCTGGCGCTGCGCGATGCGTGGGTGAAGCATCGGCGGTAATAGGCCCGCAGGCCCCGCAGCGGATTTGACAATCTCGTCAAGCTGTGATAGTTTATAGACCGATCTAAATACCGATCCATAGACCGATACACGAGTGAGCTATGCTCTCGGCACGCACTTCGCCACGCAAACCCAAGCCCCCCAAGCGGGTCACGCTGCTCGATGTGGCCGACCACGCCGGGGTCTCGCGCGCCACCGCCTCGCTGGTCGTGCGCGACAGCCCACTGGTGACCGACGAGACCCGGGAGCGCGTGCTGGCTTCGATGGATGCCCTGGGCTATGTCTACAACCGGGCTGCGGCCAGCCTGCGCAGCCGGCGCTCCCACGCCATCGGCCTGGTGGTCACCGACATCACCAACCCCTTCTTTGCCCAGATGACCATCGGCAGCGAGACCGCGCTCGAAGAGGCTGATTACGCCGTGCTGCTGGGCAACACCTCGGAACGGCTCAACAAACAGGACCGCCTCCTGGAAGCCATGCACGGCTACGCGGTGGATGGCGTGCTGTTGGCTCCGGCGATGGACACCACGATTGAGACCGTCGCACGCTTGCGCCGTTGGCGACTGCCCTTTGTCATGGTGGTGCGCTACCTGTTCGATGTGGACGCCGACTACGTGGGCGCGGACAACCTGGCGGGTGCAGAGATGGCGGCCGAGCATCTCGTCGCGGCCGGACACCGGCGCATCGCCTTCGTGGGCGGCCCGGCCAACTCCTCGGCCCGGCGCGATCGCTTGCAGGGGCTGCGCAACGTCCTGGCCCGACATGGGATCCCAGCCGATGAGTCGCTCTTCGTGACCAGCCGGGTCACGCGCGAAGGTGGCCGCCAGGCGATCCTGGATCTGCTCGCACTCCAGGATCCCCCTACAGCCGCCCTCTGCTACAACGACGTCGTCGCATTCGGCGTCATGCTCGGCCTGCAAGCGGCCGGCCGCCGGCCCGGCCGCGATTTCGACGTGGTCGGCTTCGATGACATCGAGGAGGCGGCGTTGTGGCAGCCGGCGCTGACCACGGTGGCTATCTCGCCTTCCCAAATCGGTGTCGAGGCGGCGCGTTTGCTGTTGGAACGGATCGAAAACCCCGACGCTGCCCCGCGCCGCGTGATCTTGCCGCCGAAGCTGATCGTTCGTGAGTCGTGTGCGGCTTGCGCAGCCGCCAGGGACGTCGTGCCATTCACTGCCGAGTAACAAGAGCGCTGAGCGATTCGGCGTTCAGTAGCACGAATGGCTTAGATCGCTCTCCGCTTCGAGAGTGACGGCACGACGGTTAGGGCTGCATCCGAGGGCAGCAAAGGAGGGCTGGCAGAGGATTGATGAACCTATCGGCATCGCGTTTCCGGACATCGGATCATTCTGGCCTGTCTCAACACTCACCTGAGCACCCATCTCAAGGAGGAAACCCAAAATGGACTCTCGGAAGTTAACTCGTCGTGATCTGCTAAAGCTGGGCGGCGCGTTGACGGCCGGCGCGGTGCTGGCCGCCTGCGCTCAGCCGGCTCCGGCACCTCAACCCACGCAGGCGCCGGCGGCCAAGGCCGAGCCGACCAAGGCGCCTGCTGCACCTGCGCCGGCTGCCAAGCAGAAGGTCGAGCTGTGGACCGGTTTCGGCCAGGGCCGCATGGCGGATGCCATGAATGGCGCGGTCAAGCGCTTTAACGACAAGAGCGACAAGTTCGTCGTCGAGCACATTGTCGTCCCCTGGGGCGAGATCATGAACAAGGTGATCCAGTCTACTGCGGCCAAGAACCCGCCCGACGTGTATCGCGGCTGGGCCTGGATCGTCGGCGATCATGCGCCGATCGGGGGGCTGACCGATCTGACCCCCTTCGCCAACGCCGATGCGAGCTTCAAGCCCGACGACTACTGGCCTGCCACGTTGGAGCAGATGAAGTACCAGGGCAAGATCTATGCCATCAGCATCTCCACCATGATCTGGTTCCTCTACTACAACAAAGACCGGATGAAGGAGAAGGGCGTAGACACGGAAAAGACGCCGACCGACCTGGAAGGCTGGGAGGAGGTTGGGCACAAGCTGTACGAGCTGGACGGCAAGAAGGTGAACAAAGTCGGCTTTGTCCCATGGATCCCGTGGTATAACCTCTTTGGTTGGGGTGCGACACGAGGCGCAGAGGTGTGGGATCCCAACACCCAGAAGTGCATCGCAAACGACGCGAAGAACAAGCCCATCTTCGTGGCTCTGTTCAACTGGCACAAGGGCTATGCCACGAAGTATGGCTACGAAGAGCTCCAGGCGTTCATCACCACCTACAGCGGCAACACCTTCGGCCGCAACACCCCGGAGGGCGCCTGGTACACCGGCAAGCTGGGCATCTGGGCGCTGGAGACCTGGCTGTACAACGACTTCAAGGAATACGGCCCCAAGGTCAGCTTCGGCGTCACCAAGATGCCTTCCCCCAAGGGGGTCAAGGGCAAGCCCGGCGGGCTGACGGCCAACATGTACCTGGTGCCTGCGAACTCCAAGAACCCGGCCGGCGGTTATGCGTTCGGCCATTTCATGGGCAGCGATCCATGGGTGGCCGTCAACAAGTGCGTGCCGGATGCGGTGCTGCCCTCGCGGCGGAGCACGGCGACCCAGCCGGAAGTTCTCTCCGGCCTGCCCTGGGCGAAGATGGTCATTGACGAGATCGTCCCCTACGTCATGCCGCTTCCTTCGATGCCTGCGGTCAGCGGGTACCAGGGTCGTCTCAACACCGCGGTCACCAACGTGCTGACCCAGAATGCCGATCCGGCCAAGGAGCTCGACCAGGCCGTTGAGCTGGCGCAGAAAGACGTGGACAAGCTGCTGAAGAAGTCATAGCAGCAGCACATCTCTGCCCCAGGGTCGCCTTTGCGGCCCTGGGGCTTTCCGTTCCGCTTTTGGCCCAAGTCCACCCGTGGAGCCCAGACATGCGACTTTTCGAGTTCAAGAAGCAGCGGACGCGCAACTTGTTCTGGGGCTTGTTCTTCGTATCGCCCTGGATCTTCCATCTCTTCGCCTTCCTGGTCTATCCGATCTTCGCCTCGCTCTACTTCAGTTTCACCGACTTTAACATGCTCCTCTACAAAGGCGATTGGATCGGCCTGGGCAACTACCGGGAGCTGTTCGAAGGCGACCCGATGTTCTTCATCAGCATGCGCAATACCCTCTGGTACTCCTTCCTGGCGCTCTCCATTGGCGTCACGGTGGATATCATCGCGGCACTCCTGCTGAACATGAAGGTGTGGGGGCTGGCGGCCTACCGGACCATCCTGTTCCTGCCAGCCATGGTGCCTGGCGTCGCAGCGGCCATGACCTGGGTGTGGATCCTCAACCCCAAGCATGGGCTGCTGAACGCGATGCTGGCCTCGATCGGCATTGACGGGCCCTACTGGCTGGCGTCTCCCAGGACGGCCATGATCTCCATCGTCATGGTCACTACGTGGGCCAGCGGCCAGATGATCTTAATCTATCTGGCCGGCTTGCAGGACATCCCGACCCATCTCTACGAGGCGGCGGAGATAGACGGCGCCAACGCCTGGCACCGGATGCGCTACGTCACCCTGCCGCTGCTCACACCGCAGGTTCTCTTCAACCTGGTGATGGGTTCGATCGGTACCCTGCAGGAGTTTGCTCGCCCCTACGTCATGACCGGCGGCGGCCCCGCCAACTCCACGTACACTTACGGCATGTATATCTTCCACCGCGCCTTCCAGGCCATGCGCATGGGCCTCGCGTCCTCTGCGGCCTGGATGCTGTTCGTGGTCGTGCTCATCCTGACGATCATCATCCTCCGGTCGTCGCGGCGTTGGGTGGTCTACGAGCGGTAGAGCGGCTGTCCGGTCCCTTTCTGCGGGCGAAATTCATTGGCCAGGGAGAGTTTCTCAATGACAGATACCATGATTTCCAGGGGCCCGGTGCGCTCCAGGCGCAGCCGCATCTTGAGTCAGGTCGGTGCCCACGCCGTGCTCGTCTTGATGAGCATCATTTTCATGCTGCCGTTTCTCTGGATGATTTCCAGTTCGCTCAAGCCCAACGCCGAGATCTTCCGCCAGCCGCCGACCCTCTTCCCGGAGGAGTGGCGTCCATACAACTACGTCGAGGCGATCAAGTCCATCAACTTCTTCGGCTATCTGATCAACACGATCCGCTACTCGTTCTTCGCCACGCTGGGCGCGGTGCTCTCCAACTCCTTCATCTCCTACGGCTTCGCCCGCGTGCGTTGGCCGGGCCGCGAGATCCTCTTCTACATCACGATTGCGACCATGATGTTGCCAGGCATCGTGACCGCGATCCCGATGTTCGTGTTTTTCAATCGTATCGGCTGGGTGCCCTCGATCAAGCCGTTGGTCGTGCCGGCCTACTTCGGCGGTGCCTTCTACATCTTCATGTTGCGTCAGTTCATGCTGACACTGCCCCAGGAGCTCGATGACGCGGCCCGCATTGATGGTTGCTCGGAGCTCGGCATCTTCAGTCGCATCGTGGTGCCGTTGATCAAGCCGCCCATCATCGCCATTACGCTGTTCACCCTCTTGGGCACCTGGAACGACTTCGTCGGCCCGCTGATCTACCTGCGCGATCCCAGGCACTACACCCTGTCGGTGGGACTGCAGCTCTACTTCACGCAGCACGGCGCCGAGTGGTCGTATCTGATGGCCGCCGGCACGCTCTTCACGCTGCCAATGATCATCCTCTTCTTCTTTGCCCAACGCATTTTCATCGAGGGCATTACACTGACAGGCATCAAGGGGTGACACCATGTTACACGGCTACCACGGCAAAATCCTGCACGTTGACCTGACCGCCGGCGCCCTGACCGTCGAGGAGCCCGGCGAGGCGATCTATCGCAAGTACCTGGGCGGCACGGGGTTGGGGGCGTACTACCTGTTCAAGCACACGCCGCCCCACGCCGATCCCCTGGGGCCGGAGAATACCCTCAGCCTGATCACCGGGCCGGTCGCGGGTGCGGCCATCCCAGGCCAATCGCGGGTCGGCGCGATCGCCGTGTCGCCGCTGACCGGGGTGGTCGGCGAGGCGTCGGGCGGCGGCTTCTGGGCCGCCGAGCTGAAGAACACCGGCTTCGACGGAATCGTCATTCGCGGCCAGGCGGCACGGCCCGTCTACCTGTGGGTACACGACGGCCAGGCCGAGCTGCGGGACGCCGCGTCCTTGTGGGGCAAGTTCGCCGCCGAGGTCGAGGACGCCATCCGCGGCGAGTTGAGCGACCCGCGCATTCACGTCCTCCAGTGCGGCCCCGCGGCCGAGGCGGGAGTGCGTTTCGGCGCGCTGATCAACAATGCCAACCGCGCCAACGGCCGTAGCGGCATGGGCACGGTGATGGCATCCAAGCGGCTCAAGGCGATCGCGGTGCGCGGCAGCCTGCGGCCTCACTTCGCCGATCCCAAGGCGCTCAGCGCGCTGGCCAGGTGGGGCGCGCAACACCTGGCAGAGTCGAGCGTGAGCGGCATGCACGACTTCGGGACGGCCAATGTGCTGCTGCCCCAGAACCTGGTCGGCGGGCTGCCTACGCGCAACTGGTCGAGCGGCGTCTTTGAGGGCGCCGGGCTGATCAGCGGCCCGTACATGGCCGAGACAATCCGGCCCGCGACCGACACCTGCTTCGCCTGTGTGGTGGCTTGCAAGCCGGTGACGGAGGTGACCGAAGGCCCGTTCTCTGTGGAGCGGCGCTACGGCGGCCCGGAGTACGAGACATTGGCCACGCTCGGCTCTTACTGCGGCGTGTCGGACGTGAAGGCGGTCGCCCGCGCCAACCAACTGTGCAACATGTACGGGATGGATACCATCTCCTGCGGCGCGACGGTCGCCTGGGCCATGGACTGCTACGAACACGGGTTGATCACCCGCGAACAAACGGGCGGGATTGACCTGCGCTTCGGCAATGCCGAGGCCATGGTGCGGATCGTCGAGTTGATCGGGGTGCGGGAAGGTTTCGGAGCAGTGTTGGGTGAAGGCTCGGCCCGCGCGGCCCAGGCGCTGGGAGTGGGCCAGGAGTTGGTGGCGGCGATCAAGGGCCGCGAGCTGCCGGCGCACATGCCGCAGGTTAAGCGCAGCCTGGCCCTGATGTACGCCGTCAACCCCGGCGGCGCCGACCACACCGTCTCGGAGCACGACCCCGACTACGCGGGCTTCCCCGAACGCATGGCGGAGCTTGACCTGCTCGATCCGCAGCCGGCGAACGCCCTGAATGCGGAGAAGGTGCGCTACGCCCTCTACACACAACGGCTGGTCAGCGCGGTAGACAGCGCCTCGCTCTGCTGGTTCGTCTTCGGTGGCGCGTGGCAATTGTACGGCCCCAGCCAGTTCGTCGAGGCCATAGCCGCGGCCACCGGGTGGAACGTCAGCCTGTGGGAACTGATGAAGGTCGGCGAGCGGCGGATTAACCTGATGCGCGCCTTCAACGCCCGCGACGGCGTCGGCGCGGAAGCGGACGTCCTGCCGGCCAAGCTACTGAAACCTCTGGTCGGCGGGCCGTCGGACGGCGTGGCCGTCCCCCTGGAGGAGTTCGAGGCGGCCAGAGCGACGTACTATCGCATGGCCGGCTGGGACGAACGTGGCCATCCGACGCGGGCGAAGCTGGAAGAGCTGGCGCTCGGCTGGGTGGCGGACGAACTGGGGGGCTGATGAACTTTGGTTTAGACGCACACCCAACGGAGACACGCTTATGAACCAGGGCATCATCGTCTTTTCCCACAATGGCTCCTACAAAGCTATCACCCGCATCACGCACGAAACCATCTTCGCTTCCGCTCAGGCCGGCGAGGTGATCCAGGCCGCGGTGGACGCGATGGACGAGGCGGGCGGCCAGGTGTTCATCGAGCAGGGTCGCTACCCATTGGCCCAGCCGATCCGCCTGCGCGGCCGCGTGCGGCTGAGCGGCGCCGGCCGCGGGACGCGGCTGGAGGTCATTGGCGAGACAGGCGCCGTGCTGCAGGGGCTCGACAGCGCCGAGGTTGCTGATCTGGCGATCGTGGCGGCGAAGGGGAGCGAGGCGCAGGCCGGGCTGATCCTGGACGGCTGCGGCGACTGCCAGGCGACGAACGTCTTCGCGGGCGGCTTCGCCGGGCATGGCATCTGGCTGCGCAACCACTCCTTCCTCTGTACCGTCCGTGGGTGCAGCGCGGCGGGCAACGACCAGTCCAACATCTTCCTGGACACCCTGGCCGAGAAGGGCCGCTCCGGCGAGTTCATCCCCAACCTGGTGACGGACTGCATGATCTACGGCGGCGGGAAAGGGATCGAGACCCGCCGCACCATCGTGGCGAACATCGTCGGCTGCTGCGTCTTCCAGACGGCCGACACCGGCTTCCACGTCCACTCCCAGAGCAACAGCGTGGTCATTACCGGCTGTCGCACCTTCCAGGTGGGCAAACATGCCGTGTTGTTGGAGGACACTGACGAGTTCAACCTGTCGTCCAACATCTTCTGCTGGCACGTCGCCGATGGGGTGGTGATCCGCAACGCCAACTGGGGGACGATCACGGGCAACGAGATCATTGATACGGGCAGCTACAACTCGAACGTGCCCGACAGGACGGCCGGCTGGGATACCCTGCCGAAGGATCTGCCCCGATACAGCGGTCTCAAGCTGCTCAAAGCTCAGGGCTTCAGCGTCACCGGCAACACGATCTTCAACTGGCCCGTCTGCCCGCCGATGGAATACGGCATCTACGAGGATGCGGCGAGCTTCAAGAACAACTTCACCGGCAACAACGTCAACCTCTACGACAAGGAGGCTGTGCTCTCGCTGGGCCGCGAAAGCACAACCTGCAACAACATCGGCTACGCCGACCGCCCGCACCGGCGCTTCAGCGAGGAGGGCCGGGGGATGGCGACATTCTATCAGACCTTCCAGACCGCGTTGACGGACAAATTCGTGGCGGACCAGGTGGGGTGAAGGCTCTGGAACACGAAGGCGCG
>VGOD01000019.1 GCA_016876015.1 Chloroflexota bacterium
GTTTCAGGGCCGTTGGACAACCCAATTCACGTTCTGAAGACCTCGCCGCGCTGACGAGGCCCTCGGTGCTGCCCGCCATACCTTCCGGACAGTATTCTGCCCGGAAGCCGGTTAGCCGAAACTAGAGTTCGAGACAGGTCATCGGCAGCATGATCGGGTAGAAGCTGCCGTTGGCGACCTGCGGCAACGTGTTCACGCCGAACAGAAACTCGCCGGCCCAGTTGCTGATGGAGCTATGTCCCACGTAGTTAAAAAGCAACGCGCCCTGGTTGAAAGCGTCCAGGGTCGCCTGCTGCGCGCGCGTGGCCTGGCTCACCGGATAGGCGGCCGTGCCCAGATAGATCTTGTGAGCCACGAATTCCGGCGGCAGATGATCGGCCACCACATCAGAAAGCTGGTCGAAATACCCGGCGTTATCGGGGTTGTCTGCCACGAAGACCGCGCGCATTCGCCAGGCGCCAGGCGCCGGATTCGTCTCATAGGCGATCGTCTTGTCCACCATGGCGGTCAGCTCGGCCAGGCTGGTGACCGGGAAGCGCCCCAGATGCATATCGGGCATGGCATCATCGCCTACGACCGCCACATAGCGATTGTCGGCCGCAGTCTCCCCCAACACCGGATCCACATAGGCCAGAAAGGGTGGAATGAAGGTGCGCTTGCCATAACCCTCGTTGTTCAGGAAGTCATAGGTTCCACTGCCCACCAGCAGGACATAGGCGGCCGCAGGCGGAGGCCAGTGAAAGTAGGCGTGCTGAAGAAAGGCGCGAATGGCATGGGGATCCAGCAGTCCGCCGCTGAACTCGTCGTAGATATCTTGCACGTCAATGACCTGAACCCGCAGACCCTGGCTACGCCGCAACTGCGCCAGCGCCTGAACCCCCGCCAGGAAGTCAGCGTGAGCGATGATCAGCAGATCAGCCCCTGCCGCCGGAGAGCGCAGACCAGATGGCTGATCGGCCGCCAGCCCTGGCGGAGAGCGCACGGCTGTCCCGCCGGCCGCGTAGTAGGCGCCGGCCGGCGCGGCATCGGTCACGCGCAACGCGTAGCGGGCGTCTGTTCGACCCACGGCGCCGCCGATGAGCCGGACGGGCGTAAGGGGGTCGCTTACGTCATAAAGCAGTACATCGGGCGATGACCACCCCGTCAGACTGAAGATGCCTGGCCCAGGATCAGGCGTGAAGGCAAGCCGATCGTGCATCGCGTCGAAGCTGCGCCGATAGGTCAGGGTGAAATGGTTCAGCCATGTGTTTTCCCAGGGCTGGTTAGTGTAGTCGCGCGCGCCGGTGTCGCCAGGAGTGTAGAGCGTCAGGGTATTGCCGCCAAGCTGCAACAACGACTGATCGAAAGTGAAGGCGGCCAGGGCCTGCACCGCGCCGCTGAAGTAAACGTCGCCGACCAAGACGCCATTGATGTAGATTCGCGAATGGTGGTCGGGAACGACGCGGGGGTCGGCTGAGCCGCCCCATAGATCCAGCGTCAGGCTCACCGCGCCCGTCGACAAGGGGTTCTCGACCGTAAAGGCCGCGGTGAAAGTGAGCACCGAGCCGCGGCTGAGCACATAGGTCTGGCCCCAGTACCAGTGATCCACGCCGGATGCCGCGGGCATGATGCTGCGATAGATGCGATCCTGCTCGAAACGCTGTGTGTGTGGAAAAGAGTCGGCCGGCGTATCATTCGTCGGCGACACATCGCGCGTGGTCATGCGGCGGCCGGCTGCCCGGCCCACGACCAGCCAGAGGGTGTTGGCGTCGGTGTAGAAGCTGCGCACGGAGCGCGCGTAGAAGCGAATCACGTCGCCGGGATCGAACCGGCCATCGGCCTCGCCGGTCACCTCAACGGCCAGCTCGTTATCCCCCTCGTAGACCTGAAGAGTACGTGGATCAAGACCGGTCAGCGGCACGCCAGCCGCGAGCAGATCGGCGTAGCCTAGCCGATAGATGCCGGTCTCGCGCAAGGTGATCCGATAGCGCACGGCGTCCAGCGGCAGACCCACGGCCGCGACCTCTGGCGTGGGTGGGTTCGCGCGCCAGAGCGCGGCCTGCGCCGGGTTGGCGACAACCTGAGCGATCAGCGCATCGAAGCCGCCCACATCCGGCCGCGCGGCGGCCGGCGGCGTTGGGGCGGCGCCGGCGAAGCTCACTCGCACGCGCATATAGCTGATGTGGCGCAGCTCGGCCGTGGCGGGCGTATATTGCAGAGGGTAGATCGTCAGTCGCGCCAGACGCACATCCCGCACATAACCCGCTTCCTCGATGGTCGCCAGGGTCGCAGGGTAAGCCCCGAGAGAACGGTAGGCGGCGGCATCACGCGCGAACACCTCGTTCAGACCGGTCGCGCGCGTCAGATCGGGCTTTCCCGTTGCAGGGTCCACGGGCGCATTCGGCGTCAGTGCAGCCACAGGATAGACCGGGTAGGCAAGTCGCCCGCGGCTTTCAGATACCACCTCGACCTCCACAGCGAGGCCGGCGCCTGGGGGCGCAGCCAACAGGATGCTCTTGGCGGGCAGATCCGGGAAGCCCGGCCGATCGCCGGCGTCGAAGCCCGCGACGCTCAGTCGCGTGTAGTCAGCGCCATCATCGCCAACAACTGTGTCAACGTGATACGCAGGGACCACCACCTCCAGGGTCACGCCCTCCTCTGACGCCGAGAGCACGCGCGTCGTTGGTTCGGAAGCTGCTGTTTGAGCCAGGGCTGCACGCCACCCGCCCAACATCAGCCAGCAAGCTGCCAGAGGCAGGACCGCCAGCCATAACCATCTCGCTCTGTTCTGTCCAGTCATCGCATCACCCGTAGCCCATAGCCGAGTCCGAAACCCGTCGCCGGTCTCGCGATCCAACAAACTTTATTACATAAGACGCACGCCCACGTCAAACGTCACGTCCAGCCAGGCAGGAGGTTGCAGGCCATCCCCCAGCAACACTGAGACTGTCGTTGCCAAGACAGACGCCTCAAGTGCGAAACCCGGCCATACATGACCCCTGTCATTTTGACGCGGGCGCCTCCATGTTATCATATGATGCCAGATAGGTCTATTACGGCACAAGCTCCGTCATTTCACCACACAACTACATGGAGGCTGGAAACCGATGAAGCGTCTGACCCCTGTACCGAGCGATCTGGAAATCGCCCAGGCCGCCGAGATGAAGCCGATCCTCGAGATCGCCGCGTCCCTCGGCCTCGACCCCGACGACCTGGACTTGTATGGCAAGTACAAGGCCAAGATCCATCTGGATGTCCTCGACAAATTCAAGGATCGGCCGCAAGGCAAATACATTGACGTGACCGCCATCACGCCGACCCCCTTGGGCGAGGGCAAGACCACAACCACTATCGGCCTGACGCAAGGGTTGGGCGTGCTGGGCAAGAGCGTGGTGGCTGCCATCCGCCAGCCCTCGCAGGGCCCCACCTTCGGCATCAAGGGCGGCGCGGCCGGCGGCGGCTACAGCCAGGTGGTGCCAATGGAGGACTTCAACCTGCACCTGACAGGCGACATCCATGCCATCACCGCCGCGCACAACCTGATCGCAGCGGCCATCGACGCGCGGATGTTGCACGAGTCAGATGCAGACGCTCAAACGATGTTCGAGCGCCTGTGCCCGCCCGACAAGACCGGCAAACGGGCCTTTTCGCCTACCATGCTGCGCCGGCTCAAGAAGCTGGGCATCGCCAAGACCGATCCTGACGAGCTGACGGCCGAAGAGCGCGCCCGTTTCGCCGTGCTCGACATTGACCCTGCCGGCGTCACCTGGAATCGCGTCATTGACATCTCCGACCGCTTTCTGCGCCGGATCGAGATCGGCCTGGGCCCCGAAGAAAAAGGCAAGACGCGTATCACCGGCTATGACATCACAGTCGCCTCTGAGTTGATGGCGATCCTGGCCCTCACGACCGGTTTGGAGGATTTGCGGGAGCGCATCGGCCGCGTAGTGATCGGCGTCAGCCGGAAGGGTGAAGCGGTAACGGTCGAAGACTTGGGCGCGGCTGGCGCAGCCACCGTCCTGATGAAGGACGCCATCATGCCCACGCTGATGCAGACGTTGGAGGGGCAACCAGCCACGGTCCACGCGGGGCCCTTCGCCAACATCGCACACGGCAACTCTTCCATCATCGCCGACCAGATCGCGCTCAAGCTGGCCGACTATGTAGTCACAGAATCCGGTTTCGGCGCAGACATGGGCATGGAGAAGTTCTTCGACATCAAGTGCCGCTACTCGGGCTTGATCCCCAACTGCGTAGTGTTGGTGGCCACCGTGCGCGCGCTGAAGATGCACGGCGGCGGGCCCAGGGTAGTCGCGGGCCGGCCGTTGGACTTCGCGTACACCACCGAGAACCTGCCGCTGTTGGAGAAGGGCATTTCTAATCTGGTGGCGCACATCGAGAACATCAAACGCTACGGCATCCCGGTGGTCGTGGCGGTGAACCAGTTCAAGGACGACACGCCGGCCGAATTCGCGCTGATCCGTGAGAAGGCGATCGCAGCAGGCGCCGAGGACGCAGTGCTCAGCACGCACTGGGCCAACGGCGGCGACGGCGCGGTCAAGCTGGCCGAGGCGGTGATCGCGGCCTGCGATCAACCGAGCGACTTCCGCTTCCTCTATCCGCTAGAGTGGAGCATCAAGGAGAAGATCGAGAAGATCGCCAGGGATATCTACGGCGCGGGCAGCGTCTCGTACACACCCGAGGCCGAGGCGAAGATCGAGCTGTACACCCGCCTGGGCTTTGACAAGCTGCCGATGTGCATGGCCAAGACGCACTTGAGCTTGAGCCACGACCCGAACCTGAAGGGCCGGCCCCAGGGCTACGTCTTCCCGGTTCGCGACATCCGCGCCAGCGTGGGCGCAGGGTTCCTGTATCCCCTCTGCGGCGAGATGCGCACCATGCCCGGCCTGCCAACGCGGCCGGTGTTCTACGATGTGGACCTCGACCTGGAGACCGGGCGCGTGGTGGGGCTGTTCTAAACAGGGGTCAGGAGACCGGGATCCTGAGTCAGTTTTCTGCTGCCAGGCGATGCTTCGCTGATTTCTGACGCCCGACTCCTGTCCGCTGATTTGTCAAACTGCCGCTGCAGGAGTATAATCGCACCGTGGCTTTTCAGGAGGGGAACACAGCGATGCCGATCTATGAATACGAGTGCGAACAGTGTGGGGTGCGATTCGAAAAACTGCAGCGCATGGTTGATCCGGCGCTG
Source organism: Chloroflexota bacterium (assembly GCA_016876015.1). GTDB lineage: Bacteria > Chloroflexota > Anaerolineae > CG2-30-64-16 > CG2-30-64-16 > VGOD01. The sequence goes on from VGOD01000019.1 coordinate 5,189, forward strand.
AGCAACTGCCCGGAGTGCAATGGGCATGTCCATCGTGTCATGCAGCCGGTTGGTGTGATCTTCCGGGGTTCCGGGTTCTACGTGACTGACAATCGCGGCAAGTCGTCCACCGGTATGCCGCCCAAGAAGAAAGAGGATGACGGCAAGCCCGCGTCCACGACCAGCAGCGAGTCGAGCAGCACGGCTTCGGCGACCAGCGAGCCGTCGGCCGCAGCCAACAAGAAGGAGTGATGGCTCTCTGAATTCCAGGAAGCGGCCGCTCTCGTGGCCGCACATCCCAGACGCGCAGATCGCCAGGCGAAGGCTTCGCCTGGCGATTTACGTTGCGGAGCGACTCTGCGCGGTCGCTCCCTTTCAGATACTCGGCCCGGACTCCTCCGGCGCTTGCGGTGCGACTTCAGCCGGCACGGTCAAACCAAGATCGCCTGGCGCAGGCAGACCGATTACCGCAGACGGTTCGGGCGCCGGCGCCACAGCGGGCGGCGGCGCGGACGCCTGTCCGGTCAGCCGCCGATACACCTCGGCGTAGAGCGTCAGGCCAAAGGTCTGCATGAAGCTCTGCAGCAACAGGCTGGCCAGGGCTGATCCGATGCCTGCCAACGCCACCGTCACGGGAGTGAACTCCGGCATCACCGGCGGCCGGTTGGCAGTGAAGTCACCCATCAGCGCGGTCCACCAGCCGAACCACCTGCTGAGCCAGGGCCAGGCCAGTGGCAGGGTCAGCAGTTGCAGAGTAATGCTGACCACGATGCTGAGGATTAAGAGCAGGAGCCAGAAAACGATCATCGCGCCCAGATGGCGGCTGGCCAACCGCCAGCCTTCGGAGATCGCCGGTCCCAAGCCACGGCGGCCCTGCACCGCGGACTGGTACATCAGCGGCGCGAAGATGGCCATCGCCAGTCCGACGAACACATAGAGGCAGATCACGGCGCAGAAGATTGCGAAGATGGCCAACACGATCGCACCCTCCTCATCGCCGCGGCCCGTGGAAGAAGCGGCCAGCCCCATCAGGCCCAGAATGCCGCAGAGATAGGCGCCGCCGACCAGGAGGATCGCCGGCATCCACCACAGCAGGTCGAGCAGGAACAGGTAGATGGCCCGCTCCAGGCCGGCGCGCAGCCCGCGGCCCGTCTCGGTGGTCGCGCCGCGCCAGGCGATGGCGGCCTCGTGGATCGTCGCGCCGCGCATGACGAGATTCACCAGGTAACCCAACAGGGCCAGCAAGATCATGGTAGTCAGACCGACGAAGAGCAACCCCAGGCTGCTCATGAACACGCCGGGCATGTTGGTGGGTCCCAGGCCCCCAGGCCGGTCAGCCCAACCGCGCACCATTTGGAACCAGTTGTTCTGCCAGCCCAGCGCGGCGACCAGGTATATCCCGCCGCCGATGGCAACCAGCGCCTGCCCCAAGAAGCCGAACAGCCACAGCTTCTTGTGTCGCCAGATGGCCGTGAACGTCCCGATGAAGATTTCACCGTATGGCATATAGACCTCCTTGTCAAAGTCACGTGCCTTCTCGGCCCAAGCCCAGCCGCTTGTACAGATCCGGGTGCTTCAGCCCGACATACATGAGTTCTACGACCTGCTCATCCTCATGTACTTGCCACACAAGACGGTATTCGCGCGGCAGCCAGAGGCGATAGTAGCCGGGATGCTCTTCAAGCTCCTTCGCCTGCGCGGGACAGGGCATGTCCGCCAAATCCCTGACCTGCCGGCGAGCCATACTCCTGATGTCACCTGGCAAGCCTTCGAGTTGTCGCATGAATTCCCGGTCATAGCGCAGATGGTACGCCGCCATCAGCCTTCACCATCCAGGTAAGCTGTCAGAGTATCCCACTCTTCCGCGGTGACAGTCATCACCTCTTCCGGGTGTTTGCGCCGGCGCGCCTGGGTAGTCTCGACCTGCTTCCATAAGAAGGCATCTTCGGCATATCGGCTCTTGATGAACGTAATGAAGTCCAGTACTTGCTCTGCCAGTGGAACTGGCAGTGTTTCGACTTCACGTTTAAGTAGTTCGTACGCCATGGTCGCGGCCATCTTGGACAGCCTCCCTATTGCATCCTCTCTCTGCCATTCTTACGGGAACAATTCTAACGCCGATTGGACAAAACGCCAAACCGCCGAAGCGCAGGCATGGGTGCTTTTGACATTCCACGGCCATCGTGCTAACCTTGTCGGACGAGGAAACAGGGAAACAAGTAGACAAGGCGCTCAATACGCTATCCCAATGTTCGACTTCACTCTGGCCGCCGCCGATCCCCACACCGCCGCCCGATCCGGCGCATACAACACGCCCCATGGGCCGATCGCCACACCCGTTTTCGCGCCAGTCGGCACCCAGGCCACGGTGAAGACGCTGACCCCGCGCGATCTGGCCGAGGTGGGCGCGACGCTGGTGCTGGCAAACACCTACCATTTGTACCTGCGGCCCGGCGTCCACCTGGTGCAAGATTTCGGGGGGCTGCACAGCTTCATGGGCTGGCCCCAACCGCTGCTGACCGATTCCGGCGGCTTCCAGGTGTTCAGCCTGGCCCAGATGCGCAAGGTGGACGCCGATGGCGTCACGTTTCGCTCGCACCTCGACGGCAGCCTGCACCGCTTTACGCCCGAGAGCGCGATCGCGGCCCAAGAGGCGCTGGGCGCGGACATCATCATGTGCCTGGACGAATGCCCCGATCCGCTCGACCGGGCCTACAACGAGCAGGCGCTCCGCCGCACTCACGCCTGGGCCAGCCGCTGCCAGGCAGCCCACCGCCGGACCGATCAGGCCCTCTTCGGCATCGTGCAGGGCGGCATCTTCGACGATCTGCGCGTCGAGAGCGCCCGCATACTGACCGCGCTGGGCTTTGCTGGTTATGCCATCGGCGGGCTGAGCGTGGGCGAGACCAAGCCGCAAATGTACGCGACCCTCGACGTGACCGTGCCAGAGTTGCCCGCCGATCGGCCGCGTTACCTGATGGGGGTCGGCGCGCCCGAAGACGTGATCGAAGGCGTGGCCCGCGGCATAGACATCTTCGATTGCGTACTGCCCACGCGCGTTGCGCGCAACGGCGGCTTGTTCACGCGCGGCGGCCGGCTCAACATGCGCAACGCGCAGTACGCCGCCGACCCGTTGCCCGTGGAGCCGGGCTGTGATTGTTACGCCTGCCAGCACTTCAGCCGAGCTTATCTGCGCCACTTGCTCAAGGCGGAGGAAATCTTGGGCTTGCACCTGGCGACGATCCACAACGTCCGCTTCATGCTGCGGCTGATGGCCGACATTCGCTCGCACATAGCCGCGGGAACGTTCGCTGCGTTCCGCGGCCAGTTCATGGCCGGCTACCGCCTCCCGAACCAAGAGGCGCGACACGCGCAACATGCGGCGACCCTGGCGCGACGACAGACCGAAAGAGTGACAAGGTGACAGGGTGAAAGGAATCCTATGGACCTCATTCAGGCGCTCGTTCTTGGCATCGTGCAGGGGTTGACAGAGTTCATTCCCGTCAGCAGCTCGGCGCATCTGGTGCTCGCGCCGTGGGTTCTCGGCTGGCCAGACCCTGGTCTGGCCTTCGACACAGTCTTGCACCTGGGCACGCTCGTGGGCCTGCTCGTCTATTTCTGGCGCGACATCCCGCCCCTCATTGCGGCCTTCTTCAGCAGTCTGCTGCGCCGCGGGGCCTGGAACGCGCGGTCCGGCGGCCGGCTGGCCGAACCGTACAGCCGGGTGGCCTGGGCGATCGTCATCGGCTCACTGCCGGCTGGCGCGATAGGCCTCGCGTTTCAAGACTTCTTCGAGCGCCTGTTCAGCAGCGAGTTCGCGGTGGGCATCTTCCTGCTGATCACCGCGCTGATCCTGGTTGTCAGTGAGCGGTTGGGCCGCCGGGTGCGCGCTATCGAGCAGATCACCTGGCTCGATGCCCTGCTGATCGGCGTCGCCCAGGCTGCGGCGATCGCGCCTGGTCTCAGCCGCTCGGGCGCGACCATCGCAGCCGGCCTGGGCCGCGGCCTCCGCCGCGATGACGCCGCACGCTTCAGCTTCCTCCTGAGTATCCCCGCCATTGCCGCAGCCGGCTTTCTGCAACTCCTCGATCTGGTTCGCGACGGTCGCTTCAGCGCGGAGCTGCCGCTCATGGCCGCGGGATTCTTTACGGCCGCGCTATCCGGCTACCTGTGCATCAGATTCCTGCTTAGCTTCCTACGGCGGGGCCGGCTGTACGTGTTCGCAGGATACTGTGCGCTTGTGGGCGGCGCGGTGCTGCTCGTCTCTGCGCTTGGTTAGCGATGTGTCCTGGCGACCTCCCGATGAATGGCCCGGGGCGAATGGTAGGCAAGCGCTCGGTTGTGCGCTTGCTGGCGCTCGCCTTCTGTCTGCTGACTGCCGCGTGCGGCGCCGCCCAGCCCAGCCGCCAGGCGGTCGCCACCCTGCGGATTGTCGGTTCCACCAGCGCCGAGCCGTCGCTGCACGATCTGGCCCAGGCATTCCAGGCCAGCCGGCCGGATGTGTTGGTCGAACTGCGGCTAGGCGGCTCGGCCATCGGCGTGGGCGAGCTGCAAGCAGGGCGAGCTGATCTGGCGGCTGTCTCGTGGAAGACAGAAGCCGAGAAAGCGCCCAGCGGCTTTCAGGCCATCCCCATCGGCCACGATGCAATTGCCATCGTGGTACATCCTGCCAACCGCGTGGCGGGCTTGACCTTGCTGCAAGTCCGGGCGCTCTTTCGCGGCGAGACACTAGAGTGGCGTGCGCTCGGCGGCGCGGCCGAAGAGCCGCTGATCGTCAGCCGAGAAGACGGTTCGGGCACGCGGTCGGCCTTCGAATCGCTGGTGATGGCCGCCGACCGCGTCACCTTCAACGCCGTGGTCATGCCGAACAGCCGGGCTGTCGTAGATTACGTGGCCAGCCATCGGCCAGCCATCGGGTACGTTTCGATGGCTGCGTTGACCGATCAGGTGCGTACACTGCCGGTGGAGGAGACCGCGCCTTCGGCGGCCAACGTGCGCAGCGGCCGCTACCACCTGGCACGCGTGCTCTATCTCTACGCCCCTGCTCCGGCTCCTCCGACAACACAGGCGTTCCTCGATTTCGCACTGAGTCCAACCGGGCAGGCCCTTGTCGCCAAATACCACGCGGCGCTGCGCTAGATGCCCAGGGCATCCAACGCTGGTAAGTGTGAGTTGTCGCGGCCTCCGGGCTATGCTAGAATAGCAAGGATGGTTGTCAGACCGCTTCAGTACGGCCGCTGGTGCTGTTCCTGGACGAGATTGATGCGCTGCAAGACGCTGCGTTGATCTCCGTCTTGCGCCAGTTGCGCGATGGCTACCCCGAACGGCCGGTGTCCTTTTCCTGGTCGCTGGCGTTGGTCGAGATGCGCGACGTGCGAGACGACAAGGTGGCGTCCGGCGGCGGCGACCGGCTCAACACGGCCAGCCCCTTCAACATCAAGACCGAGCCGTTGACGCTGCGTGCCTTCACCGCGGCCGAGGTGGCTGAACTCACCGCCAGCACACCGCCGGCACCGGCCAGATCTTCACCATTCGGCTCATGCAAGACCTGGGGCTGTGCCGGATGGATCCGGCCGGCGGGCTGGTGATCGCCAACCCGATCTACCGCGAGGTGATCCCACGCGTCTTGGCGACCACGCCACAAGCCTCGCTGCCGCACATCCGTCCCACCTGGCTGCGGCCCGATGGCAGCCTCGATCCGGCCCCAGGCTGCTTGAGGCGTTCGTGACGTTCTGGCGACAGCACGGCCAGCCGCTGCTGGGCAGCGCGCCCTACCACGAGATCGCGCCCCACCTCGTCCTCATGGCCTTCCTGCATCGGGTCGTCAACAGCGGCGGCACATTGGAGCGCGAGTACGCCATCGGCAGCCGCCGGATGGACCTGTGCCTGCGCTACGGCGACGTGACGCTGGGCATCGAGCTGAAAGTGTGGCGCGACGGCGAGAGCGATCCGCTGGCTGAGGGGCTGGCGCAGCCAGACGAGTACCTGGCAGGGCTGGGATTGGAGACCGGCTGGCTGGTGCTCTTCGACTGCCGCAGCGACCAGTCGCCGATCAGCCAGCGCACGAGCAGCACGACCGCGGTCAGCCCTGCCGGCCGCGCAGTGACGGTGATCCGCGCATAATCGTTCACCGGCGCTTCTGCGGCATACTCCCGGCGATTTGCGCCTATGCGCGGCTTATGGTATAGTTGCGTTATTCAGCAGGTGCTTCGTAGCTTTTGAGAAGTGGGGACATCCCCACTTTTCTTGTTATTAGGGCCTGTGCGCGACGAGCAAGCGTAACCGGTCGAGTTCTCAGTGGAGGAGTGAGTTTAGGGATGAAAAGCGACCTGATCATGGCTGTCAACCAGATCTGCGCGGAGAAAGATCTGCCGCGGCCGGTCGTCCTGGGGGCCATCGAAGAGGCTCTGGCGCACGCCTACAAGCGCAACTACGCCAACAGCACAGCCAACGTCCAGGTGCAGATTGACGGCGACACCGGCGAAGTCCGTGTGCGGTGTGAAAAGCGGGTTGTCGAGGCTGTGGAGGATGCCAGCCTGGAGATTGACCTGGCCGCCGCGCGCAAGATGGATGCTCAGGCCCAACTCGGCGCCAGTGTGATGATCGAACGGATACCGACCGACTTCGGCCGGATCGCCGCGCAGACCGCCAAGCAAGTGATCCTTCAGCGCATTCACGAGGCCGAGCGCGACCAATTGTATGAGCACTTTCACCAACGCGAGGGGGAGTTGATCACGGGCGCCGTGCAGGCGATTGACTATCGCAACAACCAGGTGACCATCACGCTCAGCAAGAAGGTTGAGGGGGTTCTTGCGGCTGAAGACCAGTTGCCCAACGAACGCTATCGCATCGGCCAGACTGTACGCAGTCTGTTAGTCGAAGTAGGCAAGGGCACGCGCGGTCCCGCGATCCGTCTCTCGCGTACTCACCGCAACATGCTCCGCCGCCTCATGGAACGCGAGATTCCGGAGATCTTCAACGGCACAGTTGAGATCAAGAGCGTCGCCCGCGAGCCTGGCCAGCGGTCCAAGGTCGCGGTGGCCGCCACCCAACCTGGCGTGGATCCGGTTGGCTCCTGCGTGGGCATGAAGGGTACCCGCATCCAGAACATCGTGGATGAGCTGAGCGGCGAGAAGATTGACGTGGTCGAGTGGCACGCCGACGTCCGGCAGTTCGTCAGCAATGCGCTCAGCCCAGCTCGGCCCAGCGAGACGATCCTGCTGGAAGAGGGGGATGCCCGCACTGCGATCGTGATCGTGCCGGACCGCCAGCTTTCGTTGGCCATCGGCAAGGAAGGGCAGAACGCGCGTCTGGCCGCCAAACTGACCGGCTGGCGGATAGACATCAAGAGCGAGACCGAGGCCGCCACCGAGGGGATCAACGAGATCAAGCGCCAGCAAATGCAGATCCTGAAAGCTCGCTCGCTGGAATCCAGGGCGTCTGCTGCGCCCGGCGATGATCTGTTGAGCCGCGCCGAGTGGCTGCTGCGCGAAAGAGATAAGACAGCGGTCACCCTGGAACAGGCGGCGAAGATGCTCATTTCGTCGGAGACTGCCGCCAGCCAGGAGGCCAGCCGTGCTGAACCCACGCCGGCCCAGGTGCAGGAGGCAGCCGCCACGACGCCCGAGGCGCCGCCGCTCGCCGAAGCCGCGGCCGTAACAGAGGCGACGCCGGCGTTTCAGCCTGAGCCAACGACCGAAGCTGAGCTGCCCCCGATGAGCATGGAGGCCCTCGGTCCCGAGAGCTACCTCGTTTCCGATGAAGCAGAGGACGCAGAACCCGAAGAGCGCGGCCAGGCGGCGGGTCGGAAAGCGGCCAAGGGGAAGAAGACGCGCAAGGGCACCATGATGGTCTTCGATGAGGTGACGGGCGAGATGCGCGTGGTCAAGAAACACAAGCGCCAACGGGGCTGGGAGACGGATTTGGAGTAGCGAGGACAGTATGGCCAGCGCCAGACCCAAAGGACCGCGGCCTAAGCACATCCCGCTGCGCACCTGTATCGCCTGCCGCCAAGAGCGCACCAAGCGGGAGTTGGTCCGCGTGGTGCGCACGCCCGCCATGACAGTGCAGGTAGACTCCACCGGCAAACTTGCCGGACGCGGAGCCTACCTGTGCCGCAACCGGGCATGTTGGGAACAGGCCCTGAAAAGCCATAGGTTGGGAGGGGCGCTCAAGACGACCCTCTCGCCCGCAGATCTGGCCGCGTTGCACGACTACGCGGCCACATTGCCTGAGACATCAGGAACGACAACCTGAAAATACGAACGGAGATTTCTCATGCTGGCGGCCGTACGACCGCAGCCCGCGCCTGAGCTGGCAGCCTGGGCGCGCGGCGCCACAGAGTTTGCCCTGGCCGCGATGAGAGGACTGGCGTCTACATCGCATGTAGGGCGGGCTCTGAGCGTAGTCGAAGGGTCAGGACGAAAACCGTGCGAGGTGGGGATGAGTTGAGGCGGCGTTTGCACGATCCTCTCTCCCCACACGGCCCTCGCTCCTCCCCTCCGACCCCGCGTTGGCAAGCGCACACCGAATCTGATACTTGCTTTGCTTGCAAAGATCGCTTTGCCGGCGTCGCCGTGCTCAGGCGCGCATTAGCCGCGCAAGCAGTTCATCGCCCGCAGGGCGAAAAGGAAGAACACATGACACCTACCAACCCGAAAGGCGAGCAGCCAAAACGACGAACAGCCGCGCCACCGCAGACCCCTACAGAAGCGATGCCGGCCAGCCAGCCAGCCGACGCCAAGCCAAACAACGGCGGGGCTGCTCCGGCGAAGCCCGCAGCCCAGACGCGTCCCCAGGCCAGGCCAGGACAGGAAACACGCGATGCCAGGAAACCGGCGCAAAAAGCTGACCCGGCCAGCAAGCGCGCCCCGGCCGGCGCCGGGCAACCCGCGGCCACGGATCAGCCGGCCGCCAGGCAGCCGACTGGCAAGCAGCGGTCTGCCCGACCAGGAAACCCCGCGCCCGCGGCTCAGCAGCGGCAGCGGCCCCCGCGCGGCGGCGACCGTCCCGCTGACGCCGGCCAGGACCGGCAGAATTCGGCGCCTAAGACTACTGGACAGGCGCGGGGCGGCGGCGATCGCGCGCCGCGACGAACGGATGCTGACGCCCGGCGGCCGGCCGGCCCGGCGAAGCCGGACGCGGGAAACCGATCCGATCGCCGCGATAGTCGGCAGGCGGGCGGTCAGCCGCGGCCAGCGCGCGGAGGCGTCCTCCCGCGCAGCGATCATCCGGCCGCAGGTAACAACGCCAACTCAAACGCCGAACCCGCCAGCAACATCGTCAATGGCCGTCTGCCGAGCAGGACCATTCCCGGCAGCGATCTGCGCAACGCAGGCGATTACAGCAACGCGCCGCCGCGCAGCAATGCGCCGGCGGTTGGCGATCAGCGCGGCAGCAGCGGACAACGCGGCAACGGCAGCTCCCGCGGCAATGGCAGCTCCCGCGGCAACGCCGGACCACGCGGCAAGGGCGGCAGTCAAGCCCGCCGGCCGCAGCAGTCGAAGAGCAAGGATCGCACGCCAGAGCCGCCGCCGGAAGTGTTCGTGCGTGAGGCCGCGGCGAAGCCGCAGCCTGCCAGCGCCGCAGCCGTGAGCGAGGTTATCGTACCGACAACGATCACCGTGCGCGACCTGGCCGAAAAGATGCGCCGCAGCCCCATCGAGGTCATCAAGACCTTGATGAATTACGGCATCATGGTGCCGATCACGCAGTCCATAGATTTCGATACCGCGGTCGCCGTGGGTGAGGAACTGGGCATCGCGGTCAAGCCTGAGCAACTGCCCGAACCAGAGGTTGTCGAAGAGCCGAAAGAGGCGCCCAAGACGTTGCGCCAGAAGATCCTGGCCGAGGAACAGGCCGACCAGTTGGCGATCCGGCCGCCGGTCGTCACAGTGCTGGGCCACGTGGATCACGGCAAAACGACTCTCCTCGACGCTATTCGAGAAACACGCGTGGTAGAAGGCGAAGTGGGCGGCATCACTCAGCACATCGGCGCGTATCAGGTCGAACGCCAGGGCCGCAAGATCACGTTCCTGGATACGCCCGGCCATGCCGCGTTTACCGCCATGCGCGCGCGCGGCGCCATGGTCACCGACATCGCGGTCTTGGTCGTGGCGGCCGATGACGGTGTCATGCCGCAGACCAAAGAGGCCATTTCTCATGCCAAGGCGGCTCAGGTGCCCTTTGTGGTGGCGCTCAACAAAATAGACAAGCAAGGCGCTAATCCAGAGCGGGTGAAACAGGAGCTGGCCGACAATGGCCTGCTGATCGAGGAATACGGCGGCGACGTGGTATGTGTGCCGGTTTCGGCCAAACTGCGCCGCGGGATTGATGACTTGCTGGAGAACATCCTGCTGGTGGCTGATGTTGACCCCCTGCTGGCCAACCCAAGCGGCAAGTGCATTGGCACCGTCATCGAGGGAAGGCTGGACAAGACGCGTGGTCCGCTGGCCACCCTGCTGGTACAGAACGGCACGCTGCGCGCCGGCGACAGCATCGTGACGGGCGAGACCTATGGCCGGATTCGCGCGCTTCTGAATGACAAAGGCGAGACGATCACCGACGCGCCGCCCTCCTCGCCGGTGGTGGTGCTGGGCCTGGCCGATGTGCCGGCCGCCGGCGATACCTTCTCGGTCGAGGCCAACGAGCGCACCGCGCGAAGCATCGCAGTCGAGCGCCAGCAGCGCAGACGCGCCGAGGCTACTGCGGCTGCTGCGCCGAAGGTCATCGCCCTGGAAAACATCTTCGCCCAGGCCGAGGCCGGCCATGTCAAGGAACTGAATCTTATCCTGAAGGCCGATGTGCAGGGCTCAATCGAGCCGATCGCCAGCTCGCTCCTCAAGCTCGGCGATGAGAAGCTGAAGGTCAAGATCTTGCATCAGGCCACCGGCAACATCACCGAATCGGATACGATGCTCGCCGAGGCATCGGGCGCCATCATCCTGGGCTTCAGCGTCAACGTGGATCCCGCGGCCCAACGCATGGCCGAGGCCGAAGGGGTGGACATCCGCATCTATAACATCATCTATAACCTGGTTGACGATGTGCAAAAAGCGCTGACCGGGCTACTGGAGCCAGTCTACAAAGAGGTTGTCACGGGCCATGCCGAGGTGCGGGCCGTTTTCCGCATCTCCAAGGTCGGCAGGGTGGCAGGCTGCTATATCACCGATGGTGAGATCAACCGCGGGGCGTCGGTGCGCGTCAAGCGCGGCGCCGAAATGCTGCGCGAGGACCGCATCAGCGCGCTGAAACGCTTCCAGGAAGATGTCACCGAGGTCAAGACTGGCTTCGAGTGCGGCGTGGCGCTGTTCAACTTCAACGATTTCGAAGTGGGCGACGTGATCGAAGCATACAAGAAGGAACGGGTGAGCTGACCCGCCGGGGAAGTCTCCTGAAGGATGCTTCGCAATAGAGGAACTCGAACCATGCCATCTCGTCGCCAGCAACGCGTATCCGAGCTTTTGCGCGAAGAACTCAGCGTTCTCATCAGCGCTGAGTTGACCGATCCGCGCCTGGCGGACGCAATGCTCAGCGTCACCGATGTGGAGGTGAGCGCCGATCTGCGGAACGCGCGTGTCTTTGTCGAGCACACCTTACCGCCGTCTCAGGCGCGCCAGGTGCTGGCTGCGCTGCGCCACGCCGAAGGCTTCTTGCGCCAGGCGCTGCTCGAGAATCTGAACCTGCGCTTCGTTCCAGAGCTATCGTTTCACATAGACGCCACCAACCAACGCGCCCAGCGCATTGATGCGCTGCTCGAGGCCATCGCCAGCGCGCCCACCGCCCAGGAAGATCATGCACCCGACAGACCTGAATGAGGTCGCTCATGTCTTACGCCGCAGCCGGCGCGTGCTGGCCATTTGCCACGTCGCGCCGGATGGCGACGCGATCGGCTCGCTGCTGGGATTCGGATGGGTAATGGCTGCCTGCGGCCCAGGCCATGTCGTCACCCTGATATGTCCCGATCCCATCCCCGCGCAGTTTGCGTTCCTGCCAGGCGCCGCGGAAATCCTCTCCGATCCGCCCCGGCAGGCGTGGGACGCGGTCATCAGCCTGGACGCCAGCGATCCCCGACGTCTCGGCAAACCTTTCCGACCTGCCGAGTACGGTGATACGCCGGTCATCAATCTGGATCACCACGTCACGAACCTGAACTTCGGCCACCTGAACTACGTGGATGCCAGAGCCGCGTCCACCACGCAGATCGTGGTGGACCTGGCCGACGCGCTGGCCGCGCCGATCTCGCAGCCCGCGGCGATCTGTCTGCTCACCGGGCTGGTGACAGACACGCTCAGCTTCCGCACCAGCAACGTCACACTGCAGGTGATGGACACAGCGCGGCGACTGATGGCGGCCGGCGCCAACCTGGCCGAGATCGCGGAGCGGGCCATGAACCACAAGCCGCTGAGCACGATGCGGCTGTGGGGCCTGGCCCTGGCCGATTTGCACCTGGACGGCCACGTCGTCTGGACGCACATCACGCAGGCCATGCGCGAAGCTGCTCACGCGACCGAGTCAGGTGATGGCGGGCTGGTCGGCTATCTGATCACTGCGCCCGAAGCCAGGATTTCCACGGTCTTCACGGAGGCGGGCGGCGGCAAGGTGGAGATCGGCTTCCGCGCTCGACCGGGATACGATGTCTCCGAGCTGGCGCTCAGCCTGGGCGGCGGCGGCCACCCCCAGGCCGCAGGCTGTACTGTGGATGGCCCGCTGGCCGCGGTGGAACAACGAGTCCTTCCTCTGCTCCAAAGCCTGACCGGGCCAGAAAACAAGAGGTAAAGAATGGCGACTCGACGGCCGTCCCCTGACGAGAGCGAACGCTGCCACGGCATCCTGAACCTGGACAAGCCGCGCGACTGGACCTCGCACGACGTGGTGGCAAAGGTGCGCAGAATCCTGGGTCAGCGCAGCGTGGGGCACGCGGGTACGCTCGATCCGTTGGCCACGGGTGTGTTGCTGGTCTGCGTAGGACGCGCCACGCGCGTCGCCGAGTACCTGATGGCCGGCCAGAAGGTCTACCGGGCGGTCGCGCGGCTGGGGGCGACGACGACGACCTACGACAGCCAGGGGGAGCTGATCGCTGAGGCGCGCATACCGAAGCTCTCACGGCAAGATGTGTTAGCTGCGCTGGCGCGCTATGTGGGCGATATCCAACAGACGCCGCCAGCCTACTCGGCCGTGAAACAGGACGGCGTGCCTGCCTATCGCAAGGCCCGCAAGGGGGAAACGGTCGAGCTGGCCCCGCGGCCGGTCACGATCCACCGCATTGATCTGCTGAGCTGGTCCGCGCCGCACCTGACGATCGAGGTGACATGCAGCCCTGGCACCTACATCCGCAGTCTGGTTCACGACCTGGGCCAGGATTTCGGCTGCGGCGCGATCTTGATTCAGCTCACGCGGCTGCGCAGCGGCCAATTCAGCCTGGAAGATGCGATTGACCTGGATGATCTTGCGGCGGCCGCCCAGTCAGGCCAGGTTGAGCGCGTCTTGCAGCCGCTCGAGGCGGCCTTGGGCGATCTGGAGCGCGTGGATGTGGACGCCGAGGCGGTCGGCAGGCTGGCTGTGGGTCAGCCGATCGCGTGCCCAACGCCGCCAACGACCAGCGCCGGCTATGCCCGGACGAGCGATGGCGTCGTAGCAGCGATCCTGACCTATGACGGCGGCCGCCAGCAGTGGCGGCCAAACAAGGTGTTCGTGGCGGATGATAGAGGTTGAGCACAGCAGGTCGGCCGTGACCGCATAGCCTGCTCGGCGCCTGGGTCTCCTACGGCGCGCGCACGATCCAGGTAGCAGGCCGCTGGCCGCCGACGTAGATCAGCCGTAGATCGCGCACATTCGTGCCGCGCACGCCGGTATAGATCAGGTCGCCCAGCGCCCCCAACACGCCATGCGAGTTGTGGTTGGCGAGCTCCTGGCCGATGTCGAGCCCCGCGGCCTGCGCCCGCAGCACCGTATCGCCATCCACGATCCCGCCGGCCGCATCCGTGGGGCCGTCAGTGCCCTCCGAATCCACCGATGCGACCACGCTGTGCGGGCTGCCGGCGATGCGGGTCGCTGCGGCCAGCGCGAACTCCTGGTTACGGCCCCCTGTCCCGGTCGCGTCGCCGACCGTCACCACCAGCTCGCCCCCGCAGATGAGCATACACGGCGGCGACGCGGGCTGGCCCAGGTGTTCCACCTCGGATGCGACATGACCCAGCGCCTCGCCGATGGGCCGCGCTTCCACATCATTCAGGCTAGACGCCAGGATGACCGCGGTCAAACCCAGCGCCTCGGATCGGCGCCGGGCAGCCTCCAGCATCGCTTCTGGCCCCATCACGCGAAAGTAATAGTGCGGCTTGCCCGCCGTCTCCTCGGGCCGCAAGTGACCATACCGGGGATCGGCCGCGGTCAAGAACGCGCGCACCGACTCAGGCACGCGGTCCCAGCAGCGATGGGCGTGCAGCACCTCTCTCGCCGCGCGATAGCCGCCGTCGCCGTATTTCGGCGCCTCGTACTGGTGCACCCGCAGCCCTGGCGGCGTCTCGGAGGTGAGCAGTTGGATGGCGGTCGCCTCTCCCACATAGCGGGCGTGCCGGCTGTGCAGCACCACCAACTGGTTCCGCACGGCGTTGGCGACCGGCATGGCCGCGCCGCACTCGAAGTAGAGGAGCCGATAGACCGCTTGCAGGTCCGCCAGGCTGATGCCGGGCGCGGGCAGCGCGGTCAACGCAGTGGCGCCGCCCGAATGGCACATGAAGACGATGTCCTCGCGCCGCGCCCGCCGCATGATCTCCACGATCCGCCGGGCGCCGGCCACGCTGTCTGCATCGGGGAGGGGATGGCCGGCAAGGGTGACGGCGATCCGCTTCAGGCGCACGCTGTCGCCCTTCTTAGCATTGAGGTGCCCCTCGGCGATGCGGTCGCCGAGCACATCTTCCAGCGCCTCGGCCTCACGCTGGGCCGCCTTGCCGCCGCCCACCACGTAGATCTTTCCAATGGCAGAGAGGTCGAACTCAAGAGGCGGCTGGCCGGGCGGGTCTGAGAGGTCGGGATGTCCCACGCACAACCGGCCATCTTCGATGCGCACCATCTTGCGCACGCTGTGATATGGATCGGGCGCGGCCAAAGCTGTCTCCAGTACATCGAGAACGACGCCGCGGCCGGCCGTGTTGCCGTGCTCCAGCAATTCCTCGCGGTTGACGATGATCACGCAGAGGCTCCCACAGATGAGCAGATCACTCGGAGGCTCTGGCCGACAGGCGACGAGCATGTGAAAAAGGGCCAGCCGCCCCCTGGCGACCAGCCCTCCTCGCCCCCGATTGTCCCGTTTCCGTGGCCGGTCAGTCCACCTGTTCGACCAGGTAGTTCTGGATTCCCATCTGCTCGATCTGGTCGAGCTGGGATTCCAGCCAATCAATGTGGTCCTCTTCGTCGTGGAGGATCGCATCGAGCAGATCGCGCGTGCCATTGTCGCCGAGCTGCACTGCGAGCGCGATGCCATCGTTGTAGGCTTTGACCGCGCCCGCCTCGGCCGTCCAGTCGTTCTTGAGCTGCGTCGCTACATCTCCGCCGATGTGAATGGCTTTCAGCATGCTGACGATAGGCTTGCCTTCCAGGAACAGCAGGCGGCCGATCAGCTTTTCGGCGTGCTTCATCTCCTCGATGGCGCGCTTCTCGATGGCCTCGTGCAGCTTCCCATAGCCCCAATCGGTGCACATCTCCGAATGCACCATGTACTGATTGATCGCCGTCAGCTCATCGGCGAGCAGCGCGTTGAGTTGGTCAATGATCTGTGCGTGGCCCTTCATGGTGTTCTCCTTTCTTGTCCCTTGTTCTCCATCTTTGCCCAGGTATCGCGCAGACCGACTGTGCGGTTGAAGACCAGTCTTTGCGCGGTGGAATCGGGATCAACACAGAAGTAACCCTGGCGCAGGAACTGCACCCGCGCGCCAGGCGATGCCGTCGCCAGACTCGGCTCGACCTTGCAGCCGGAGAGCGTCTCCAGCGAATTGGGGTTCAGATTCGCCAGCCAGTCCTCTCCTTCGGGAACATCGGCAGGATCAGGCTTGGCGAACAGATTGTCGTACAGGCGCACTTCCGCATCGAACGCGTGCGCTGCTGACACCCAGTGTAACGTGCCCTTGATGATGCGGCCGTCTGGCGTCACGCCGCTGCGCGAGGCAGGATCATAGGTGCAACGCAGCTCCACCACCTGACCAACCGCGTCTTTGATCGCTTCCCTGACCTTGATGTAGTAGGCGTGCTTGAGACGCACCTCGCGGCCGGGCGCCAGGCGGAACCAGCCCTTCGGCGGCTGCTCGCGGAAGTCTTCCTGCTCGACGTAGAGCACGGCTGAGAAGGGCAACATGCGTGCGCCGGCGGCTGGATCCTCGGGGTTGTTCACCGCCTCGACTTCTTCGACCTGACCGGCAGGATAGTTCTCGATCACCACTCGCAGCGGCTTGAGGATGCCCATGACGCGTGGGGCGCGTTTGTTGAGGTCCTCGCGCAGACAGTGCTCCAACAGCCCGAGGCTGATGATGCTATTGGCCTTTGCAATGCCGATCCGGTCGCAGAAGTCCACGATCGCCTCGGGCGTGTAGCCGCGACGCCGCAAACCAGACAGAGTCGGCATCCGGGGGTCATCCCAGCCAGCCACATATCCGCCATCCACCAGTCGTTTCAGATAGCGCTTGCTGAGCATGGTGTAGGTGAGCATGAGCCGCGCGAACTCGATTTGCCTGGGACGATAGATATCCAACGCCTCGAGAAACCAGTCGTAGAGCGGCCGGTGATCTTCATACGCCAGGTCGCACAGCGAATGAGTGATCCCCTCGATGGAATCGCTCTGGCCATGCGCGAAATCGTACATCGGGTAGATGCACCACCGATCGCCGGTCCTGTGGTGCTCGGCGTGCAGGATGCGATACATCACGGGGTCGCGCATGTTGAAGTTGGGATGGGCCATGTCAATCTTGGCCCGCAACACGCGCGCGCCGTCAGGAAACTCGCCGTCGTGCATCCGCTGGAACAGATTCAGATTCTCCGCGACCGACCGGTTGCGATAAGGGCTCTCTTTGCCCGGTTCCGTCAAGGTCCCGCGAAACTCGCGCACCTCATCGGCGGTCAGATCATCTACGTAGGCTTTGCCTGCCTTGATCAACTGCACCGCGAACTCATAAAGCTGCTCGAAGTAGTCAGAGGCGTAGAACTCCCGCTCTTCCCAGTCAAACCCCAGCCAATGGATGTCCTGCTTCATCGCCTCGACGTATTCGGTGTCTTCCTTCACCGGGTTGGTGTCATCGTAGCGCAGATTGCACTTGCCGCCGAAATCGCGCGCGATGCCGAAGTCAATGCAGATCGCCTTGGCGTGGCCGACATGCAGATAGCCGTTTGGCTCCGGAGGAAAGCGCGTATGCACGCGATCGAAGCGACCTGTGCGCAGATCTTCCTCGATAGCCGCTCGAATGAAGTCACGCGGGGCGGCGCTTTCATCAATGGGCATCTGTCCAACTCCTTCGAAACAGGTTCTTATCGGCTGTCCATTCTAACACGAAGGGACCACCGGCGCAAAAACCCTGGCCTGAAGGCTTGATGAGCGCGCCTGTCTGACTTGCACAAAGCGCCAGACCGTGGTAGAATCAGAGCACATTCGGGGATAGTTTAACTGGCAGAACGTCTGACTCTGGATCAGATAGTCGGGGTTCGAATCCCTGTCCCCGAGTCTGCGCTGCAGGACCGGCGCAGCCGTCCCTTCATCCTATCCCCACCAGCATCGCCTTTTTCACCTCGCCAATCGCCCTGGTCACATCAATCTCTCGCGGGCACGCTTCCACGCAGTTATAGATCGTGCGACACCGCCAGACCCCGTCGCCATCGCTGAGGATGGCCAGTCGCACCTGCGCGCCGCGATCGCGATCGTCGAAGATGAAACGGTGCGCCTGGACGATTGCCGCGGGGCCGTAGTAGCTGTCGCTGGCCCAAAAACTGGGACAGGAAGTCGTACACGCGGCGCACAGGATACACTTGGTTGTGTCATCGAAACGCGCGCGCGCTTCTGGGCTTTGCAGGCGCTCGGCGAACGGCGGCTCTTCATCGTTGATGAGAAACGGCTGGATCGCGCGGTACTTGGCGAAGAAAGGCTCCATGTCCACGGTCAGGTCTTTGATGACCGGCAGACCGCGCAGCGGCTCGACCACGATATTCTTGCCCAGGTCCCGCACCAACACCTTGCAGGCCAGACGGTTGCGACCATTGATGACCATGGCGTCGGAGCCGCAGATGCCGTGCGCGCAGGAGCGGCGGAAAGTCAACGTGCCGTCCTGCTGATCTTTGATCTGCGTCAGGCAATCGAGCACGCGATCGGTCGGCTGCGCATCCAGCCGATACTCGGCCCAATACGGCCTGCGGTCCTTTTCTGGGTTGAAACGACGGACTTTAACCTTGACTTTCACGTTGTCCTCGGCTTCCTGATCAATATACGCGCTTGGCCGGCGCGTAAAGGCCGAGCGTCACCGGCTTGTGCTCCAGACGGATCGAGCCGCCAGGCTCTTGCCAGGCCAACGAGTGGACGAGCCAGTCGTCATCATTGCGGTCCGGGTAGTCCTCGCGATAGTGCGCGCCGCGACTCTCTTTCCGCGCCAGCGCCGTGACCGCGGTCGCCTCGGCCAGATCGAGCTGGCAACCGAGCTCCCACGCCTCCAGCAGCTCGGTGTTCCACCGCTGACCCTTGTCCATGATCGAGATGCGGTTGAAGCGGTCCTTCAACTCGCGCAGTTTGGCGACCGCCTCTTCCAACAGCCCGGCGGTGCGAAAGACGCCGACGTTGTCCATCATCAGGCTGCGCATTTCCTGACGGATATGGCTCACTGACTCGCGGCCCTGGCTGCTGCGGATACCCTCGAATAAGCCGCGCAGAGGAGCCTCGGGCTGGCGCGGCAATGCCGGCCAGGCTGCGGCCGCCGCGTAGCGCGCAGCATTCTGCCCGGCGCGGCGGCCAAAGACCAGGATGTCCACCAACGAGTTGGTCCCCAGCCGATTGGCGCCATGCACCGACACGCACGCGCACTCGCCGGCCGCGTAGAAGCCGGGCATGGGCGTGTTGGCGGCATCCACCACCACTTGCGCGTTGACATCGGTGGGGATGCCGCCCATCGCGTAGTGCGCGGTCGGCTGAATCGGCATCGGCTGCTTGATCGGGTCTATCTGCATGTAGGTGTGGCAGAAATCGGAAATGTCGGGCAGCTTGGCGCGGATGTCGGCCGCCGTGATGCGCCGCGGCGTGCCATCGGGATTCATCGCGCCATCCTCCGCGAAATACTTGTTCACGACTTGCGGTCGCACATCCAGGTAGACGTAGCCCTCGCCGTTGACGCCCCGCCCCGCGCGGATTTCCTGGTAGATCGCGCGTGAGACCACATCGCGCGAGGCCAGATCCTTGACGGTGGGCGCGTACCTGGGCATGAAGCGCTCATCCTGGCCGTTGATCAACACCCCGCCCTCTCCGCGCACGCCCTCCGTCAGCAAGATGCCCAGCCCTTTGATGCCGGTCGGATGGAATTGGTAGAACTCCATGTCTTCGAGGGGGATGCCGCGGCGATAGGCCACTGCCACCCCATCGCCCGTCAGCGAAAAGGCGTTGGAGGTGATCTTCCAAATCCGGCCAAAACCGCCGGTCGCGAAGATGGTCGCCTTGGCCTGGAACGTGTGCAACTCGCCGCTGTCAATGTCCACGGCCAGCACGCCGGCCGCCTGTCCCTGGTTGTTGATCAGCAGGTCTACCACCTGGAATTCGTCGTAGAACGTGACGTTGCGCTTGATGCACTGCTGGTATACCGTCTGCAGGATCATGTGACCGGTGCGGTCCGCGGCATGACACGCGCGGCGCACCGGCTGCTTCGTGTCGTTGTTGGTGTGCCCGCCAAACGGTCGTTGGGCGATCCGGCCATCGGCCGTGCGGTCGAACGGCAACCCCATGTGCTCCAGCTCATAGACCAGCGGCACAGCCTCCTCGCAGAGCGCCTTGACCGCATCCTGATCAGCCAGATAGTCGGAGCCTTTGACGGTGTCGAAGATGTGCCACGCGGGGTGGTCCTCTTCCATGTTGCTCAGCGCCGCGCCGATGCCGCCCTGGGCCGTGCCGGTGTGCGAGCGGGTAGGATAGAGCTTGCTCAAGACGGCCGTCTTGGCCCCCCCCGAGGCGTACAGCGCGGCCATCAGCCCCGCGCCGCCTGCGCCGATGACGATGACGTCGTAGCGATGTAACATCTCATCACCCCTGTGCCGGCCAGATCAGATAGATCGCCGCCATGAGCGCCAGGAGCCAGACGCCAAACAGCAGCGCCTTCACCCACGACAGAAGCAGCGGATGCCGGATGTAGTCGGTGAGGATCATGCGCAGGCCGTTGGCGCCGTGCGTGGCCGCGATGGCGATGATCAGGAAGCTGTAGAACTGCCAGAACGGATTCGCGAAGTTCGGCGTCAACTCCACGGCCGCGTTGGAAACGTGAAACGAGATCGGAAAGAACGCCCACCGGATCTGCGCGCCGGCGTGCATGGCGCCGCCCTGCCCTCCCATCAGGTTGGCATAGACCAGGCTGAACGCGGCCAGCAACAGGAAGAGCACGCCGCTCACGCGGGTGAAGAACCACATGTATAACTCGAAGCCCGGCCGGAAACGGGCCGCAGGCTGGCCGTCAGCGCGCGCTTGCGAGACCAAAACCGTTTGCGTCGCCATAGCATCCTCCCCCCTCATATCTTCGCGCTGGTCGCGATCAGCAGCGCCGGCAACAGAAACGAGGGCAGGAAGAGCGCCCACTGCACCCACATCGCCTCGCGGTGGAAACGATGCAGCGCCGGCCACATGTCCAAGACAATGATGCGCAGGCCATTCAGCCCATGCCAGAGCATGGCAAACAGCACGAAGATCTGCACCGGCTTCGACACATAGATGTCGGTCAGCCAGTTGGCCGCCGCGCTGGTGGGTCCGCCCTCGATGGCGTAAAGAAAGAAGCCGCCGAACAGGTGCAGCCCAACGAACAATACAATGCCGATGCCGCTGATGCGATGCAGGAGCCAGGCCGCCATCGGCTGTCCCCCGCGATAGTTGAGCGCCTGCGGCAACGTCACACGCGCAAGTTTACTCATGAGGAGTACTCTCCTATCTCCCGCGTGGGCGCACCTTCAGTTGTTCTGCGCGCCCTGGTTGATCCAGCGTTCGATCAGCTCGATCTGTTCTTTGGCCAGCGGCTTAGAAGGCGGCATCAGGCCTCCAGCCGGCGTCTTGATCCCGCGCAGCATCTTGACCAGTTGGCTGTTGGCCGCATCCCCAGCGATGATGTTGGGCGGATGGTCGCCGCTGTTCAGCGTCTTGTCGTGATCGGCCACGCTGTAGTTGCCCTTCAGACGTTTGGCGTGACAGCTCGCGCACTTCTTGTCGAAGATGGGCTTGACGTGCCTGGCGAAGCTGGGCGTCTCGATCTTGGCCAACTCAGCCAGCGCGGCCAGCGACTTCGCATCTTGCGCTTCCTCTTCAGGCGCGGCCCACGCGCGCATGAACGCCACGATGACGCGAATTTCTTGATCAGTCAACGGGCCGCCATAGGCCAGGCCAAACGCCTGCATCCCCTCGCCGGGCTGCCCGAAGCGGATGATCTCGCTCGTGGTATCGTCATAGTGCGTCTTCAGGAAATCCTCGGAGTTGAGAGGGGCTGTGAACTCGCCGGACTTAAGTTGCGCGCCCTCGCCATCCGCGCCGTGACACTCAGCGCAGTGCTTCTGATACAACTCCTCGCCGGCCGCGATCTGCGCCGCAGGCGTGACGCCCAAATCGGTCGCCTCGGCCTGGGGCGGCGTGGTCACGACAGCCTGAATGGTGAGAAACGCCATGCCGAGCACGATCAGGGTCATGAGCGCGGTCGCCACGGGACGATTGCGGGGATGGCGCTTGGGATTGCGATCGAAGAACGGGAGGCCAAAGAGACCCAGGGCAATGAGCACCCCCAGGCCGGTGATCGCCACGGCTTCCAGTTGGCCCGGGAAGTACTTGAGCAACTGAAAGGTCCACAGGAAGTACCATTCCGGCCGCGGGATGTACGCAGCGTCGCTGGGATTGGCCGGCGGCTCGTTGGGAATCCCCACGAAGACCACCAGACCCAGGAGCAACACAAAGAGCATCAGCGAAACAACGGCGTCTTTGGCGATCGCATCGGGCCAGAACATCTCGCCCTCGGCCTTTTTCTCCTTGTAGTGCTCAAGGTAGCGTTGCTTATCCGCCTCGTTCATGTCGCCAGTCTCCCCTCTCACTCATCCCGTTGCGGCGGGGCCGTGATGCCGATGCGGATGATCAGATACAGATGCACGAAGACCAGAGCGACGAGCGCGGCCGGCGCCCACCAGATGTGCAGACCATAGAAGCGCGCCAGCGTGACCGCGCCGATCTCGCCGCCCCCGCGCACGATGCGCAACAGGAGCGGGCCGATCACGGGCGGCGCGCCAATCACAGCCGTGCCCACCGAACTCGCCCAATACGCCTTCTGGTTCCACGGCAGCAAGTAGCCGCTGAAGCCCATCACCAGCACGCCCAGCAACAGCACAGCGCCGGTGAGCCAGGTCAGCTCCCGCGGGAACTTGTAGGCGCCGAGGAAATAGGTCCTCAACATGTGGAGAAAGACGACGATGACCAGCAGCGTGGCGCCCCAATGGTGGATGCCTCGGATGAGCCAGCCGAAAGTCACTTCGGTCATGATATACTGAATGCTGTCGTAGGCATGGTCCGGCGAGGGGATGTAGTAGATCGTCAACAGCATGCCCGTGATGCCCTGCAGCGCGCCGAGGATCATGCTGGCGCTGCCGAGGGTATACAGCCAGTTGGTACGCGGCACGGGCCGGGCGAGGATGGTCCTCCACAGCGTCAGCAGACCTGCGCGCTCATCCAGCCAGCCGAACAGCCTGCGGCCGCGGGATTCGGGCTGAGGGGTGGGGTTTTCGGCCACGGCTAGGCCTCCAATTTGATCTGGATTTGGCCGTTCTCGATGCGCGTCTCGAATTGGTCCAGGGGCCGTGGGGGCGGGCCGGCCACCACCTCGCCGTTGACGCCGAACAGAGCATCGTGACAGGGGCAGAAGAAGCCGCGCTTCTCGTCGTTCCACACGACGCGGCAGTTCAGGTGCGTACAGACATTAGAGAACACCTTGACGTTCTGACCGTCGTGGGTCACAGCATAGGCCACGCCCGTCTGGGTGGATTCGACCCAACCGTCCTTGATCTTGCGCGAGAAAGGAAAGCCGGTGGGCGCGCCGGGCGTCAGCCCGGCCAGCGGGCCGAGAGGCAGCCACATCTCCTGCGTCTGGCGCTTCACGCCGGGAGAAATCAAAAAGCCGATCGCTGGCAGTCCGACAACCGTCGTGACCAGCCCCGCGACAACACCGATGATGCCTGAAAGAAACTTGCGCCGGCCCACCTCTTCGTGGGAAGACGATAGATCGCTCATCTGACAGCAGACCTCCTTGCGCCGTGCGGATCAGGCCTGGCTCGGCTGGCTGCCCGGCTGATCGCCGAATGGCCTCGGCGCAATGTCCATCAGATAGCCATAGCGAGCCTTGAATTCCTCGGTGGATAGATTGGTGTGCGCGGCCATGCGCGCCAGAAAGATGCCGTCGTCCGCGTGCTGCGGCGTCAGCCGGATCATGAACTTGCGAGCCGATCGGTAGGTGAAGGAGTTGATGTTGACCAGCCGCACCTCGGTGCGCCCTGTCTTCGGGTTCATCATCGTCTCGAACCGCATCGGTACGATCTGGTTCTGTTGCAGCGTGATGGTCGCGTTCGTGCCGCCGGAGAGCAGGAAATCCACCGTCGCCTCGCCCAGACTCCGCGTATAGTCTATGTCGAAGGCCACAGGCGGCGCGCAACGCAACTCGTAGCCCAGCTCCTTGTCTACTACCCGGACCCCCACCTGGAGCGCCTTCAGATCCTTGTTGACTTGCTGTCTGAGAAGATCGGAGAAGTTGATCTCCCCCAACCGGGGATGACCGTGCTCATCCAACGGGATGTCGCCCAGCGCCTTGAGGTCATCTTCATCCATCTGTTCGACGATGCCCTCGGCCACCAGCGCGACGCCGTAGTTGCGACCCTCCACCAGGCGGCGGATCATCGAAGTGGCCAGGATGTCCACCACATGCTGCAGGCGGATCTTCTCGTCGCCCCATTCTTCGGGGATCAGTGTGAGGGTGGCGCCCGAGCTCTTGCCGATGCCCAGCGCCAGATGGCCGGCCTTGCGGCCCATGGTCACCACCACGAACCAATGCTGGCTGGTGCGGGCGTCTTCCATGAAGTTCATGACGATGCGCGTGCCCAGCTCGCGCGCGGTCTCGAAACCGAAGGTCGGAATGCCTTCGGGCAATGGCAGATCGTTGTCAATCGTCTTCGGCACATGCGCGCAGCGGATCGCGATCCCCATCTGCTCCTGCGCATAGCTGGCCACCTTGTAGACAGAAAACGCGGTGTCATCGCCGCCAATGCCGATCAGACAGGTGACGCCGGCTTCCAGGAGCGCCGACGCGCAGCGCCGCAGGTCATCATCCTCTTTGGTTGGGTTCGCGCGCGAGGTGCGCAGGATCGAGCCTCCCTCCAGGTGGATCCGGCTCACGTCGTCAATCGTCAGCGGCATGCCCACCAGTTTGCCGTGCATCAGATGCTTGAAACCATCGTAGATGCCGACCACCTCGTGGCCGCGATTGATGGCCTCGATGGTCGCGGAATGGATCACGCTGTTGATGCCGGGCGCCGGCCCGCCGCCGACCAGAATGCCGACCTTTTCTTTACGGGTGCTGTTCATCGGTGATTCCTTATTGCTTGGTTCGCCAGTAACAGGCTTGAGGCGTAGGGCCGATTATACCTGCCAGGCCACGGTTCGTCAAACGTTCCCCTATCCGCTTCCATCCCTCGTCGGCTTCTTATAGCCTCTCGATCACCGCCGATGCGAACTCCGAGGTTTTGACCTCGCGGGCGTCCTCCATCTGGCGCGCGAAGTCGTAGGTCACGATCCTGTCGGCGACCGTCCTGGTGTACGCCTGCTCCGCGGCCTGGGCGGCCTCGCCCCAGCCGATGTAGTGCAACATCATCACGCCCGAGAGGAGCAGGCTGCCGGGGTTGACCTTGTCCTGGTTGGCGTACTTCGGCGCGGTGCCGTGGGTGGCCTCGAACATGGCCAGGTAGTCGCCGATGTTGGCGCCGGGCGCGATGCCGACCCCGCCCACCTCGGCCGCGACCGCGTCGCTCAGATAGTCGCCGTTCAGGTTGGGCGTGGCGATCACATCATACTCGGCTGGCCGCAGAAGCATCTGCTGGAACATGATGTCGGCGATGCGGTCCTTGATCACGATCTTGCCCGCCGGCTGCCGGCCGCCGAATTCATCCCAAAGCTGCTGCTCGGTGATGGCGACCGCGGCGTATTCCTGCTGCGCCAGCTCGTAGCCCCACTGCATGAATGCGCCTTCGGTGAACTTCTGAATGTTGCCCTTGTGTACGAAGGTCACGCTCCTCCGACCGTTAGCCACCGCGTAGTCGAGCGCCTTGCGAACCAACCGCTTGGTGCCGAACTCGCTGATCGGCTTGATGCCGATGCCAGAGTTGGGCCAGAACTTCGCACCCATCTCCTCTGTGAGGAACTTCTCCACCCTGGCCGCTTCGGGCGAGCCGGCCTTCCACTCGACGCCGGCGTAGACATCCTCGGTGTTCTCGCGGAAGATGACCACGTCTACATCCTGCGGCCGGCGCAAGGGGCTGGGCACGCCCGGATACCATTTGACCGGCCGGATGCAGGCATACAGGTCGAGATCTTTACGCAGCGCGACGTTCAGGCTGCGAAAACCGCCCCCCACCGGCGTCGTCAGGGGGCCTTTGATGCCCACGATGAACTCGCGGATCGCCGCCAGGCTCTCGGCCGGGAAGTAGTCGCCGCCAAAGAGGCTGGCGGCCTTCTCACCCGCGTAGATCTCCATCCACGCGATCTTGCGCTGGCCCCCATAAGCTTTCTGGATGGCCGCGTCCCAGATGCGCTTGGATGCCGTCATGATGTCTGGCCCGATGCCATCCCCCTCGATCCAGAGCAGGATCGGGTTGTCGGGCACGTTCAGCTTACCCTCGCGCACGGTGATGCGCTCGCCGTGGGCCGGAACGGTTATTCTGTCGTGGGACATGGTTGCCTCGTCAGTCTGATGATTGTTGGCGCGACCGAGAAAGCCAGGCGGCCGCCTGCACTGCGAATGCGATGTTCGATGTCGGCAAATCGCGTTCCTCCAGGGCCGCCCAATCAATCCTTCCCCAGCATATCGCGCAACACCGTCTGCAAGATCCCGCCGTTCTCATAGTACCCAACCTCGACCGGCGTGTCAATACGCGACATGACTTCGAAGGTCTTGACAGCTCCATCGGAGGCAGTAGCGCGAACGGTCAAATGTTGTTTGGGTTTCATCTCGGCGCCCGCGATGCCGACGATGTCGAACGTCTCGAAGCCGGTGAGGCCGAGGGAAGCGGCATTCTGGCCGGGCAGGAATTGGAGCGGCAGGACCCCGATGCCCACCAGGTTGCTGCGGTGGATGCGCTCGAAGCTCTCGGCGATGATGGCTTTGACCCCTAGCAGGTGCGGGCCCTTGGCTGCCCAGTCACGGCTAGAACCTGTGCCGTACTCCTTGCCTGCGATCACGATGGTAGGAATGCCGGCCGCCTGATATTTCATCGCCGCATCGTAGATGGGCATGACCGCTGAATCGAGACTCTTCTCGCCTGACTCCCCTTGCTTCGCCAGGACAGGCTGGCCCCTGGCCCCTGCACCCTGATACACCGTAAAGCCGCCCTCTGCCCGCGGCGTGAGCCTGTTCCTGATGCGGATGTTGGCGAATGCCCCGCGCATCAACACCTCATGATTTCCGCGCCGCGTCCCATACTGATTGAACTCGCTTTCGGGCACGCCCAACGAAAGCAGATACTCGCCGGCCGGGCTGTTGGCCGCAATGCCGCCCGCGGGCGAGATGTGATCGGTGGTGATGGAGTCGCCCAACATTGCCAGCGCCCGCGCGCCGCGGATGTCGGATAGCGGCGCTGGCTCGCTCGCCAGATCTACGAAATAGGGCGGCTCCTTGACATAGGTGCTGTGCGGGTCCCAGGCGTACATCTCAGCCTCGGCTACCGCCACCTGGTTCCACATGTCGTTGCCGGAATAGACGTTGCTGTACTGCTGGCGGAACATCTCCGGGTCCAGGCTGTCAGCGATCGCCGCCTGAATCTCCTCCTGGCTCGGCCAGACATCGCGCAGGTAGACCGGCTTGCCATCGGACCCGAAGCCCAGCGCGTCTCGCGTCAGATCAACGCTGATGTTGCCGGCGAGGGCGTAGGCGACGACCAGCATCGGGCTGGCGAGATAGTTGGCGCGCACCTGGGGATGCACGCGGCCTTCGAAGTTGCGATTGCCCGAAATCACCGCCGCGACGGTCATGGCGTTCTCTCGAATGGCCGCGGCGATCTCATCGGGCAGCGGCCCGCTGTTGCCGATGCAGGTCGTGCAGCCATAGCCGACCGTGTGGAAGCCGAGCGCCTCCAGGTAGGGCGTCAGCCCGGCCTTGTCCAGATAACTCGTCACCACCTTCGAGCCGGGCGCCAGGCTGGTCTTGACCCACGGCTGCACCTTCAACCCGCGCTCCACTGCCCGCTTCGCCAACAGACCCGCGCCGATCATCACGCTCGAGTTGCTGGTGTTGGTGCACGATGTGATCGCGGCGATGACCACCGCGCCGTGCTCGAACATCTGCCTGGGGAGCGGCGGCAGGGCCGGAAACGCCTGGCGGAAGCTGGCGGGCGCATCTTTCAGATCGACGCGATCTTGCGGTCGTCGCGGGCCGGCCAGACTCGGCCTCACCGCGCCCAGGTCCAGCTCCAGCGTGTCGCTGAAGATGGGATCGGCCGTCTGGTCGGTGCGGAAAAGGCCCTGCGCACGACAGTAACGCTCCACCAGGTCTATCAGTTCGGCGGGCCGGCCCGTCAGAGCCAGATAGCGCAACGTCTCCGCGTCCACAGGGAAGAAGCCCATCGTTGCGCCGTAGTCGGGCGCCATGTTGGCGATGGTGGCGCGGTCGGGCAGGCTGAGCCGGCTGAGACCAGGGCCGTAGAACTCCACGAACTTGTCCACCACCCCCTTTGCGCGCAGCATCTGCGTGACCGTGAGCACCAGATCAGTCGCGGTCGCGCCCTCTGGCAGTCGGCCGCGCAGCTTGAAGCCGACCACCTGCGGCGTGAGCATGTAGATCGGCTGGCCAAGCATGACCGCTTCGGCTTCGATGCCGCCGACGCCCCAACCCAGCACGCCGAGGCCGTTGACCATCGTCGTGTGGCTGTCCGCGCCGACCAAGGTGTCCGGGAAGATGACGCTGGACGTAGTGCGTAGTGCGTATTGCGTGTCGCCGGCGAAGTCTGCGGCTTGTTGGCGGACGACGGTCGCCAGGTACTCCAGGTTGACCTGGTGAACGATGCCGGTGGCGGGCGGAACCACCCGGAAATTGCTGAAGGCGCTCTGGCCCCACTTGAGGAACTCGTAGCGTTCACGGTTGCGCTCGAACTCGCGCTCGGCGTTGAAGAGGAGCGCGAAGCGTGAGCCGAACCGATCCACCTGGACCGAATGATCAATGACCAGATCCACCGCGATTTGCGGATTGACGCGTTTCGGATCACCGCCGAGCCGAGCCATCGCCCCGCGCATAGCGGCGAGATCCACCACGGCCGGCACAGCCGTGAAGTCCTGAAAAATCACGCGCGCTGGCTTGAAGGGCAACTCGACCGCGGCGGGGCGCGCAGCATCCCAACGGGCCAGACGGACCACGTCATCTTCGGTGACGGCGAAGTTGTCCACCTGGCGCAGGAGCGCCTCCAACAAGACCTTGATCGAGAACGGCAGCCGCGAGACCGCGCCGACGCCGGCCTCCTCGAGCCGCTGCAGGCGATAGTAGTAGGTCAGTTCGGCCGCGCCCGGCAGGAGCGCACGAGCGCCGAAGGGATCGAGATGCGCTTGGGTCACTGGTCACTCTCCACGTGCATGATCTACGCTGCTGAAGGTAGGTTGGCTAATTGTGCGCTGATTACGGGTCTAGTTCAGTGGTCTTTGAATCCCACTAACCTGCCTTCACCAGCTCTGTATCGCCCTCGGCATATGCGAACAGATCGCCGATGGACTGGCGCGTGTAGTTGCGCCAGATCGCCTCGCCGAACACGGACGCCACCGAGAGCACCGTGACGTTCGACCGGCGCTTTTCCTTCGGAACCGGCACCGTATCGGTGGTCACGATCTCGACGATCTGGGGGATGTCCGCCAGACGATCCAGCGCGCCATCCGTGAAGAGGCCATGGGTGCAGACCACGATTAGCTCGGCGGCGCCACTCTCGAGGAGCGCCTTGGACAGCTCGACCACCGAGCCGCCCGTCGCGATCTCATCGTCGTAGATCACGACCCGCTTGAAGCCCTGTACCTGCTTACGGATCGAGTCGCCGATCCGCACATCATGGTCAGAAACCCGCGTCTTGTCGGCCGAGGCCACCGGCAGCTTCAGCCGATAAGCCAGCCGCGCGGCCGAACCGGCGCGGCCATAGTCGGGCGCCACGACGATCGTATCGGCAGACGAGAACCTGCGCCTGGCCAGATAGGCGATGAAGAGCCCGCGGGCCGTCAGCGGATCGGTCGGCAGGCTGAAAAAGCCATGCACCTGCGGCGAATGCAACGTCATCGTCATCACATGGGTAGCCCCGGCCGCTTTTAAGAGATCGGCGATCAGCCGCGCGGTGATGGCGATGCGCGGAGCATCCTTCTTATCCGAGCGTGCATAGGAGAAGTAGGGGATGATGGCGTGGATCTCACGCGCGCCCGCGCCGCGCGCGATGTCGAGCATCATCAGCAGCTCCATCAGGTGATCGCTCACCGGCGGAATCAACGACTGCACGATGAAGACCGCGCGGCTGCGCACGCTCGCGCCCAGTTGCACCTGCATGTTGTCGTTGCTGAAGCGCGAGAAGCGCGTGGGATCGAGCGGCGCGGACAGATAGCGAGCGATCGCAGCGGCCAGCTCGGGATGCGACTGGCCGCTGAAGAAGCGCACATCGTGCGGATCCAGCCGGCGCCGGGCGCCGTTTCTCGTCCCCAAGACGCCGGTCAGCAGCCACTTCGATAGCAAAGGTAAGGTCATGAGAGTTCCTCAGCCCTGGGACGTCTGCAACAGCTTTCTCTCGTATGCTGCACGTTCCTGCAACTGGCCGCGCAATGTGGCGATGTCGCGCGGAACATAGCACACAACCAGCACGAAGAAGCTTGCGCACAGAATCCAGGTCGAGACGCAAATCCAGAGGATCGCGTCGTGCAGCGAGTAGCGGTCGGCGATGAAGCCTGCAATGGTGGGCGCCAATGCTGCGCCGGCCGATTCGATAAAAAGCTGAATCGCCTGCGCAGTGCTGCGCACCTCGGGCAGCGTCACGTCGAAGATGGTCGAGATCACGTTGGGCGCAGCAAAGGGGATGAACAGCGCGGTCGCGGCCAGCAACGCCAGAAATAAGCCCTGGTTGCCGGCCGGCACGCTCAACGTAAGCCACAGCAAGAGCGCGCCCGTGATCACACCGGTAGTCGCCACGATCAGCCGGCCGCGCGGGGTACGCTTGAAGAGCAGATCGCCCAAGACGCCGCCGACCGGGTAGCCCGCGGCGAGCACCAGCACCGCAACCGTCATCGTCACGAACAGGGCCGCGCCGGTGTAGCCGCGCTCCTTCTCCAGGTAGGTGAAGAACCAATAGGTGATCACGTTCCAGGGGAAGACGCCAAAGAATCCCTGGATGAACAGCAGCCGCAGGGTGCGCTTGCTGAAGAGCGCCCTGGCGATCTGCCAGTTGAAGCGATAGGCGCCGGTCTGTTCCAACCCCGCCAGCTCTGGCTCGCTGCCGCCACGCGCCGGCTCTCGCACGCCCAGGAAGATCACGATCGCCAGCAGCACACCCAGCGATCCGGTGATGTAGAACACCCCGCGCCAGCCGATCACCTCGCGCAGCGCCAGCGCCAGGACCATGCCGCACAGAAAACCGAGCGGCATGGTCAACTGCAGCAGCCCGTAGACCCGACCGCGCACCTTCGGCCCAAAGTAGTCGGAGATCAGGCTGTAGAGGCCCGGATAGCTGGAGTCGTCAATCCCGGTCGAGGCGCGGGTGGCTACGAATGCGCGATAGGTCGGCGCGATGCCGTTCAGCCAGGTCGTCGCGCCCCAAATCAGCGACGCCAACGCCAGGAGCCTGGCGCGGCCATAGCGATCGTACAGATAGCCCCAGACCGGATAGAGGAGCGCGCCGGCGATCAACGCGCCGGTGGACGCCAGGCCCATCTGCGTCATGGTGATGCCGAACGTCTTCATGATGTTCGGCGTCAAAGAGCCGATCAACAGCTTATCGGACTGATGGAGGAGCATGAAGAAGAAGAAGACGCCAACGACGAACCAACGATGAGAGACTGATGATTTCATGGTGCATATCGCTCCGCGCACGGCATTCTGGCCTACGAAAGCAGTCTAGCAGACTATCCGAACACAGTCAAGGAAAGCGCGTCCGCACGCACGCAATTTGCCCAGAAGACGAATCGGAGCGAAAATAGAGGTGGAAATCGCAGAACACCGGAGGAATCAGATGAACTCGCTATTCTATACCATGGTCTTCCGCAAGAGCGCCGATGCCTGGGTTGCACTATGCCTGGAGAACGGCCTGGTGGGTCAGGGCCCAACCAAGCGAAAAGCCGTAGCCAGACTCCAGGAAGCCATCGCGTCTTGGGAACAGGCGCGACATGACGAACCTGATATCCATTCCGCGCCAATCTCGATTGGCGAACTCCACGAGTTCCTGGCTATTGTACCTTCGTCGCGTTGGGGGCCAGAAAAGGGTCGTGCCCATAGATATGGGGGCAAACGAACTGTCACCTGTCTATGTGCTGCGTATCTTGCGGCAGTTCGGGTTTACCGACCACGAGATCGAAGATCTTCTGCGCTAAGGTGACACACCATGCCCTTTCTTCGCCCCTCCACCCATGCGTTCATCCGCGAGGGCCGGCGCACGCCGGGCTATTCGCTGTTCGATCTGCTGCACGGTTATGTCTATGCGGCCTGGCCCTATCTCTACATCGGCATCGGCACGGGCGAACACCGGCTGACGCAGTTCCTGCGGCCGCTCGCGGCCTGGCTCGAACGCCGCGCGCTCCGCAAGCTGGGGGCGGGAGATGCGCCGGCGGCCCTGGCCGCAGCCGAACCCCGCACCTTCGCCGACACCTATCACGGCAAAGTCGTGACGCTGCAATCGGCGACGCAGCTTGTCTCGGTCAAACAAGAGATCAGCCTGCTCAACCTGGAACACATCGTCCCCTATCCCGTCGCCCGCGACATCATTCTCAAGAACCCCGATCACATCGTCGCGCTGGAGTGCCCGTGTCGAGCGGCGCGCGCCAACCCGTGCCTGCCGTTGGATGTCTGCCTGATCATCGGCGAGCCCTTCGCCAGCTTCGTTGCCGAACATCACGGTCGCCGGGCGCGCTGGGTCGCCGCGGGCGAGGCCAGCGAAATCCTGCGCGACGAACACGGTCGCGGCCATGTGCATCATGCCTTCTTCAAGGATGCCATGCTCGGCCGCTTCTACGCCATCTGCAACTGCTGCGCGTGCTGCTGCGGCGCGATGCAGGCCCAACGCAACGGCGTGCCCATGCTGGCCTCCTCCGGCTATGTGGCCCAGATGGATTCTGACCGCTGCGCCGCGTGCGGCGAGTGCGCGGCCCACTGTCAGTTCGGCGCGATCCGTGTGGACGGCGCGGCGGCCGGGTCCGCGGCCAGCGCGCACGTAGACCGTGTTGCGTGTATGGGATGCGGCGTGTGCGTGTCATCCTGTCCGGCCGGCGCCATCTCCCTCGGCCGCGACCCCGCCAGACCCGCGCCGCTGGAGATCGAGCAACTGCTGGCGGAGGCGCTGGGCTGACCGTTGAGCAAGTTCACCGTTCCTCAGCCGCTCATTGATCTGGCCGGGCTGCCGCCGCTCCTGCGCACGTCGGAGCCTGGCTCGTTCGCGCACAACACGCTCAGGGTACGCGTGCCCGCCATTCTGCAAGAGACGATCAGCCTGAACGCGTTTCCTCCCGAAATCCGCCGCGATCTGGAGGAGTTGCGCGCCGAGCTGGTCGGCGGCGCTGTCCGGCCGCTGCGCGAAGACGCGGCCGACCGTGCGTTCTGGGAGGAGGTTTCGGCGGCCTGCTACGGCCATAGCTGGCTCGATGCGCCGTGGTATTGGGCCGAGGCGTACTTCTATCGCCGCGTGTTGGAGGCCACTCGCTACTTCCAGCCTGGACCGTGGCAGGGATTAGATCCCTACGCAGCCAAAAAGCAGGCCGAGTGGGCGCCTGACGCCGCCCCACGGCTCGTGAACACGCTGTTGGAGAGCCTGCCCACGGAACGGCTGGCGCGGTGCGAACATCTCTTCCACGCCAGCCTATGGGGCAACCGCGCCGACTTGAGCTATGCGGTGGCCGCGCACCTGGACGGGGCGAGCGACCCCCATCAGCATCGCAGCAACCTGCTTGCCGACGACACACCGGCCGTCTGGCGGTTTCTCTCCAGCCGGCCGCGGCCGCGGGTGACGCTCCTGGCCGACAATGCAGGGACAGAGCTGTTGACGGACCTGGCCCTGACCGACTTCCTCCTGACCGAGAGCCTGGCGGGCGAAATCCATCTGCACCTGAAGCGGCAGCCATTCTTCGTCTCCGATGCCATGCCGGGCGATCTGCTGACGGGTCTGGCTGCGCTGGCGCACGGCGGCCCTGCCGGCCAAGCCCTGGGCGGACGGTTGCGAGGCTGCCTGGCCAGCGGAAGGCTGCGGCTGGTCACTCATTGGCACGCGGTCACGAGCCTGTTCTACTCCCAAATACCGAATGATCTGTATCACGACCTCGCGGCGGCCGACCTGGTGATCGTCAAGGGAGACGCCAACTACCGCCGGCTGGTCGGCGACGCGCACTGGCCGGCGACGACCCCCTTCGAGGCCGCGGTCGGCTATTTCCCCGCGGCGCTCGTCGCGCTGCGCACGCTCAAGTCGGAGCTGATCGTGGGTTTGCAGCCGGGCGACGCCGAGCGGCTGGCCGTCGAGGATCCGGCCTGGCTCGTCAACGGCCAGCGCGGGGTGATCCAGGCCAGACTGTAGACCCCCTTGCACAAGATGAGAAGAAGTATGGTATAATACTCGCACGAGAGCAAACAGAACTTTCCTGACGCTCTTTCCGGCGATGTCAATCAGTCACCCACACCCAACAAGGAGGTCTCCCATGGCCAAGAAAGCCCTGCTCGTGGGCATCAACAAC
This sequence comes from Chloroflexota bacterium, assembly GCA_016876015.1. GTDB lineage: Bacteria > Chloroflexota > Anaerolineae > CG2-30-64-16 > CG2-30-64-16 > VGOD01. The sequence goes on from VGOD01000019.1 coordinate 39,546, forward strand.
TTCACCCGTCCCAGTTGGAAGCTGAACGGCTGCGTCAACGACACCCTCGACCTGCAGAACCTGCTCCAGAGCTTCTACGGCTTCACAAGCGAGGAAATCCGCATCCTCCACGACAAGGACGCCTCGCAGCAGGCCATCCGAGACAACCTGGGCTGGCTGCTGAACGGCAGCGCAGCCGGGGATGTGCTGCTCTTTCACTTCTCGAGCCATGGTACCCAGGTGGATGACCAGGGCGATGACGAGTGGGAGTGCCTGGACGAAGTGATCGTGCCCTACGACCACGACTGGCAGAAGCCGTTCCGAGACGATGAGCTGCGCGAGCTGTTCGGCAAGATCCCGGCCGGGGTGAACTTCAACTTCATCGCCGACTGCTGTCACAGCGGCTCGATCCAGCGCGAGCTGCTGGACAGCGACATCGAGTTCAAGTCGCGCTACATCGTGCCCCCGCGTGAGATCAGAAACCGCATCAAAGCCAAGCAAGAGAAACGCGACGCCGAGGCCGACGCCTGGGCCTCTGAGGAGCTGAGCAAGCTCCTGCTGGGCATCCCTGTCGAGCAATGGGCTGCCAAGATCCAGGAGTTCATGGCGCTGCTGCGCAGGCGCTTCCGCGAAAACAAGTACGGCGTGGTGAAGGTCGAGCGCCATGTCCTGTTGGCCGCGTGCGAAGACCGCCAGACCGCGGCCGACGCCACGCTCGAAGGAACCGCGCGCGGCGCGTTCACCTGGGCGCTGGGCAAGGCGATTCGGGCCGCCAACGGCGACCTGACCTACGACCAGCTCATCACGCGCACGGCCGGCTATCTGGGCGACTTCCAGCAGAAGCCGCAGCTCGAATGCCCGGACCAACTGCGCGGGCTGAAGGTCTGCGCGGCGCTGGTGTGATGCACGCTGGCGTCTCTCATCCTGGCGCGGCCCGGCCGCGACGTTGGATCGAGCCAGCCCCCATTCCTGTCTGCGCCGAGCTGGCCGCGGCCGCCGGCGGGCAACCGTTGGCGGCCCTCGCGCTCGCTCGCCGGGGTTTGGCCGAGCCGGCCGACGCGCGCGCCTTTCTCGATCCGGCTTGCTACACCCCCACCCCGCCGGCCGCCCTGCCGGGTCTGAGCCGCGCGGTCGAGCGGCTGGCGGCCGCGATCGGTGCACAGGAGCCAATCTGCGTCTGGGGTGATTTCGACGTGGACGGCCAGACTGCGACGACCGTGCTTGTGGCCGCGTTGACCGATTTGGGCGCAGTCGTCAGCTACCACATCCCGGTCCGGGCGACCGAGTCCCACGGCGTCGGCCTGCCGGTCCTGACGCAGGTGCTGGATGCGGGCGGCCGGCTGATCCTCACCTGCGACACCGGCATCGCCAGCCACGAAGCGGTCGCGTTTGCGCGCTCGCGTGGCGTGGACTTCATCATCACCGATCATCACGATCTGCCCCCGACGCTGCCCGACGCCTACGCGGTGGTCAACCCAAAGCTGGAGCCGGTGGAGGAAAGCGGCCTGGCGCATCTCCCTGGCGTCGGGGTCGCCTACAAACTGGCCGAGGAGCTCTATCACCGCGCCGGCCGGCCCGAGGCCGCGGCTGCCCTCCTCGACCTCGTCGCGCTGGGCATCGTTGCGGACCTGGCCACGCTGCGCGGGGATACACGCTACCTGCTGCAACGCGGGCTGGAGGCTCTCCGGCAGACACAACGGCTGGGCCTGCGCCTGTTGATGGAGAACGCCGAGCTCGAACCTGAGCGCCTCAGCGAAGAACACATCAGCTATGTCCTCGCGCCGCGGCTCAATGCGCTCGGCCGTCTGGCCGATGCCAACGTCGCGGTGGAATTCCTGCGCGTCATGGACGCCTCGACCGATTCAGCCGGCGCAGCGACGCGCGCGCGGATTCTGGCCGGTCAGATCGAGGCGCTCAACGCGCAGCGCAAGCTGCTCTGCGACCAGGTGTATGCCGCAGCCGAGGCGCAGATCGGCCGCGACCCCGCTCTCCTGGAAGGCGGCGCGCTGGTGCTGGCCAGTCCGGCCTGGCCGGCCGGCGTGATCGGCATCGTGGCAAGCCGGCTGGTCGAGCGTTATGACAAGCCAACCGTTCTGCTCTCGACGCCCGCGGGCGAGCTCGCGCGCGGCTCGGCTCGTTCGGTAGCAGGGGTCAACATCACGGCCGCGCTTGCCGCGCACGCCGGTCTGCTGACCAGCTTCGGCGGGCATCCGATGGCGGCCGGGCTGAGCATGTCCGCCGACCGCATCCTGGAGCTGCGCCGCGGTCTGGCGCGCACGGTCGGCGCCCTGCTGGCCCAGGCGCATGAGCAGCCTGGCCTTGCGATTGACGACTACCTGCCCTTGAGCGATCTGACGCTCGACCTGGTAGACGAGCTGGAGCGGATGGCGCCTTTCGGGCCAGGCAATCCACTGATCACCCTGGTCAGCCGCGATCTGCGGGTTCGGAACAGGCGAGCGGTCGGCCGCCGCGGGGAGCATCTGCTGGTGGTCGTCGAGGATACCTGGGGCGCGGCGCACAAGGTGATCTGGTGGGATGGCGCGGCCGAGTCGCTGCCCGATGGCGTGTTCGACCTGGCCTATGTTGCGCGCAGCAGCGACTACCGCGGGGCGCGCGAGGTGCAGATCGAGTGGATTGATGGCCGGCGGGTCGAAACGCCTGCTCCCGAAGTCACGCGGGCGCTAACCGGGGTCGAGGTGATAGACCACCGCGAGGCGCCGAATCCGCTCGCCATCGTGGCTGATCTGATCGCAGACAGAGACGTGATCATCTGGCACGAGGCCGCAGCCGCAGCCGGTCCCGACGACCCGCTCCAGCATGGGCGTTCCCGCCACGAGCTGACCGCATCGCCTGCGCTCGTCGTCTGGACTACGCCGGCCGGCCCGGCCGAGTGGCGCGCGGCGCTGGCGACGGTGCAGCCTGCGAGGGTCTACCTGTTCGGCCGCGATCCGGGCCTGGATCAGCCGGGCGCGTTCCTGCGCCGGCTGGCGGGGCTGGTCAAACATGCGCGCCGCGCCCGCGGCGGGCAGGTCGGCGTGACGGCCCTCGCGGCCGCCACCGCGCAGCGCGAGGCGGCCGTGCGCCTGGGCCTGGACTGGTTGGCCGCAGCCGGCCATCTGGCCATCGTCTCCGAGGCAGAGGACGCCATCATCGTTGACGAGCCGGCCGCGCCGCCCCAGGCCGACGCGGGGCGATCATCCGAGCTTGCGGGTCGTCTCCAGGCGCTCCTGGCTGAGACCGCCGCGTATCGCGCCTACTTTCGCCAGGCGGACCCTCAGCGGCTCGTCCATTTCTAAAGAGACAGCTCCTGGCCCGTCCGCGCGGTGTCATACCCACCCAGTTCAGCCACGACAGCGCGAAATTCCCGGCTGGCGAGTAGATCCAGCAGCGCGCTGATGGTCACGCGCGCGCGGTCTTCGGCGGGAAACGTCAGATCGTAACGCTCGCGCGCCAGGGGCACGAAGGTCAGACCGTGAGCGCGCGCGGCCGCGTAGAGGCCCGCCCCCACATCCCCGCAGCCTTCGGCGATTTCAGCCGCCACCGCAAGGTGCGTGGCCGCGCTCGTCATGTAGCCCATGATCGCCGGTCCCGCGATCCCGGCCTGGCGCAGGTGATAGTCGAGCAGCGTGCGCGTGCCAGAGCCGGGCTGCCGGTTGACGAAGCGCAGGCCAGGCTGCGCCAGGTCGGCCCAGGTGTGCAAACCCCGAGGATTGCCCCGCGGCACGATCAACCCCTGTTCGCGCTCGGCCAACGTCACCACGCACAGACGCTGGCCCAGGAAGAGCCGGCGCAGGATGGGTGTGTTGTACTCGCCGGTCTCCTCGTCCAAGATGTGCGCGCCCGCCAGGTCGGCCTCACCGTGCAAGAGCGCCGACAGCCCGTCCAGACTGCCCACATAGCTGGCTGCGAAACTCAGGTCGGGGCGGACACGCCGCGCCTGCGCCCACAACGCCTCCAGGGCCAGGTCATGGCTGCCGGCGAAGACGCACTGCTCGGCGGACCGGCGGCCGCGGCCTTCAGGAGCAAGAGGGTGCGGAGGATGCGCACGGCGCTCGCGCCAGGCCGCAAGCTGCAACCCCAGCGCGGCCTCGATCTCCTCTGGTGTATAGCCCTGCGCCAGCGCCCCGACCACGGCGCGTTCGGCCAGCCCGCGCAGTCGGGTCGCGCGCAGATCGGCCAACGCCTTGACATCGGGCGCTTGCGCCACATGCGTGCCGCGACGTCCGTGCGTCTCGATGACTCCGGCCTGCTCCAGCTCTCGATAGGCGCGCGCGGTCGTGCTCGGATTGACGCCCAGGCGACCGGCCAGCTCGCGCACCGGCTCCAGCCGCTCGCCTGGCCTCAGTTCCCCGCGCGCCACCGCCAGTCGGATTTGTTCGACGATCTGGGCGTATTCAGGAGAACCGCTGGTGAGATGGATGGTGAGCATGGTGGGCAAATGGCAGATTTGCAATTTGCAATCTGCAATCTCAATACACCATCTCCCCGCGCACGAAGGCAGCGGCGCGGGGGTCGGACGGCGCGTGGAAGAAGCGATCAGCGTCGGCCAGCTCCACCAGACTGCCGTTCAACAGCAGGCCCACGCGGTGAGCCAGCCGCCTGGCCTGAAAGATGTTGTGCGTGACCACGACGACCGTTGTGCCGTGTCGCGCGTTGTAGGCGCGCACCAGCTCTTCGATCAGCGCGACGTTGTATGGGTCGAGGTTGGCAGTCGGCTCGTCGAGCAAGAGCACGTGCGGTTGGATCACCAGCGCGCGCGCCAGCGCTACGCGCTGCATCTCGCCCCCAGAAAGAGTGTGGCTGGACTGACGCGCCAGGTCAGCCAACCCGACCTCTCGCAACATCTCATCCAGCCGGCCATCGGCGGGCAGGCCACGCAGCCCCAGGCCATAGGCGACGTTGGCCCGCACGCTGGCGCGCATCAGCGCGGGCCGCTGGAAGACGGTCGTCACCTGGCGCCGGACGGCGAGCGGCGTGGCGGCGTTCACCACCTGACCACGGTAGCGAATGATGCCAGAAGTAGGAACTTCCAGGAAGTTGAGAAGCCGCAGCAGCGTGGATTTGCCCGCGCCGCTCGGCCCGACGATGGCCAGGATCTCGCCTTCGCGGACCTCCAGTGTGGGCAGGTCGAGCACCACGCGCGTGCCGTAAATGTGGCGGAGGTTGGTGAGTTGGTACATTGGGACTCGGTAACTTGGTAACTTGGGACGCGGTAGATTGGGACACGGTAACTTGGGACGCGGTGGCTTGGGAAGCCAGTCTACCAAGTTACCAATCTACCAATCTACGTGCGTCCCTGCAATCTCAACAGCGCGACATTCGCCAGAAACGCCAACGCGAGAAGAATGATACCGAGCGCGATGGCCAGGGCGAATTCACCCTGGCGGGTGTTGAGCACGATGGCGGTGGTGAGCACACGCGTCTTGCCGGCGATGTTGCCGCCCACCAGCATCACCGCGCCCACCTCGGAGATGATGCCGCCGAACGCAGCGACGATGGCGGCTACCACGCCGATGCGCGCCTCGACCAGCACAGCCCACGCCTCTTGCACCGGCGTCGCGCCGAGCGAGCGCACCTGCAGCCGCAAGCCGGGATCCACGCTGCGCACCGCGGTCATGGTCAGACCCATGACCAACGGCAGCGCGATGATCGTCTGTGCGACCACCATCGCCCGCGGGGTGAACAGCCATCCCAACCCGCCAAACGGGCCGCTGCGGGAGAGCATCATGTAGACGAACAACCCCACCACCACCGGCGGCAGCCCCATGCCAGTATATAGAATGGCCGTGATCAACCCGTGCCACCGCGTGCACGTCAGCCCTAGCCCTGCGCCGATCGGCGCGCCGATCAGGACGCTGATCAGCAGCGCCAGGCCCGTGACGCTCAGCGACAACAACACGATCTGAGCCAGCTCGGCGTCGCCGCCGGCAAGCAGACGAATGGCTTCCACGAAGCCACGAGTCAAGTCGTTCAGAGTAAGCCTCTCTAACCCGGAAGGGTAGCCACGGATTGCACGAGCATTCTGATTCGCCGATTACGGCCGCGCCGCCGCGGAGAAAAGCGGCTGACCGAACTTGTCCGCGCCGAAGCCCCCGATGGCGCGCTGGGTTTCGGCCGAGAGGAACCACCGCACGAACTTGCCTGCCAATTCAGCATTGGCCGCGGGATGCTTCGCCGGATTGACCGCCATGATGCCGTAGGGATTGCGCAGAGCTTTGTCCTGGTTCTCGGCCAGGTTGGCGCCGCCGACCAGGATCGTCAGGCCCGGCAGCTTGTCGCGCATCGCCAGGAAAGTGCCGCGATCGGCCAGGGTGTACGCCCGCCGTTCATTGGCGAAGAGCAGCGTCTCGCCCATCCCTTGACCCAGCGAGTTATACCAGCGCATCTCCTTGGTCGGGGTGACGGTCAGCGCCGCCCACAGCCCAAGCTCTTTGGTGTGGGTCCCAGACTTATCGCCGCGGCTGGCAAAGGGCGCCTGTACTGCCATGATCGACCGGAACGCGTCCTTGCCGGCGCTCATACCGCTGATCCTGGCCGAATCCTCCTTGGGACCGACGATGACGAAGTCGTTGTACATCACATCGAAACGCTCGACGGCGAAGCCATCGGCCACGAACTGATCTTCGGCGCTGCGGCTGTGGACGAGCAGCACGTCGGCATCCCCCTTGCGACCGATCTCGATGGCCTGGCCGCTGCCCACCGCCACCACATCAACCTTGCAGTGGTTGGCCTTCTCGAACGCCGGCAGAATGAAGTCCAGCAGCCCGGAATCCGCCGTGCTGGTGGTCGTAGCCAGCCGTAGAATGCCGGGCTTGCCGGCCGCCGGTGCGGTGGGCGGGGCCGCTTCGGCCGGTTTGGTGGCTGCCGGAGCGGTTGGCTGCATCGCAGGCGGCGCTGCCGGTTGACTCGCTGGCGCGGGAGTCGCCGCGGCTGATACGCAACCAGCCGTCAGGAGTAGCACAACAAGCAGCACTGCGCTCAGAGACAGACGTCTCATGCATGACCCCCGCGACATATGTATGTAATGAGTGCATACATTATACGTCTGTCTCGCTGGCCTGTCA